>CAKRVL010000108.1 GCA_934408705.1 uncultured Blautia sp. | reverse complement strand
CCTCGATAGCTGCTGTAAGTCCTCTGGTTTCTACCATTCCTAATGCTTCCTGTGTCATGATTTTTTCCTCCTTATGAATTGCTGTTTTCTCAGCCTCTATATGTCTGGTTTCTGTAATCTCTTTGTCAGCGACAGTGGTCTTTACTTCTTCAGTCTTTACCTCTGCCGCTTTCGCTTTGGTTGTTCTGGCCGTTCTTCTTGGAGCGGCTGCCTTTTTAGGGGCTGTTTTTTTTGCTGTCTCTTTCTTTTCTTCGTCAGCCATTATTCATCCCCCTTTTTCTTTCTCCATCGACTTGCGCTTAATTCCACCATTTTGACGATTTCCTCATGGGGATTGGCAATCACTGCATAGCTTGCCGGTTTCTTAATGGCCTGTGCAGCTGCCGCTTCCACGGCCTCTGTCACAGCTGCCACATCGCCTTGTATAATAATGGTCACCAGTCGTCCGCCCAGCTTACGCTCCCATGACGCCAGCTCAACGTCTGCCGTTTTACACATAATGTCCAGGGCATCCATAGCCGCAACAACACCTGTGATTTCAATAAAACCATATGATTTACTCATGAGCGAACTCCTTTTAGTTCATTAGATGCTTGGAAGAATTTTCTCCACATCTGTATGAGGTCTTGGGATTACATGTGTAGCTACAAGCTCTCCAAGTCTGGATGCTGCTGCGCTTCCACTCTCAACTGCTGCTTTAACAGCTCCAACATCTCCGCGAACCATAACAGTTACAAGACCGGATCCGATTTTCTCTGTACCAACCAGTGCAACCTCAGCTGCCTTTGTCATTGCATCTGCTGCCTCAATTGCAGCTGTAAGTCCTCTGGTTTCTACCATTCCTAAAGCTTCCTGTGCCATAATGAATTCCTCCTGATATATCTCAACTTTTCAAGTACGCTCCAGCGCACTTGCTGTGAGGTACCTGTCATGCTCCGCATGACTGTTCGTTTTTATTATAAACTTTCCTTCACTGGTTCGCAATAATTAATCCTTGTCCAGTGCGCTGATTTTCAGCATTTTTTGTGTACCGGTTTCCGGATTTGGTATTACATAGTGCTGTACCACACCAGTCATACTCTCTGCCACTCTGATTCCTGCTTCCACAGCCTCTGTTACATCAGAAACGCTTCCACGGAATTTGATGCAGACAAGGAGCGGTACCGGCAGACTGTCCGCATTTGCAGGTTTATTTTTATCAAAAACCTCCAGATGGACATTTGCTGCCTTGCAGCCGGCGTCGGCCGCCACAAATGCTGTTGCCAGTCCGAACACCTCCAAGATTCCTACAGCTTCTGCCATCTTGATTCTCCTTTATCCGGCAATTATTTGTTTACTACAGCGATCTTAAGACCGGTCATAGCAAGGTTTTTCTTTAATGCTTCGTTGATTTCCTCAAGCGGATACTTATCTGTGATCAGCTCAGACATTGGAAGTCCGATTGCATTTGCTCTCTTAAGGAAGTCAAATGTTGTAACGTAATCTCTTAAGGTGTATACCCAGGAGCCTACAATTGTGATCTCTTTGGAGCAGATATCAAAGTGTGGATTGATTGTAGCATCACCACCATTGATGAAGAAGCCAAGCTCGCAAAGTCCACCGCCGTTGCGGATGAATTTGTAGATGTTTGCATGAGCAACAGGTGAACCAGTACACTGGAATGCAAAGTCTGCAAAATGTCCGCCAAACTGCTCTTTAACAGCCTCAGAAAGTGCTTCGATTCCTTTGTGCTCCATGAAGTTTACGCTCATGGTAGCGCCCATTCTCTTAGCAAAATCAAGACGCTGCTGATTTCCATCTACTGCGCAGATGTTCTCGATACCCATTGTACGAAGAACTGCGATGCAGATCAGACCGATCGGTCCGCATCCCTGTACAACAACTCTGCTGTTGAAACGAAGGATACCAGTTGTTTTTGCTCTCTCAACTGCATGTACAAGAACTGCACATGGCTCGATCAGGATACGGGAATCCAGATCAAGGTCGCTTACGTTGAAGAATGTGCTTCCGAACTCTCCGCCTCTGATAAAGATGTAATCAGAGAACCATCCATTAAGATGAATATCATCATCTGGAAGAAGTCCGTATACGTCAGCTCCACCAACATTCTTCTTATTAAGGTCAAACATTGTGATCTCAGGATCATCCTTGAAGATCATACATGTAACAACTTTATCACCGATCTTAACCGGTTTTCCAGCTGTATCTGTCTTAACATTCTTACCCATAGCAACGATCTCACCAGTTCCCTCATGTCCGAGTGCAACCGGGATCAGGTTAAATGGATCTCTCTTAAATTCATGAGCATCAGTACCGCAAACGCCGCAGCCTTCAACTTTAACAAGGATGTCGTCATCGCCAAGTGCCGGGATCGGATACTCTTTAATGTCAAAATGCTCTTTTTCAGTGAGAACTGCAACGTGTGCAGTTTTCGGAATAGCACCAGCAGGTGCTGCAGAAGCTGCTGCAGGAGCAGAAGCAGCCGGAGCTGTTCCAGCCATACCAGCAAGAACCTGTTTTACGATTTCTTCGATATTTACGTTATTCATATCCATTTTAATGTTTCCTCCTGTTAGCGAATGCAAAGGCTGTCTGCCATTACGCAGCGTCTTCTCTTGGTAAATGTGCTTGCGCTTGTAAGACCTTCACCGGTACGGCTTGCGATGGTAAATGTACAATAGCCTTCTCCACCGAATCCCAGAGCTGCATAAGAAGGTGCGTTCTTAACAAGGATTGCAGTATCGATTGCTTTCGCATATTTGGTGATATTGTCAATGTTCTTGGAATGAATGTGTGCAGAGTGGCGATTGCCATGCTCAAGCCATACAGCCTGCTCTACTGCATCATCAAAATCTTTCGCTCTTACAACACCAAGAATAGGCATCATAAGCTCTGTTGCAATAAGTGGATGCTCCTTCGGTCCCTCAAATACGATACAACGGATATTTGCAGGAACATTAACTCCGATCATGGAAAGCAATGTTCTGGCATCACGTCCAACGCATTTACGATTCAGCTTACCGCCTGCAAGAACCACATCTATAAGCTTGTCCTGCTCTTCTTTGGAAGCAAGATAACAATCATTCTCACTTACCAGATAATGCATAAGCTCATCTGCGATAGAAGCAACTGCAACGATTTCCTTCTCTGCGATACAAGGAAGGTTGTTATCGAATGTACATCCGTTTACGATATCCTGAGCAGCTTTTCTTACATCTGCTGTCTCATCTACAACTGCAGGTGGGTTTCCTGCGCCAGCACCGATTCCACGTTTTCCAGAGGAAAGAACTGCTGTAACAACGCCAGGACCGCCTGTTGCTGCAATAAGCGGGATATCTTTATGTTTCATCATAATATTACTTGTCTCTAATGTAGGCTTCTCTACTGTTACCGCGATATTATCCGGGCCGCCTGATTCCAGGGATGCCTCGTTCAGAAGATTGATCGCATAAATTGAAGTCTTGATTGCAGCCGGATGTGGGTTAAATACTACTGTATTTCCACCTGCCAGCATGCCCATTGTATTACACAGAATTGTCTCACTTGGATTGGTACATGGAGTAATCGCTCCGATCACACCAAATGGTCCCATCTCGATCAGAGTAAGTCCTCTGTCTCCGGACCATGCTGTAGTGCTGAGATCTTCTGTACCCGGTGTCTTATCTGCAACCAGATGGTGTTTCAGGATCTTATCTCCTACATTTCCCATTCCAGTCTCATCAACACCCATACGTGCAAGGATTTCTGCATTTTCTTTAGTTTTTCTTCGAATGCAGGTAATAATTTTTTCCCTCTGGTCTAAGGACATTTTCCTGACGATCTTCTGGGAAGCCTTCGCTGCCTCGATAGCCTCGTTCATATCCTGGAAAATTCCATGTTTACCGGCCGGAGCTTCTGCAATCTGCATTTTCGCCATAACTTCCTGTACAATATCCTGTACCATGCTCTCGCTAATTGGCATGAGATTGTTCCTCCTTTAAGGTTCTCCGCAGTTGCGATTAATTTCACAACTGCGGTTATTTACTATTATAATTATTTGTTAAGTCCTAACTGAGACATAACCTGTTTTGTGATCTTAGCTACTAACTCTGCGTCTGCATTAGCTGTGTCAGCTGCAGGAGCATCACAGTTGCCACCAACGAAATCATACTGATATCCTGGGAACTGTTTGTAGTCTTCATTGTGACATGCGCCACCACAGTTATGGCAGTTTACGCCGTCTTTGTTCTGGCAAAGGCTTGCCGGATGTTTTCCAGGCATACCGAATTTACGACGGATCTCATAAAGTTTCTTAATGTTCTCTTTATCGAATTCCTTCGGGCCTCCAAGAAGCTTGCTCTGATACAGAAGCTGTGCATAGAATTCAACAGACTCCATCTTCATGTATGCAGCATTCAGGTCTGTGCTCCATGTAAGAGCTCCGTGGTTCTCAAGAAGAACTGCATCGAAGTATGGAAGATATTTCTCAAGGTTATCCGGAATTTCCATTGTGGAAGGTGTACCGTACTCAGCGATCGGAACACATCCAAGAGCGATAACTGCCTCAGGCATGATCGGCTGTGTAAGCGGAATACCTGCGATAGCGAAAGATGTTGCATAAATTGGATGAGCATGTACAACAGATCCTACATCAGGTCTCTTCTCATATACTCTCATATGCATTTTAATCTCAGATGATGGTTTGAAGCCCGGGTTAGCCTGAAGAACGTTACCCTTAGCATCTACTTTACAGATGAACTCTGGAGTCATGAAACCTTTAGATACACCAGTAGGTGTGCAAAGGAATTCGTTGTCATTCAGTTTTACGGAGATGTTTCCATCATTTGCAGCAACCATGTTACGGTTATAGATTCTTCTTCCGATGTCGCAAATCTGTTTTTTGATTTCGTATTCGTTTACCATGCTTTTTTCCTCCTTAAGCACATTCAGGCGCGGTGGATTATGTATGTTATAGTACCGCACCGGGTAACTTATTACGGCTGAGCATAGTCAGCCTGTTACTTTTATGGATATGATGTTAGTGTACACCATTCCACACAATAAGTCAAGCTCTTTTTGTTGTTTTATGTTGTTTTGTGTGGATTTTTTAGGAGATTAACATGTTGTTTTTCTTGGTTTTTATGGTTTTCCCACATTTTCCAGTTTGTTTTCATTTCGCGCTCTATTTGCATTTCTTGTTTCCGCTATAAAAAAATCTCCAGCAATCTTTTCTGCAGATTACTGAAGATTTTTCTTAACTCTTATAACTATGATTCTTCCCATGGCATTACATCCCCATCTTCCCTGAGATGCTCCAGAAGCTCCGGAATCCCTTCCTGTTTCTTGGAATCCACATAAAAAATCTTCTTACAACCGGCAAGCTGCAACCACGATGTAGCCAGCTTCACATTAGCATCCGGATCATTAATCTTGGTGACGATTCCTACCACCTCACGATTCGCCATACACGTAATACATGGTGGGAAAAGGCAGTATGGCTCCGTCGCAGAAACCAGGAGTCCAACCACATCCGATTCATATGTATATAACGCCAGCGCATGTCCCAAACCTTTAGTCTGTGCATACTCTCCCGGTGTGTCAACGATCACATCAAAATTATTTACGTACTGTGTTTTATGATAGTGTATTTTTTCGCCGCGCAGCGCCTGAGTCAGAGTAGTTTTTCCTGCCTCACTGCGACCGATAAGAACAAGCTTTTTCATATAGCATCAGGTCCTTGTAATCGGACATAGGGTAAAATCAAGCTTATTACCTACATAATCCATAATCGCATTAATAGATGCTTCAACCTCTGACACAGTGCCGGTGATGATCAGACTTCCACTGAAACGATCCACAAACCCTAATTCAATACCAGAGGATTTCATCGCGATATCAGCCATGATAATCGCTGTCTCGGCAGGACTTACAGTCATAATACCAATAGCTGCTCTGGAATAATCCAGAGATGGATCCAGGCCCAGCTTAGTGTACAAAATCTTATCCGGATTGGCAATGATATGTGCAAGAGAAATCTGCTTCCCCGGAACCAGTTCCTGCACAATTCGCTGTTTCATTTCCGGAGACATATTATCTGTGTATCCCATCTTTACCTCCTGTTATAAAGCCAATAATTTCACTGAAATAGTTTCTTATACAATTATTTTCCTTCCTATAATTATATCGTTCTCTTTCTCTCATGTCAACAAAAAGCAACAGTTATCATCATATTTTATGTGGTTTCTCTTGTGTTTTAATGTTGTTTTTATTTGTTTCTGCCTTTTTCTTACATTTTACAGTTGACATGTTTTTGCCCCTCTGTCATACTGGAACAAAAGGAGATGATTTATATGTATCTTTCTGATATACATACCCATTCCATTGCCAGCGGACACGGCACAAGCTGTACAATTAGTGATATGGCAAAGATTGCCGCCAAAAAGGGACTGAAGCTTCTTGGAATCACAGACCACGGCCCCGCCACACTTGCCGCCGGAACTTCATCTTATTTTCGCAGTCTGACTTATTCACCGCGGAAGCGTTTTGGCGTAGAATTATTATATGGAGTAGAATTGAATATTCTTAATACAGATGGTAAGGTTGATCTAGAACAGGAATTGCTTAATAAGCTGGACTACGCAATTGCCAGTATGCACTGCCAGAATTTCCGACCGGGCACCTGTGAGGAAAATACAGCAGCACTTATAAATGCAATGAAAAATCCAGTAGTAAAGCTTCTTGGGCATATTGATAATCCCCAATACGCCATAGATTACGCTGCTGTTATAAAAGCAGCCGGCGAAAACGGAGTGATTCTGGAAATCAACGAAGCTTCTCTGGCGCCTTATGGTTATCGTGGTGATACTCATGTGAATTGTGCACAGATTTTGAGTTACTGCCGGAAATATCTGGTTCCCATTGTCCTTTCCAGTGACAGCCACGGAGCTGAGCATATTGGAGATTTCACTTACGCAGCTGATTTTGTCCACGAAGCCATGTTTCCCGAAAGTCTGATTCTTAACAACCAGATACCAAAACTAAAAATGCTTCTTAGCATCAGATAACCAAACATTTTCTCATAGCAAAAACTCTCCCGCATATGCGAAGCAGGCAATTCTGGTTCCGTCATATGTTCGGGAGAGTCTTTTATTCTTCATTTATTTCATTTGCAGGATATTCTGTCATTCTTACCTTCTGCATCATTTCTGCCAATTCCTGATATTTACCTGTTACATATCCATAATTTTTCCGTTTATGAGGAAGCTGACAGTTGGTACAATCTTTAAAGCCCTTTTCATTATATCGAAAATTCCCACCACACTTATCCCCTAGTGCATAAAGAGGACAATAACAGAACAGACAATTAAAATCATCCGGATCTGCACCCTTATGACAAGGGAAAAATTCACATTTTTTATGGCTGAAATAAGAGTATTCTTTATCTTCCCAATATTTTTTCTCCATATTCTCTCCTCTTCTTGACCATCTACCTTTTTACAGCAGGCAAATATCCACTTTTTCCTTCGCTATTTGCTTAATCCTATTAAAAAATCGTAAAAAAAATACCGCCATTGCGGTTACTGAATTCTAATTGCTGTTTAAGAGGGAGCGATGCTACCCCGGGGTAGAATATGATCCGTTCATATATACGCGGAGGGAACGGTTTCATCCGAAGTAGTATCGCCTGCCATTTAAT
>CAKRVL010000107.1 GCA_934408705.1 uncultured Blautia sp. | reverse complement strand
CTCTCACGGCGAAAACACGAGTTCGATTCTCGTACTGGCTGCTAGGAACTTCCGAAGTGATTCGGAAGTTTTTTTGTGTGATAAAAAGTACCACAGAGCAGTTACTTTTTTCTACTCTGTGGTACCGGAACCATTCTACGCTCAGATTTTTTATTCTATATCCTCTGCCGGTTCTGCCGGAATAAATACACGGGAATTCTCATGCTTTTCTTTTTTCTTCAAAGCCTGTGCTTTTTCGGTAGCTTCTTTACAAAATTCCATCTGAGAATTGATAAGCAGCTTTCCTCTCTTGTCCTGCTTCTCGTAAGTTCCATCTGCCTGAAGGAGGTGTGCTTTCACATTATCACGGAATTCCAGATCCAGGATATGCTTGATCTCGTTCTTGATCTGTTCGTCCTCAACTGGGAAAACAATCTCCACGCGGCGATCCAGATTACGGGGCATCCAGTCTGCACTACCCATATAAATTTCATCGCTGCCTCCATTGTGAAAATAGAAAATGCGGCTGTGCTCCAGAAAATTTCCCACAATAGAGCGTACATGAATATTCTCACTTACTCCCGGCACGCCAACTCTCAGACAGCAGATGCCGCGGATCAGCAGGTGAATCTGTACGCCACAGGAAGAGGCATGATATAGTGCTGCTATGATCTTCGGATCGCAAAGAGAATTCATCTTCGCTACAATCATAGCCGGCATTCCCTTTTTCGCATGCTCCGCTTCTCTTTCGATCATTTTAAGGAAACGGTCCTTCATCCATATCGGTGCCACGATCAGGCGGTTCCAGCTCTTTGGCTCAGAATATCCGGAAAGCATATTAAACACTGCCGTTGCATCCTCACCGAAGCGCTCATCACAGGTAAAAATACCACAGTCTGTATAAAGCTTGGCAGTAGAATCATTATAGTTACCAGTGGCCAGATGAACATAACGGCGGATTCCTGTATCCTCACGGCGGACTACAAGGGTGATCTTACTGTGTGTTTTCAGGCCCACCAGACCATAGATAACATGGCAGCCAGCTTTTTCCAACATCTTCGCCCACACAATATTATGCTCTTCATCAAAACGCGCCTTCAGTTCCACCAGAACAGAAACCTGCTTGCCATTCTCTGCTGCCTGTGCAAGTGCCGCAATAATAGGGGAATTTCCACTGACGCGATATAAGGTCTGCTTAATCGCAAGTACATCCGGATCCTTAGCTGCCTGACGGACAAAGTTCACTACAGGATCAAAGCTCATATATGGATGATGAAGGAACACATCACCCTCGCGGATCACCTGAAAAACATCCTTACCGGGATCTACAAACGCCGGCACTACAGCAGGTGTATATTTCGGCTCCTTATAATGTTCAAAGCCCTCCTGTCCGTAAACCTTCATCAGCATGGTAAGATCCAGCGGCCCATTAATATAGAAAATATCCTCTTCTTTAATCTCAAATTCTTTTTTCAGAATACCAAGAAGTCTGGAATCCGTCTTATCTTCAACCTCCAGGCGAATCACCTCGCCCCACTGACGCTTTTTCAGCTGCTTCTGGATCTCTACCAGAAGATCCTCCGCACCATCCTCATCTATAGAAAGGTCTGCATTTCTCATAATACGATAAGGATGCGCACAAACCACATCATAGCCCAGGAAAAGCTTGTCAATATTACGCTCGATAATTTCTTCCAAAAGAATAACTGTAGTATCCCCAATATTCTCAGAAGGGATGACAATAACACGGGGAAGCACAGATGGCACCTGCACTGTAGCAAACACCAGCACCTCTTTACCCTTTTTCTTATCCTTTTTGGAAATCAGGGCACCGATATTCAGTGTTTTGTTACGGATCAGAGGAAACGGTCTGGAGGAATCCATAGCCATAGGTGTGAGTACCGGATAAACATTGTCCTCAAAATAACGATCTACATACTCCTGCTGCTCCTCATTTAACTTCTCATGGCCCATTACCAGATGAAGTCCCACTTTTTCCAATGATGGAAGAAGGGAACGATTCAAGGTGCTGTACTGAGAGCGAACCAGCTCATGAGTCTGGGCACTGATTTCCTTCAGCTGCTCCTTTGGACTCATCCCTGCAATATCCGTTTTCTCATATCCTGCATGAACCTGATCCTTCAAGGAAGCCACACGCACCATATAAAACTCATCCAGGTTGGAAGATACAATGCTGGTAAATTTCAGCCGTTCAAATAATGGCAGGCTTTTATCTCTTGCTTCTGAAAGAACACGGTCATCAAACTTCAGCCAGCTCAACTCCCTGTTCACAAAATATTCCGGTTTTTCAAAATTTTTCAGATCCATTGTGCCCCTCCTCACACTTTTCTCTTACGTCTGAACACCAGACGGATACCAAATACCTCTTCAAAAAATTCAACTTTATCCATAAGAAGTCCAAGCTCCAGTGAAATATCCTGTTCTGAATCTACAGTAAGAAGCAGGATCCTGTCCTTAAGCACTGCCTTCATATTTTTGACCTTTTGATAATGACTGCGATCCATGGCATTTGCAATGCGGAGAATAGCAGTCAGCTTAGCGATAAGGAGATAAACAGAACGATCCATTCCGCTCTCCCCTGCAATTTCCTGGTAATAAACAAATTCCGTGGTATTATAGCGCACAGCATTTGCAATGATCTGGCGTTCTTCTGTGGAAAGTCCGATAATCTCTGTAGCCATAATGATCTGATAAGAGCACTCAGCCACATCGCCCATGCTGATATATTTTCCGCAATCATGAAGCTGTACAGCGATCTGAAGAAGCAGCCGTTCTCTGTCACCCATTCCGTGAACCTTTTTCATGCTGTCAAAAATTGCCAGTGCAAGGTCTGTAGTCCCCTTTATATGATCCTTTCCGGTAGAATATCTTTTTGCAATATTCCGTGACGCCACCAGAATATCATTTTCAAAATTGTGTACACTCTTTATGAAATTCTTCTTTTCCCCGAAATCATAGGCAATACCGTCAAGAAGAGAAACTCCTGGCATCCACAAAGCTTCTGCGTTGAAAAGATCCATAAAATTCTTGCAGATAACCATAGTAGGCACGATCAAAGCAGCGTACTCCAGATCAATATCCATTTCCTCTGCCAAAGTCTCCTCGTTCTTGTAAACAGTATTCTCATAACGTTTCTCAAACTCTGTTCTTTTAATAATATTATCCTGTCTCTCTTCACGGAAAATCGTCTCAGTAAGGAAATCTCCCATGAGGATCACATTCTTAATATCCCGGTCCTTCAGATAAAGCCGCTTGAAGCCTGTGAGGTCGTTGCGGATAAATTCTTCTACCAGCTGTGCATAATTGGTGTTTGTTTTCTCCAATTCCTTTAAGCGCTGACGAATACGGACGCTTCCCATCTTCAGGCTCTGGGTAGTTACAAGAGCATCCTTATCAAACAGCGAAATCTGCAGATTTCCACCACCTACGTCCAGAATGGCAGTTCCCTTCTGAATCATTTTCTTGAAGCCATTCTCAATAGCCGCAATAGATTTATACCCCAGGAAATGCTGTTCTGCATTACTTAAAACCTCTACGTGAATTCCGCTTCTTCTGTAAATCTGCTCAATAATAATGATCGGATTCTTCATCTCGCGGAAAACACTGGTGGTACAGGCACGATATTCCTTTACGCCATACTCGGCCATGATCCTCTTAAAATCGTTAAGAACTTCACAAATTGCATCAACCTTATCTACCTCAATGTTTCCCCCGGAGTATACTCCCACTCCAAGATTCAGCCGGTACCGGATATCATCTACAGTCCGAAAATCATTTTTTTTGGAAAATTCAAAAATTTTCATAGTGATTTCATAAGAACTGATATCAATTGCCGCAAATGTGGTCACTGCCATACTTTCCCCCTCCTGTCAAGGTTTTTCTTCACTTGTGCCCAGAATATGATCAATAAACTGTTGTGCTGTTCTTCCTGTCAGACCGCCATGGGAAAGCTCCCAGGCATTGGCCTTCAGAAGAAGCTCCTCTGTCGGCATTGTAACGCCATAACGCTCAGCCAGAGTAGTAACAATCTTCTGGAATTCCTTCTTGTTTGGTGCACCGAAATAAATACGCACACCAAAACGATAAACCAGGGACAGCTTCTCCTGAACAGTGTCGGAGGAATGCAGATCTTCATCATCAGCCACCTCCAGCTTGTCTCCTGATTTCTCACGTACAAGATGACGTCTGTTACTTGTCGCATAGATCAGGATATTATCCGGTTTTTTCTCCAGACCACCCTCGATCACCGCTTTCAGATATTTATATTCAATTTCAAATTCCTCAAAGGAAAGATCATCCATGTACAGAATAAACTTATAATTACGGTTCTTGATCTGAGCGATCACATCATTCAGATCCTGGAACTGATGCTTATATACCTCAATAATCCTAAGACCATCATCATAATAACGGTTCAGGATGCCCTTGATGCTGGAAGATTTACCTGTTCCGGCATCACCGAAAAGAAGGCAGTTATTGGCTTTTCGGCCTTTTACAAAAGCCTCTGTATTCTCGATCAGCTTCTGCTTGGGAAGCTCATATCCAACCAGATCATCCAGATTCACATGTGCAATTCTGGTGATAGGCGCGATCACCGGCCTGCCATCCCTGCCATGCTCAATACGGAACGCTTTGTTCAGGCCAAGCTTACCTACACCGAAATCCTTATAAAACTGCACCATATCCGCCATAAATTCTTCCACTGTGGAGGCCTTTGCCAGCATCCTGCTCATATCACAGATCCGGTCGCAGATGCGCTGGTTATACACCTTACTGTTACAGCCCGTATTCACGTAATTACAAAGAAAATCCGCACAGTCTGTCCCAAAAGCCTTGTCAAAAACAGCAAGATCAAAGTCATAAAGCTCTTTAAAAATCTCAAAATCATGAAGTGCCAGATGGTTAATACTTCCCTCCACACTTCCCCTGATCTCGGAAGCAGTGCTAAATGCATTCTCATGGTTTACCAAAAGCTGTGTCAGATAAGTGTGCCACAGATTTCCGGAAAACCCATACATTCCTGCCATTTCCACCAGGCTGCCTGCCATATGGAAAAACTCCTCCTTGCGATTCTCAAAAGCCGCCTCACCAGTCTCATAGCTGTTCATCAATGATGTCATTGTACTCAATATCTCACCGTTCTCAAAGTCACGGTAAAGAATACACTCTTCTGTTCTTGCCATTTTTGTTTCCTCTCAGTTCTGTAAAGCAATTACAAGCTGCAGCTCCAAAATCCCAGCTTATAATTGCAACCGTTTTCCAATATTACATATCTTATATTAAGTGAAGATTAAATCTTCTTAAATTCTTTGGTCATTTTTTAATAATTTCCAAGAATTCTCAAATAACTGGTTTCCGCTTCCATGCCTCTAAGCGCATTCTTCACTGCACTGTCGCGCAGATTTCCCTCAAAATCCACGAAGAAACGATATTCCCAGGTTTTGCCTGAAATAGGGCGGGACTCAATCTTAGTCATGTTCAGACCATTATAGATCATATGTGAAAGTACATTATATAATGTTCCGCTCTCATGACGGGCCTCAAAGCACACGCTGATCCTGGAACCATTATTTTCATAAACAGGTTTCTTCGCCAGAATAATAAATCTGGTTACATTACTGTCATTTTTGCAGATATTCTCAGCAAGAATTTTCAGATCATAAAACTCTCCTGCATCTCTGCTTGCAATAGCTGCATGAGTCTTATCCTTCTCCTCACTGATCTTCTTTGCAGCAGCCGCTGTATTGCTTACATCTTTTGTTTTCCATTCTCTGTGGACCTCCAGATATTCCTTGCACTGTGCAAGTCCCTGGGGATGGGAATAAACACAGGTTATATCCGAAAGCTCTGCCTCTGGCAGCCCCAGCAGCACATGCTCTACCTTCAGCTCCTGTTCTCCCACGATAAACAAATTATATTCGGTCAAAAGATCATAAATATCCGCCACAATACCAGCAGTAGAATTCTCTATAGGAAGGACTGCATAATCTGCCCTTCCGGCTGCCACTTCTTCCATTGCATCTCTGAACTGCTTCACATGGTAGCTCTTAATATCCTCCTGGAAATAGGCACGCATGGCACCATAGCTATACGCCCCTTCCACCCCCTGAAAAACAACGGTCACGTTGTTTCTGGGAAGCTTATCCACCATCTGAAAATCTTCCTCTTCCTTCGGGCCATATTCTGTAAGAAGCTGATACTGGCGCTTCCTGCTGATAGCCATGATCTGCTGAAAAAGCTCCTGTGCCCCAAGCTGATTAAATTCACCGTGTGCCTTTTTCCTGATGTCCTCCAGCTTGGCATGCTCTCGCTCCGGATCCAGAACCTTCTTGCCTGTGTGGATCTTGTATCTGGCAACATCCTCACAAACCTTCATCCGCTTCTCAAAAAGCTCCACTATCTGACTGTCTATTTCATCTATTTTCTGTCTGCATTCCAGCAAATCTGTCATATTGCTTCCTCTCTGTTTCCTGTATTCTCAATTATGTCTGTCTGCAACACTTTTTATTTTTCACATTTTTCTTCTACAACCCTTGTCAGTTCCCCAATAAAAGAAAGGGATCCAAAGGCAAGGATTACGCTGTTCTCATCATCCCCCGCATATGCAAGAGCCTTTTCCACAGCGTCTGTAATGCTTTTTGTACTCTCTGCACTGGAATTATACACCCGGGCTGCCTTTGCCAGTTCCCACGCAGGCAGTGCACGAGGATTATCCGGTGTCTCTATCGTATATATTTTCTCTGCGAAATGAGCCGTTTTTTCAAGAACAAGATCATATTCTTTGTCTGCAAAAACACCCATAATGAAGATCAGTTTTTTACCATTAAAGTAATGCCTGATGGACTCTGCCATCTTATCTGCTGCGTCTGCGTTATGGGCACCGTCTACGATAAAAAGGGGTTTACGGCAGACAGGAGTAAATCTTCCTGTCCAATTCGTATGAAAAAGTCCGTCTTTTCGCTGTTCCATAGTGGTATGCCAGCCAAGCTTATCCAATTCCTCCAGGGCATTTAATGCCAGAACTGCATTTTCCTTCTGGTAAACACCTGCGAGGGAAATCTCAAAGCTTTCTCCTTTATAAGAAAAGCTTTGTCCAAATACGCTCTCTTTTTCCAGTATTGCTTCATTAGGATCAGATACCACACAGGGTACCTGAAGCTCTTTGCAGGTATCTGCAATTACCCGGGCAGCTTCTGCCTCCTGCTTTGTAGTCACTACATGACAGCCCGGCTTAATGATTCCCGCTTTCTTTTCTGCTATTTCTCCAAGGGTATTTCCAAGAAATGACATATGATCCATACTGATAGAAACCAGCACAGCCAGTCTGGTACTCTTCACTATATTGGTGGCATCCAGATTGCCGCCCATTCCGGTCTCCAGAAGGACCAGATCGCAGTTTTCTTCCTTAAAATATAAAAATGCAGCTGCAGTCTCAATTTCAAAAGGAGTTGGATGATTAAGACCTGCTTCTGTCATCTCCTCAATTATCCGGGCAATTTTCGTTACATGTTCTGCAAACTTCTCCCGGGAAATCTTCTCACCGGCAATCTCCAGACGTTCTCTGTAAGAATAAAGGGTTGGAGATATGTATCTGCCCACCTTATAACCGGCTCTTGTCAGTGTAGTGTATAAATATGCAATCACCGAGCCCTTTCCATTGGTTCCGGCTACGTGAACATATGGCAGCCCGTCCTGGGGATTTCCAAGCCGTTTCATCATTTCAATCATATTATCAAGTCCCAGCACGGAACCGTATTTCGCCGAATCATCAATATAGGCACGGCATTCCTGATAGTTCATTTTTTCTTCCTCCACCTTGCTTTTGCGGGAACCGCGAACTCCGCTTCGCTACGTTTGCGTATCGGAAATATGCAATGCTCTGCTTCGCTTCGCATTTCC
>CAKRVL010000106.1 GCA_934408705.1 uncultured Blautia sp. | reverse complement strand
CCGGATTGCTACGCAGCTACGCTGCTCCCGCAATCCTCCAAATATTCGAAATCCGCTGATTTACTGCGTAAATCGCTGCTTTCTCATATTTGGCGTGTCCCAAGTTCGAAAGCCTTATCGTGCAAGCACGAACAGCTTTTTGACCTGTTGACACTGGTATCATAATAAACGAAATATAACAGATAAATGGTGGTTGAGACTATGAATTACGAGGAAGCGGTTGCTTATATTGAGGAAACTCCTAAGTTTACCACGAAGAACAGCCTGGATCATACCAAGGAGTGTCTGAGAAGGCTTGGGAATCCACAGAAGAAGTTTAAGGTGATACATGTTGCGGGAACTAATGGTAAAGGCAGTACCTGTGCGTTCCTTACTTCAATTTTAAGAGAAGGAGGATATTCCTGCGGATTGTTCACCTCTCCTCATCTTGTGAAGATTAATGAGAGATTTCAGATTAATGAGGAGAATATTGATGACGATACTTTTCTTAAGGCTTTTGAGAGAGTGAAGGCTTTATCAGATGAGCTTGTGGCAGAGGGAAGCTATCACCCTACTTATTTTGAGATGCTGTTTCTTATGGGAATGGTGATCTTCGCTGAAGCTGGTGTAGATTATGTGACTCTGGAGACAGGACTGGGAGGAAGGCTGGACGCTACCACAGCTGTAGAGGATCCGGCAGCCTGTGTTATTACTTCCATCAGTCTGGATCATATGCAGTTTCTGGGAAATACGGTACGGGAAATCGCAGGGGAGAAGGCTGGAATCATTGTTCCTGGTGTTCCGGTAATCTATGATGGAAATGATCCGGAAGCAGCAGAGGTGATCGCAGCAAGAGCGAAGGAGCTTGGAAGTCCGGCATATAAGGTGCTCCAGAACGAGGCGAAGGTGCTGGGAAATAATAAGGATGGCATCGATTTTTCTCTGGAGGATAGCTATTACAAAGATGCTGTATTCCATATTCCTTTTATTGCATGGTATCAGGTGATGAATGCTTCTTTGGCACTTACTACCATGGAGGTGTTGAAGAATCAGATTCCGGTAGCTATGGATAAGCTGCAGGCCGGAATTAAGAATACCAGATGGCAGGGCAGAATGGAGACTATTTTGCCAGGTGTGATCGTGGATGGCGCGCATAATGAGGATGGAGTCCGCAGATTTGTGGAGACAGCAGAGCGTTTCCAGGAGGAATATCCACTGACACTTTTATTTTCAGCAGTGAATGATAAGGATTATCAGGATATGATCCATACGATCTGCAGCAGAATCAAGTTCAGGAAGGTTGTGACCACTGAGGTTGGTGGATATCGCGAGGTGCCATCAGCACAGCTGGCAGAGATTTTCCGTAAAGAGGGTTGTAAAGATGTAGGAAATTCTGATAATATTGAAGAAGCCTTTTATATGGCGAATCAGGCTAAGGGAGAGGATGGAATGCTGTTTTGCGTGGGATCCCTTTATCTGGTGGGAGAGATTAAAGCTCTTTTACAGAAAAAGGAAAACAGATAAAATTAATGCATATTTAAGAAGCTTTCCCTTTTCTGGAAATTATGGAGGAATTTTATGATCGATTACGAAGAGGAACTGAAGAAATTTGAGCCCTGTCTGGATGTGACAGATGCAGAGGGTGCTATTTATGACAGAGAACTGACCGATATTCTTGACATTCTTCAGGAGATGCTGAGAGAGTCCAAGAGCGGACGCAGGATGAAATAGAATAGGAGATACTTAATGAACTGTATGAATTGCGGTGCGTTCCTGGCAGATAAGGACCTGGATTACTGTCCTCATTGCGGGTGTAACGTCCTGATCCAGAAAAAGGTGGAGTATCTTTCCAGACTTTATTATAATCAGGGCTTGGAGAAGGCCAGTATCCGTGACCTTTCAGGAGCTGTTAACTGTCTGAAGCAGAGCCTTACCTTTAACAAGAGAAATATACAGGCCCGGAATCTTCTTGGCCTGGTGTATTTTGAAATGGGAGAGGTGGTTGCTGCTCTTAGCGAGTGGGTGATCAGCAAGAATCTTCAGCCTACCCGCAATATTGCAAATGAATACATCAATCGTCTCCAGGCTAATTCCAATAAACTGGATGCCATTAATGAGACTATCCGGAAATATAATAATGCGCTGGCTCTGTGCAGGGAAGGCCATGAGGATATGGCAGCTATCCAGCTTCGGAAAATTCTGGCGCAGAATACCAAGCTGATCAAGGGATATCATCTGCTGGCTTTGATATACATGAAGAATCATGACTGGGGCAAGGCCAGGAGAATACTGAAGAAGGCTGCACGTATTGATAAGACTAATACTACTACCTTACGCTTTCTGCGGGAGGTAGATGAGAGAACCGGTGTAACTACCAGACTTGAGAAGCAGAAAAAAGGTCTGTTTGGTGCAAAGGGAGGATCAGAGGCTTCAGATGAGGTTTCCAGAAGTGTTTTGGTCCAGCCCGCTGTTTACAGGGAAAATTCCAGGATATCCCTGTTTGTGACGCTTATGGCCGGTGTGGCTGCCGGTGCAGCTGCCTTCTGGCTGCTTGCTGTGCCTGCTATTAAGCAGGGGATTTATCGTGAAGCTAATCAGCAGATCGTGAAGTACAGCGAATCTCTGGCAAGTCAGGGTGCAGAGCTTTTCAAAGCGCAGGGAGAGGCGAAGGAGTCAGGGGATGTTGCAGAGGAGATTACCCAGCAGCTGTCTTCTGAACAGAAGAAGAGTGCCAGTTATCAGGCTCTTCTTAATGCCTATGCGGCTTATACACAGAATGAATATGATGCCGCAGCACTGGAAATACAGAAGGTGTATGAGAATCAGCTCACAGACGATGTAAAGGGAATTTATAATACCATCTGTTCCGCTACAGGTGTGACTGGAATCTCTGGAGAGGAGACTTCTGAAGGAAATGAGACTTCGGGGGCTTCAGGAAGCAGTGATGACAGTGGAACTGACAGTGGAGCTGACAGCTCAGATTATGATACATCTTATTATGATGAATCCGGATCTGGTGGGTATGATGAATCAGACTATTCTGATTACAGCGAGGAGAACGGATATTATGATGAGAATGGTGACTTCCAGTATTATTAATGGAAGAATCAGAAAATACAATTAAGAGGAACCTCTGAACCGGGGATGTGCATGTGTGTGCACATCCCTTTTTGCGTGGAAAACATAAGCTTGTATCAGGAATGCCGATAGTGCGAAAGACCTAAAAATAATGAATGAGGGGGAATTTATGCATGAGACCAGTTTTTGAAACCCAGGGAACCTGCCTGAATGTGAAGCTTCCGGCAGAACTGGATCATCCGTCTTCAGACCTGATCCGTCGGGAAACAGACCGTATTATGGGAAAAATATATATTAGAACTATTTGTTTTGATTTTGAGGATACGATTTTTATGGATAGCTCCGGGGTAGGTCTGATCATGGGACGATACAGGGCACTAGGTATGCGGTCGGGATGTATGAAGGTCTGTCATGTAAGTAGTTATATTGAGAAGCTTTTGCGTCTGTCTGGTGTGAGCCGGTTTGTGGAATTAGAAAGAGACGAGGGTGGATCGCAGCTTCAGGGGAGGGGAGTATGATGGAAAATTCTAATGAAATGGAGATTATTTTTGACAGCAGGCCGGAAAATGAAGGTCTTGCAAGAGTAACGGCAGCAGCTTTTTGTACTCAGTTGAATCCTACATTGGAGGAGGTGTCAGATTTGAAAACAGCAGTATCAGAGGCGGTGACAAATTGTATCATTCATGGGTATGGCGGGGAGGTACATAAGATCCGGATGAAGTGTACCCGCAAAAAGCGGACTATCTATCTGGATATTGAGGATACAGGGGTGGGAATCCCTGATGTAGAGAAAGCTATGGAGCCACTTTATACTACAAGGGCAGATCAGGACAGATCCGGCATGGGATTTACCTTTATGGAAGCCTTTATGGATCAGGTGAAGGTGACCTCACAGGTGGGAAAAGGTACCTGTGTTCATATGAGCAAAAAAATCGGAATTTGACCAGGAGGAAACATGGATCATACTCTTGCTCTCATTGGGAGAATTCACCAGGGGGATAAAGAGGCAAGAGATACGTTGTTTGCGGAAAATATAGGGCTGGTGTACAGTGTGACCAGACGATTTCTGGGAAGAGGAGTGGAACTGGAGGATCTTTTTCAGATTGGCAGTATTGGTCTTTTAAAAGCAATTGACAATTTTAATCCAGATTTCCAGGTGAAATTTTCTACTTATGCAGTGCCCATGATCATAGGCGAGATTAAGCGGTTTCTTCGGGATGACGGAATCCTGAAGGTAAGCCGTTCTATAAAAGAAAATCAGTATAAGGTATGTAAAATAAAAGAGGAAATGGAGCACAGGCTTGGAAGAGAGCCGGATATGAGGGAGCTTTCAGAGGCTTTGCATATACCGGTTGAGGAGCTTGCCATGACTATGGAGGCTGCATCAGAGGTGGAATCCATTTACCGGACTGTGTATCAGGGGGATGGAACGGAATTACAGCTTGTGGACAGGCTTCCGGAAAAAGAAAATCAACAGGAAAAGCTTTTGGACAGGATTTTCCTGGATGAGCTTCTGGAAAAACTGGAGGGAGAGGAACGGAAGCTGATCGTATTCCGGTATTTTCAGGATATGACTCAGACAGAAGTGGCGAAAAGGCTGGGAATATCCCAGGTGCAGGTTTCCAGAATGGAGAAGAAGATATTGAAGAAAATGTTGCATTTTTCTTCTGGATATGCTATACTCACCTCCGTTGAAAAGCCCATAAAAATAAGGTCTTAAGTGGCTTTTCCGCCGATTCCCGGCGTAGGCCATATACCTTCCGGTATATGCCTCCGCGGCATTCGTCAAATGTCCATGCAAGCATGGCCGCTTGACTCATTGCAGCGCGAAAATGAATCGAGTGTTCGTGACCTTCCACTCGTAAAACAAAACTAAAGGAGAAAAATGAATATGAAAAACAAGAGTACCCTGTTTCTTGTACAGGCAGCGCTGATCGCGGCTGTCTATGTTGTACTGACACTGGTGTTTGCACCGTTTAGCTATGGAGAGATTCAGGCCCGGATTTCTGAAGCCCTGACCATTCTTCCGTTTTTTACACCAGCTGCCATTCCCGGTCTCTTTGTAGGCTGTATCCTTGCGAACCTTCTTGGAGGTGCTATTCCTCTGGATATTGCATTTGGCAGTATTGCTACTCTCATTGGAGCTGTGTTTACTTATAAGCTTCGCAACAGCAATAAATGGCTTGCACCGGTTCCACCTATTGTAGCGAATGCAGTTCTGGTACCGTTTGTGCTTCGTTATGGATACGGAGTTAATCTTCCGATTCCGTTTATGATGCTGACAGTAGGTGCTGGAGAGGTGATTTCCTGTGGAATTTTTGGTATGGTGCTTCTCAGTGCACTTTCCAAATATAAAGATACTCTGTTTGGCAGACAGGCTGCAGTAAAATAAATTTTAACGCATTAGTCCGGATAAGATACTATAGAGTTATTCGAAAATACTCTTTAGTTATCTTATCCGGGCTTTTTTAGTTCAGAATAGAGGAGAGGATAAGGTTTATTTTTCTATTTCTGCAAGATTTTTTTTCAATTCGATCATTTTATCACGCAGCTCTGCTGCCTGTTCGAAATTCAGATCCGCAGCGGCCTGGCGCATTTGTTTCTCTAACTGGGAGATCAGATTCTTCAGCTCCTTACCACTCATGGATTCCGGATCCTTCTTCAGCTTCACTTCAGTTTCAGCGACTGCCTTGGAAACTGCGATCAGATCACGGACTGCTTTCTTAATAGTAGTAGGTGTTATGCCATGCTCTTCATTATAAGCTTCCTGGATTTCGCGGCGTCGGTTGGTTTCATCAATAGCATTTCGCATAGAATCAGTCATTACATCTGCATACATGATAACATGCCCTTCACTGTTACGGGCAGCACGGCCGATGGTCTGGATCAGGGAGGTTTCAGAACGAAGAAAGCCTTCTTTATCTGCATCAAGAATGGCAACCAGGGTGATCTCCGGGATATCAAGGCCCTCTCGCAGAAGGTTGATGCCCACAAGCACATCAAATACATCAAGACGCATGTCACGAATGATTTCTGCCCGCTCCAAAGTATCAATATCTGAATGGAGATATCGTACACGGATTCCTACATCCTTCATGTATTGTGTGAGATCCTCTGCCATTCGCTTGGTAAGGGTGGTGATCAGAACTTTATTCTTCCGGGCCGTTTCTTTATTTACTTCGGAAATAAGGTCATCAATCTGTCCCTCTACAGGACGCACCTCAACCTTCGGATCCAGAAGACCGGTGGGACGGATAATCTGCTCTGCACGAAGGAGTTCATGGCCGTATTCGTAATCACCAGGGGTGGCAGATACAAACAGGACTTGATCAAGTTTATTCTCAAACTCCTGAAAACTCAGAGGACGGTTATCCTTGGCTGAAGGAAGGCGGAAACCATAGTCTACCAGAGTCTGCTTCCGGTTCTGGTCGCCGGCGTACATGGCACCAACCTGAGGGACAGTCTTATGTGACTCGTCTATAATGAGCAAAAAGTCATCTCCGAAATAATCAAGCAAAGTATAAGGTGGATGTCCGGGTTCCAGTCCGGAAAGATGACGGGAGTAGTTCTCGATGCCGGAACAGAAACCAGTTTCCTTCATCATTTCTATATCGAAGTTAGTACGTTCGGAGATTCGTTGGGCTTCAAGAAGCTTATCCTCACTTTTGAAATAATCTACCCGCTCCTTTAACTCTTCTTCAATAGCAATAGCTGCCTTCTGGATCTGCTCCCCGGGAACTACATAGTGAGAAGCCGGGAAAATGCCAATATGTGCAAGCTGACACTTGATTTCTCCGGTAAGGACATCAATCTCCGAAATACGGTCAATCTCATCTCCGAAAAATTCTACTCTTATAGCGGTATCTGAGCTGTTCGCAGGGAAAATCTCAAGTGTGTCACCGCGGACGCGGAAGGTGCTGCGGTGGAAGTCCATCTCGTTTCTGGTGTATTGAATATCAATCAATTCCCGTATAACATCATCCCTGTCCTTAGTCATGCCTGGGCGGAGTGAAATCATCATGTCCTGAAACTCCTGAGGAGAGCCAAGTCCATAGATGCAGGAAACAGAGGATATGATAATAACGTCCTTCCTTTCGGACATAGCTGCTGTAGCAGAAAGACGGAGCTTGTCAATCTCGTCATTGATGGCAGAATCCTTGGCAATATAGGTGTCGGAAGAGGGAACGTAAGCCTCCGGCTGGTAATAATCGTAATAGGAGACAAAATATTCCACTGCGTTCTCAGGGAAGAATTCCTTAAACTCACCGTACAGCTGCGCTGCCAATGTTTTATTGTGAGCAAGTATCAAAGTTGGCTTGTTTAACTGGGCGATGACGTTCGCCATGGTAAAGGTCTTACCGGAACCGGTGACACCCAGCAAAGTCTCGAACTGGTTTCCTTCTTTAAAGCCTTTGACCAGTTTCTCAATAGCCTGAGGCTGGTCACCGGTGGGTTGGTATTCGGAATGAAGTTTAAAGATTTGTTGCGAATTCTGCACAAAAACACCTCCTGGTTTTTATATCAAAAAAGTTCGTCTATCAGGCTGAAATGTAAGAGATATTATATCATGATTCGCACCTCATAGTGCTTAACGCTGCTTCGCAGCTATCATGATCGACATTCGCCGCTCCCGATGAATAAGCTGCGCTTATTCCCGCTCGCTAACGCTCATTATATCATGGAAATAAGGAATTGTATATACAAAGCGAACATTAGTTCTGTAAAAATTCTATATTTATCATCGTATCCAAAACAAATTAGGGGCTTATTTCACAGCCCATATCTGTTGTTAATATAGTTTTGTATTATGATTCACATATTCGATAATGGACTGTCTGGATATTTTCCAAATCCTTCCGATTTTAAAAGAATGAAGTTTTCTTTTCTTTAATAAATGGTATGGGGAGCATCCGTTGCGCTTATTAGAATAATATCCGTTTACATAAAATTATCCCTCAGGGCTTCATACCCTGAGGGACATGCTTATTCATTTAAATTTTCCTTTTGTTTTTCAAGCTGTTCCAGACAATATTTTTCTGCCAGAATTATAAATTCATCTGCAACTGAAATCTGCCGTTCTGATTCTT
>CAKRVL010000105.1 GCA_934408705.1 uncultured Blautia sp. | reverse complement strand
TTTTTCTCAGCGTGGAAATGATGACTGTGGGCGCCCTGTCTGGTCTTGGACGGACACAGCTTTGCAGTCTGATCAGCATTAGCCTGACTGTTATACGAATCCCCCTTGCACTGGTTCTTTCAAGCACTGCACTGGGACTGAATGGAATCTGGTGGGCACTGACTCTTTCCACTGTTTCAAAAGGAATTATTTTTTATTTTGTATTCCAGTATATTTGTGAACATAGTCTGTTAAGAACTACTAACAAATAGAAAAAGAACCGGCAGGTGATATTTTCATAGCATCTGTCGGTTCTTATTATCTAATAGAATTTTCTGCCACTCCTGGCAGTTACTCTCCTATGAATACTTCTTTTCCTTTAAATGCAAATCCATAATGATGAATCTCTTCTGTAACTGAATGTAGAAATTCCCATTACATAAGCACCTTGATTATACCATCTCGTCATATCAATATCTACTGATTCCATAAAAATAACACAATTTAAGCGGTCTGTGCGCTGCCTTTCATCATCCTGTAATAGCAGGGAATCAACAAAGAGCACGCACCAAACCATGCCAGAGGGCTGGCGATGCAGACGGCAGTGTAGCCAATAATTCCAGAAAGACCTACGGTCGCAATGATTCGCATCACCAACTCGATCATACAGGCTGCGAATGGAGCCCGACCGTTTTGCATGCTCTGGATAGAAGTACGGTATACAGCAAGCAGACCAAGAATGAAATAAAACGGTGCCACAATTGTGAGATACATATCGGAATAATGATATATTTCCTGTGTAGGATCAGAAAGAAACATCCGCACGATCGGATGGCGAAGAATGAGAATTCCCACACACATGAATAGGTTAAAAGCTTCTGTCTGAATCAGGCAGGCGCGTACTCCCTGACGGATTCTGTCCTTCTTTCCAGCACCAAAATTCTGAGCCACATAATTGGAAATTGCAGTCATCATAGCATTATTTACAAGAACGGAAAGCTGGTCTGCTTTGGAAGCGGCAGTGTAACCGGCTACTGCTGCCGTTCCAAGAGAATTTACCACTGCCTGCATGGCCAGCTGTCCAATACACATAACCGACATCTGGAAACCCATTGGAAAACCGGTTTTCAAATGAAGGGCAGCTGCCTCTTTCAGGTCATAAAAATCCTCTCTTTGAAGATGAAGAATCTGAAATTTTTTCATTCCTACAAGCAAGGAAAGTACAGCGGAAAGGAACTGGGAAAGTATGGTTGCCCAGGCTGCTCCTGCCACTCCCATATGCAATGGAACAATAAATAATATGTCCAAAAAAATGTTCAAAACAGAAGAAAATACCAGGAAATACAGTGGTGTTTTACTGTCCCCAAGAGCCCTCAGCATGTTGGAGATCATGTTGTAAAAAACAGTTGCACCGGTGCCCAGAAGCACCACAAACATATAGTCATATGCCTCTTTTGAAATATCCCCTGGAATCTTCATCCATATTAATATCTGATGGGAAAGCAGACAGCATACCAGTGTCAGAACAACGGTAAATGCTATGCTTAAAAGAGTAGAAACAGCAATGCTTTTTCGCATTCCCTTTTCATCCTTTGCACCACAACGCTGCCCCAGGCAGATACCAAATCCACCGGTAAATCCATTGATAAAACAGAACACAAAGTAGATAATAATACTGGTGGAACCAACTGCTGCAAGGGAATCTGCCCCCAGCGTTTTTCCCACGATCACAGAATCTGCCAGAGTATAAAAAAGCTGAAACAGGTTTCCCAGAATTACGGGAATAGCAAATTTCAGCAAAGACCAGAACGGATTTCCTGTGGTCAGATCCATTTCTTTTGAACGAGACATCTGTACCTCCCTCTTGCGCTGCACATGTGCTGGCGCTATAATAAAAATATAAACCACTTGGAGAATTGTATATGTCAATGCGAAAAATTCTGGTAGACGATACCAATAGAGAACTTTGCCCTCATGGAACCGAAAGCTTTCCAATGACAGTGAGTCATGATGATCTCTGGGATTTTGAAGGAAAAAGTGTTCCCATTCACTGGCATAATGATCTGGAGATCAGCCTTCCCAGAAAAGGAGAAGCTATCTATCAGATTTACCAAAAAAGCTATCATCTGAATCCAGGTGAAGGACTTCTCATAAATCGAAATGTGCCTCACAGTTGCCATTCACCGGGCAATCAACCTGCCAGATACAGCACCATTCTGGTTCGCCCGGACTTTATGTACGGAGACTTCGGAAGTGATGTAGAGAAAAACTGTTTCAGACCTTTTCTCCAAAACGCAGCAATTCCATGTGTTATTTTGACGCCTGATACGCCTTCCCACCAGCAGATCCTGGAAAAGCTTAATCTGATCGAACAGCTTTTTGATCACAAACCCTACTGTTACGAATTGAAAATCAAAGGACTTCTATGCCAGGTTTTCGGCGAAATCCTATGTTCCCATCAGGAAGCTTTCTCCCACTGTACCCCTTCCGGTCAGCTTGATCTTGAACGCCTGGAACAAATGCTGAATTATCTGAATACGCATTTTGATTCTGTAATATCCTTACAACTGCTTGCAGACCATGTGCATCTGTCCAGAGAGGTATGCTGCCGTCTTTTCAAAAAAATGACAGGCAAAACCATCACTGCCTATCTGGAAGAATACCGGGCAAAAAAAAGCATCTCCCTGGTGCAAAGTGGGCAGTATTCCATGACACAGATTGCCGCTATGACAGGATTTAGCAATGCCAGCCGTTTTGCCAGCGGATTCCGCAAACATTTCGGCTGCAATCCCGGCGAATACAATTCTCTGAAAAGTTTAAAATAGTGCCAACGCAGTTTGACCTGTGTTGACACTTTCTTTTCACTGCACGCCTATTATAGTCATTCTTTAATAAAAAAACGATTCCGGTATTGTCATTTCTGATACAGATATTGACATTTTTTTGTAAAAGAAGTATTACAAAGTAATTTCCTGATCACGCAAAAAAGCCCTCGAATGCCAGTACACTCGAGGACTTCTTTTCTTATTTCTACATTTTTCTCCATTTAAAACTTGTTGGGCAAGCAAGTCTCCCACTGCGTATTGCTTTTCGCAATCGCCCCAGGGAACTTACTTGATTCGGTTAAATTGCTAACAAATTCTTAATTGCTTCCATATACACTTCCACAGCCTCTTCCATCTCAGAAACCAGAATGAATTCATCTGCTCCGTGAATACGATAATCCACCCCCAGTTTCTCCGGACCAAATGCAATAATATTTTTCAGCGATTTGGCATAGGTACCGCCGCCAATTACCATTGGCTCGTTCTCTGTGTCACCTGTCACATCTACATAAGCTTTGTACAGAGCATTTACCAGCGGAGATTCTCTTGGGAAAAATAATGGATCACCGATTTCACCAGCCTCAATACGACCATTTTCATCTTCCAGGTTACCTTCTATACGCTTCAGAATATCATCCTTTTTGAAGGTTACAGGTACACGGATGTCGATAGTACAGGAAATCACACCATTCTCTGTTTTAACGATTCCATTACAGAAGGTCAGCTCACCAAATTCATCGGCAATTTTAAGGCCAACACCGGAGCCATCACAGGCAGTTCCAATGTGCTGATTATAAAATTTAACAAAATCATCTTCGAAGCCTGCCTTTGCAAGACATTCCATGGTAACACCAGCAGCGTTGATACCAAGTGTCGGTGTGCTGGCATGGGCAGGTACTCCTTTTGCATAAATGGTGATCTGATTTTCGGCTTCTGTAACTTTATAATCCTGCAGTTTTGTCTCAGAAAGCACCTGCTCCAGTTTATCTTTAAGGTCAGCCTCTGCCGGGATTACAGTAGTACAGGTATCGCATACTGCGTTAGAAACAAAACCACCATTCATAGAGATAATTCTGGTATTTTTTGAATATGCCATCATGGACATATGACCTTTCTCGCCATGAATACACGGGAAATTAGCGTCAGGAGTGAATCCACAGGATAACTCTTCTTCAACCTCATTGTAATGCTCCATACATTTGGAACCGGTTTCCTCGTTACATCCCATGATCAGACGGACTCTTTTATTCAGCTTCACGCCGGAATCCTTCAGTAATTTCATGGCATAGAGTGCTTCAATTACAGGTCCCTTGTCATCTGTAGTTCCACGGCCATATACATGGTCGCCATCCCGTGTCAGCTTAAATGGATCGTAGGTCCAGTCACCACCTACAGGTACAATATCAAGATGACCTGCAATACCTACGATTTCTTCGCCTTCTCCCATTTCGGCGTAACCACAGTAATTATCAAGATTTACGGTTTTAAAACCAAGCTCTCTGGCAATTTCAAGCCCGATCTCAAGTGCCTCTGCCGGTCCTTCTCCGAAAGGTTTCCCCTCTGACGGGGTGCCAAGCTGGGAATCAACGGCAACCAACTTTCCAAGATTTTCAAGCATTTCCTCAGATAATGCATGGATCTGTTCTCTTGTATTCATAGATGTTATATTTCCTCCAAATTCTATTTTATCTGTGCAGAGCATTTCCACCAATTGTAATGACTCTCCCGGGTAACGTCTTTTCACAGCTGCTCCAACAGCCGCTTCTCCACATTTTCAAAACCGATTCTTTCAATAGTCTCCGCGAAACGTTCTCCCTTTATTCCATTGTCGCGGAAGAAAAGAATGGCTTTCTCGATTACATCCAGGGCTTCTTCTTTGGATGTAAAAATCCGGCCAAGGGCTTTTCCCTGAGATACTTTTTTACCCCAGCGTCCACCTATGTATATCTTATAGCCGTAAGCGCCGTCCTCAATGGTATGGAACGGACATTTACCCACACAGCGGCCGCAGTTTTTACATATGTTTTTGTCAATCTGAATCTTTCCATCCACTACCTTTGCCACTTTGTTTGGACAGGCAGCCTCAATGGCACATTTCTTGCAGCCTTTACATACATCTGCATTGACGTTTGGAATTCTCTGTCCAATAATTCCTACATCATTCAGATCCGGTTTCACACAGTTGTTCGGACAGCCACCTACTGCAATCTTAAATTTATGCGGAAGTGCAACCTCCCTGTAGCCTTCATAAAAACGTCTGTAAATTTCTTCTGATACTGCATAGGAATCCAGAAGTCCATACTGGCATGTAGTTCCTTTGCAGGACACTACAGGACGTACCTTAACCCCTGTTCCACCTGTTACCAGGCCTTCCTTCGCTATAAATTTCTGAAATTCTTCAATCTTATCATAAGGAATTCCTGGGATTTCCACAGAGAGTCTGGTGGTATACAGAAGCTCACCGTTGCCGAATTTTTCTGCTGCATCTGCCATACAGCGATGCTGTGCTGCAGTTACTTTTCCATTTGTCGTGAGAACTCTTGCAGAAAACAGATCGGTTCCTCTGTTATTCAGAAAGCCCATTCCTTTTACTCTTTTTTCATCCTCCGGGCTGATTGTTAATGCTGACATTTTTGATACCTCATTTCCTGTTACTATTCACTGATAATTTTTTCATCTGTGAATTCTATTATAGCACCTGAATGGGTATTTGAAAAACTTTTTCTCTGTGGTATTCTATAAGCATAAAAAAATAAACAGGAGGATTCCTATGTTAATTTGTGATTATATTGTAGAATCAATTGACGGCGACTATGCTCATCTGCGCAGGACAGATCTTCCCGAAGAAGAACTGAAGCTGGTAGCAAGAGCACTTCTGCCATTTGACATTACAGAGGGATGCAGATTACATTATGAAATGATGCAGTATACCATAATTGACTGATATACTGCAAAACAATTCATTCGGTTATGAAAAGCATTCAGACATTTTCCAGTTCCGCATTAATCATATCTTCACTGGCTGCCATTGCCTGCAGTGTCATGGTCAGCAGTTTTTCCAGTTCCCAGCCAAGCTGCTGCGCACCGCGCTCAATTACTTCCCGGGAGCAGCCTGCTGCGAAGCCTTTACTCTTGTACTTTTTCTTCAGGGATTTCAGTTCCATATCCTTAGTGCTCTTGGATGGACGCATTAAAGCTGCTGCCCAGATCAATCCGGTAAGTTCGTCTGCTGCAAAGAGCACCTTTTCCATCTCCTGTTCCGGTGCCACATCGATCGTTACACCGCAGCCTACGGTTATTCCATATCCGTGAGATACCACACTGTGGATCACATCCTCGCCTACACCTGCCTCGCGGAGCATTTCCGGTGCTTTCAGACAATGTTCTTCCGGGTAAAGCTCAAAATCAATGTCGTGAAGAAGCCCTACGATTCCCCAGTATTCAGCATCCTCTCCATATCCCAGTTCGTTTGCGTACCATTTCATGACCGCTTCCACAGTCAGTGCATGCTGGATATGAAATGGATCCTTGTTGTATTTTTTTAATAATGAAAAAGCCTCGTCTCTTGTGATTGTTTCCATTGCTGTCACTCCTCAAATGTCTGTATCTGAACTTGATTTCCGGATTTTTCCCCAATCCCTCTCACTCATGAACATGCGGTAAGGTGCTGCTCCCGATTTTTCTTTATTTTAAAATCTCATCTTTCTTCGCAAGCAGTGTCTCGCATGCTGCACATGCCGGACAATCACAGTATTTTTCACCTGCAGCTTTGCGCTCTTTTGCGTGAAGCAAAACATTTTTCACACCATCTGCACCGAAAACCTTAGCTCCCATATCAGACTCAGCAAAGGAAATCAATCCCTCGATAGGCATAATATCCGCTTCCATCTCTGCAACGTATGCTTTGGCTGCATCTGCTTCTTTTTCCGTTCCAACAGCATCCAGATAATTTTGTGCTGCGTCTTTGATTTCTTTACAAGCGGATGGTGCTGCTAATAAATCCCCGGTTAATTCACGAATTGTTTTTTCCATAATAAAATCCCCTTTCTAAAGTGTGTTCTTTCTATACTCTGTTTACCACATAAGCATGTTCATGATTTGGAATAAAAGAAAAACCTTGCAAATACTATACATCGTTCTTTATTTATATACAACCATTTTGAGGAAAGTGATAATTTTAATTCCCTGATAACAATTTTTTCCAGGGTTCGTATTCTTTCATATAAGCAAACTCTTCTGCGTTTCTGAAGCCTTCCAGCAATTCTTTTTTCATTTCTTCCGTATATGGATTTTCGACTTTCTGGAATTTCATATGTTTGTATAATTGGGATTCCTGAAAATCACATATGGTATCCACATTGTTCAGCAATTGCTTTGCAACCTGGAAAGTGCCCTCCACATTGTTCTCGGCGGTCACAACATTCAACATTGCTGCACATTCATTGTATTTTCCCATATCAAAGCCTGAAGCTAATGTACACATTTTCTCTGCCAGAAACCTTGCGTATCCATGGTCTTTTTCCTCAAGAGCCTTTGTGATCATGATTCCAAAAGCCAAATTCAAAGTGGTATACTCTGAAAAAACAGCCTTTTCCAGCACCTCAAATGCCTCTTCTTTTTTTCTCTGCTCCATATATAATTGTCCCTGCTTCACCTTTTTCATGGGATCATAATCGGAAAAATAGTTTAAATATTTTTCTGCCATTTCATAATTCTTTTTCCGCAAATAGAAGCCGAACAGGGAATCAGCTGCATGGTGCTGAATTTTTTCATCTTTATCACCGAGCGCCATTTCGTACCAGGAATTGATCTGCTCATCGTACCTGTCCGGATTCTCGCACATGCCAATGATCCGGCGCGAATCAAGCATTACCGCAATCTGCCAGATCAGCAGATTGCAGTTTGGATATTCTTTTATAGTATCTACAGCCCACTGATAAGCCTTCTCAAAGCCTTCCTCAGAAAACATTTTGTCCATTTTGTGGATCAGCTCTTCGATTTCAAGGTCAGTCAGATTTTCGCGAAAAGACAGCAGGGTATCAAGGGAAATATGCAGTAGTCTTGCAATAGGAGCCAGCAATTCAATATCAGGATTGGAGTTCCCATTTTCCCACTTATTCACCGCCGGAGTGGTTACTCCCAGACGGTTTGCCATTTCTTCCTGCGTGTAACCTAATTCTTTTCTATATTTTTTAATCACACTTCCAATATTCATTTTATTTTTCTCCTGATTGAAATTCCAAAAGCTTTTGTGATTAAAGCATAGCAGAATTAGCACCTGAGCACAATTGAATTGTTGTTAAGTACGTTTCATATTTTTTAACTGTCAGGAAAGTTATTCATCAGATACCCATATTTACGCATCTGCATTCTTAATAGCTGCTCCACGCGTCTTATTACTTCCCTTGGGTAATT
>CAKRVL010000104.1 GCA_934408705.1 uncultured Blautia sp. | reverse complement strand
ATCAGCAAGGGTAAGGTGTTTTTTGTTTCCAGTAGCTTTAGTAGACATAAATGAATCCTCCTATACAATAAAAATATCCCATTTCCGGTAGTTGGAGGATATGACCAGAGAGGAGCCCTGGTATTTCTTATAGAATAAACGATTGCAAGACTAACTTCCACCCCCAGTTCCTAATGTAGAACAAAACAGACTAAAGGTGGAAGTTAGTTTTTCATTTAAGGGTGAAATGTGAAGAAATTGTGAAATTAGCACTCACCTCTTGACATTGCTAACAATAAGTGTTATATTACAGCTAGAACAAAGGAAGGGGATAAAAAGAAAGCAAAAGCGAAAGGCTTTATGAATTCCCTACCACCTGAGTTCCAGGAAACAAGGTAAACAGCATATATAAAAAGGAGAGATGACTTATGTTAATGCCTAGTATTTTTGGAGAGAATTTGTTCGATGATTTCTTTAATGATTTTCCATTCTATTATGATGATAAAGCAATGAAGGATGCTGAGAAAAAGCTTTACGGTAAGAGAGCCAGCCACGTTATGAAGACAGATATTAAGGAAACTGATAATGGTTACCAGCTGGTTGTTGATCTTCCTGGATTTACCAAGGATGAGATTAAGGCTTCACTGGAGAACGGTTACCTTACCATCAGTGCTGAGAAAGGTCTGGATAAAGATGAGCAGGAGAAAGAATCCGGACATTATATCCGCAGGGAGCGTTATGCAGGTGCCTGCAGCCGAAGCTTCTATGTAGGTGAGAATGTTCAGCAGGAGGATATTAAGGCTGAGTTCAAGCATGGTATTCTGAAGCTGTTTGTTCCGAAGAAAGAAGCGAAACCAGCAGTAGAAGAGAAGAAACACATTGCCATTGAAGGATAAAGCTTTTCCCTTAGAAGTATATTTCAGAAGGATAATGTAATATGATGTGAGCTGCCGCAGAATCATTGAAAACATGGTTTTGCGGCAGCTTTTTTGCGCCAAATTCTGTCTTGACAATGCCTCTTGATTTAGCTATAATGATGAAACTGTGAATATCCTAGTGAATTTATGCCCTTTTGAAGGGATTCAGTGCTATGAAGAAATGTCATAGCAGAAGGAATTTTTCAGGAGAAACAGCATATAAGAAGTGTATGACCCGGGGCGCGACAGATGCCGCCGGAATGAAAGGGAGTAAGGCTATAATGGAAGAAAAGAAGAACTTACTAACCTATGCAGGACTTAAAAAACTGGAAGAAGAGCTGCATGATTTAAAGGTAGTAAAAAGAAAAGAAGTAGCAGGTAAGATTAAAGAAGCAAGAGAGCAGGGAGACCTGTCCGAGAATGCAGAGTACGATGCAGCTAAAGATGAGCAGAGAGATATCGAAGCACGTATTGAAGAAATTGAGAAGATCCTGAAGAATGCTGAGGTTGTTGTTGAGGATGAAGTAGATCTTGACAAGATCAGCGTAGGATGTAAGGTTAAAGTACATGACTTTGAGTTTGAAGAAGATATAGAACTGAAGTTGGTTGGTTCCTCTGAGGCAAACAGCCTGGAAGGTAAGATTTCTAACGAATCTCCTGTAGGAAGGGCACTTATAGGTGCACATACAGGCGATATTGTAGAAGTAGAACTGCCAACCGGTATCATGAAATATAAAGTGCTGGAAATCCAGCGTAATATTTAAGGGAGGCACAAAAGTGGCAGAACAGAAGAACCAGGATCTGAATCAGCTTCTGAAAATCCGCCGTGATAAACTGGCGGAGCTTCAGGCCAATGGCAAGGATCCATTTCAGATAACAAAATTTAACCAGACACATCATTCACTGGAAGTGAAGAAGCTTTATGAAGCGCATGAGGCAGAGCTCCTTAAGGATCACAATGAGCCAGATGTGTCCAGCCTTGATGAAGAGCAGGCAAGAGAAGCTCTGAAGAAGGATTATGAAGAGAGAAGAAGTATTATGGATGCCAGCCCGATCCATGTGGCAATTGCTGGACGTATGATGTTCAAGAGAGTTATGGGAAAAGCTTCTTTCTGCAATATCCAGGATTTACAGGGAAGTATTCAGGTATATGTAGCAAAGGATGCTATTGGAGCAGATGCTTACGCAGATTTTAAGAAATCCGATATTGGTGATATCTTCGGTTTGGAAGGCTTTGCATTCAGAACCAGAACCGGTGAGATCTCTATTCATGCGGAGAATATGACTCTTCTTTCCAAGAGCTTACAGATTCTTCCTGAGAAATTCCACGGACTGACAGATACTGATATGCGTTATCGTCAGAGATACGTAGATCTGATCATGAACCAGGAAAGCAAGAATGTATTTATCAAGCGTTCCAAGGTTCTTAAGGAGATTCGTAATTTCCTTGCAGACCGTGATTTCATGGAAGTTGAAACCCCTATGCTGGTTTCTAATGCTGGTGGTGCAGCTGCCAGACCATTTGAGACACACTATAATGCCCTGAATGAAGATGTTAAGCTTCGTATTTCACTGGAGCTTTATCTGAAGAGACTGATCGTAGGTGGACTTGAAAGAGTTTATGAGATTGGTCGTGTATTCCGTAATGAAGGTGTTGATACCCGTCATAATCCGGAATTCACTCTGATGGAGCTTTATCAGGCTTATACAGATTATGAGGGAATGATGGAACTGACTGAATCCATGTTCCGTTATCTGGCAGAGAAGGTATGCGGTTCCACAAAGATCTCTTACAATGGTATTGAGATCGACCTCGGTAAACCGTTCGCGCGTCTGACTATGAATGATGCGATTAAGAAATATGCAGGCATTGATTTTGATGAGGTTGCAGATGATGAGGCTGCTAAGAAGCTTGCAGCTGAGCATCATATTGAATATGAAGAGCGCCATAAGAAGGGCGATATCATCAATCTGTTCTTCGAGGAATACTGTGAGAAAGAGCTGATCCAGCCAACCTTTATCATGGATCATCCGATTGAGATTTCTCCGCTGACCAAGAAGAAACCTTCTGATCCGAATAAGGTAGAGCGTTTCGAGCTGTTCATCAATACATGGGAAATGTGTAATGCTTATTCCGAGCTGAACGATCCGATCGATCAGAGAGAGCGTTTCAAAGCACAGGATGCTCTTGCTGACGCAGGTGACGAGGAAGCAAACCACACAGACGAAGACTTCCTGAATGCACTGGAGATTGGTATGCCTCCGACAGGTGGTATCGGATATGGTATCGACCGTCTGGTTATGCTGCTTACTGACAGTCTGGCAATCCGTGACGTACTTCTGTTCCCGACAATGAAGTCCCAGGGTGCTGCTAAGAACGAAGCAAACAATGCTGCTCAGTCTGCTGGCGCTGCTTCCGCAGAGAGCGCAGAAGCTGCTGCACCAGCTGGTGACAACAATGGCTTCTTTACTGCAAACGAGAAGATTGACTTCTCCAAAGTACAGATTGAGCCGCTGTTCGAAGAGCAGGTAGACTTCGATACTTTCAGCGAGTCTGATTTCCGTGCTGTTAAGGTAAAAGCCTGCGAGGCTGTTAAGAAGTCCAAGAAACTTCTCCAGTTCACCCTGGACGACGGAACCGGCACAGACCGTACCATCCTTTCCGGAATCCACGCTTACTACGAGCCGGAAGAACTGGTCGGCAAGACCCTGATCGCCATCACCAACCTGCCGCCAAGAGCCATGATGGGAATTGAATCCTGTGGAATGCTGCTTAGCGCTATTCACGAGGAAGAGGGAGAAGAGAAGCTTCATCTTCTGATGGTGGATAACCATATTCCGGCAGGTGCGAAGTTGTATTAATTTATACAAGAGAATAATAAAAATAAAAGAGACTGGAACTGGTAATCCGGTCTCTTTGTGTATATAATAAAAGAAGATGATGAATTATGGACTTCACAGACTGTATTGATTATATGGGGTGCTAAATGTTAAACATTTATTTAGGTGATATGAAAGAGGCTGTTTATCATCCTCCCACATACTTTGATAATATGTATGAGGATGAATGGATTACAAATCCGTTATCTGTTGAGATGATTTTTGATGTAGATAAATCGAAAGTAGTAGGGGCACATTTAATTGAGAGCCCTGTGTTAGGTCCGATATCTCCTAAAGACTTATCGGGTGGAGTAAAAACATTGATACTCATGGCATTTGATGAAAATGATCGGGTGTTTAATGCCTCTGTGTGCGGTGACAACTGTACAAAATGGATATTGCAAATTGCGGGAAATAAAGACCTGACGATAAATCTTCGACATATTATGGACTTTGGAGAGGGAAAATTCGAAGCTAAGGTGTTAAATACAAATCAGATCGTTCATAATATGCAGGAATTTTTGGCTATTGCTGGAGAGTATGTTTAGGGGATAATGAATGAAAGGTAAACATAAAGTAGTTGTAAAAAATAATAAATTGCATTATGAGTTTGAAATAAAGCGTAATATTACAATTATCAAAGGTGATAGTGCTACTGGGAAAACTACATTAATAAACATGATTCGCCAGTATGCTAATCTGGGAACTTCCAGTGGGATTGATGTGGCATGTGATGTTCCATGTAGAACCCTTGAAGGTGCGGACTGGCAATTGATCCTTCAGAATATTTCTGGATATATTTTGTTTATAGATGAAGAAAATGCGTTTATTCGTACGGAGCAGTTTGCTTCAATTGTGAGAAATTCAGATAATTATTTTGTTATTATAACAAGAGAAAGCCTTTATAATCTTCCATATAGTGTCGAGGAAATTTATGGTATACATTCCTCTGGAAAATATCAAAACACGAAGCAGGTATATCAGCAATTGTATAAGATATATTCTGATGCAGAGCGCTTTCCAATTGAACCGAAGTATATTGTAGTTGAAGATTCAAATTCTGGATATGAATTTTTCAAAAGTGTGACGCAAGAAAGCGATATAAAGTGTGATTCGGCTGGTGGGAAGACAAAATTGTATTCTTTATTGTGTGGCATGAAAGAGGAAACATGTGCAATTGCCGATGGTGCAGCAATTGGTGCAGAAATGGAAAAGCTCTATAAATTATCACAGATGCGTAGAAATATAAAGCTATATCTTCCAGAATCGTTTGAGTGGATTATTTTAAATTCGGGAGTGATTGAGGGAAAAAGTATATCGGAGGTACTGGCAAAGCCGGAAAATTTTATAGAAAGTCAGGAATATTTCAGTTGGGAAAGATACTTCACAAAGCTGTTAAGCCAAAAGACAGAAGGAACTGTCTATAAATACCAGAAAAGTAAACTGAATCCGGTATATTTGCATGAACGAAATAGGAAAGCTATAGTAGACAGTATTGAAGGTATAAAGCTGACAAAAGGAGATTGATGAAGCAATAATCTTTGTACCAATTTTGTACCAATTTTGTACCAATCGGTACAAAAAATAGTAGAAAAACGTAGATTTCCGTGGAATCACGAAATGCGAAAAAGCCCGTAAAATAAGCATTTGTAGGACATTGGAGAGATGGATTAAGGGACATCCTGATTTTCCCGACAATGAAGTCACAGGGCGCTGCTAAGAACGAAGCAAACAATGCTGCTCAGTCTGGTGCAGCAGCTCCGGCAGAAACAAAAGTGGCTGAGAAGGTTGATTTCTCCAACGTAAAAATCGAGCCGATCTTCAAGGAAATGGTAGATTTCGATACATTTGCAAAATCTGATTTCCGCGCAGTTAAGATTCTGGCTTGTGAAGCAGTTCCGAAGTCCAAGAAGCTTTTGAAGTTCACACTGGATGACGGAGAACGCAAGGATCGCGTGATCTTAAGCGGAATCCATGACTATTACGAGCCGGAAGAACTGGTTGGTAAGACAGCAATCGCTATCGTGAACCTGCCACCGAGAAAGATGATGGGAATCGATTCCGAAGGTATGCTGATCTCAGCAGTACATGAGGAAGACGGTCACGAAGGATTGAACCTTCTGATGGTAGATGACAGAATCCCGGCAGGTGCTAAGCTGTACTAAAATTAAATATAAAATTTCTAAAACCATGATGTCAGACCATAGTTGACAACAATTTGACAACAAAATTGGGGATAATAATAAATCGTTATGAAGCATGACGAATTTCAGGTGAAAGGACACAGGTTTGAGAATGAAACGAGAGCACTTCTTAGAGTTAATCTGAGAGGTGCTTTTTTCGTCCGTAGAAAGTTATATCCCGGCAGTCAACTTCTGTAAAACAGTAAATTACGCGAACAACGAGCCAAAGTTCACGCTTGCGCGAGACCTTGGCGACTGTTGCGATAACAAGAGAAAATTCGCAAAGCGTGTTTTCTCTTGTCTTGGAGGAAAGCATCATGGATAAAAATTATAAACTAATCACAAGTATGAAAGAAGTACCGGAGCAGTTTAGAAAATTACGCCGACAGTATCTTCGTTATCAGCAGGCAGAGATTATTTACAGTATCTCTCATAAAAAACTTTTTGAACTTGCCAGTGATGCAGGTGCGATTTACAGAATAGATGAAACGGTATTTATCAACCTCCTTTTACCTTGCTTAAACCGATTATTAAACCAATCAATACTCTAAATTACCATAAAATAGGGATTATGATTGGTTTAATATGGTCAAATTCAACCGATTTAAACCGATAATTTAACCGATTGAATCAGCAATATTTACTTTTACTATTTGGAAGCAGGATGTGAATGAAGAGGTTTCGAATTCATAAAATTATAATGAACCTACATGGTTTTGGTGAGTTGCTAGAGAATTCAATGTAATTTTAGGAAGTGAGCTCCATATAGATTATGGCATAGGAATGAACGAGTATATACTATCACAGTGACGATGAAGATCTGAAATTTATGAGCTATGACTACGTGACCTATAACATGACGTGCGAATACTACAGGCTGGGAATTAAACCCGTTGTCCGTATGGCGCATGAGCCGGACAGTATACAAAATCGGGAAGAAAGTACTGATTCGGAGAAGTATATTTGAAGCATATCTCCGAGAGTAGAGAAAGATTTGATGGAGGAGAAGGACATGAGCAATCAGAGAAAAATACTACATGATAGCAATGGATTAGATTATGTATTGGTAGGAGATTATTACCTGCCAAATGTGAACCAGTTCTTTTATGCTAGGTGGATGAGAAAGGGAGATGCTGTATAAGTTCATTGGAAAAGGTTATAATGTTGTTATAATGTTAGTGCAATGTTATTGCGATGTTAAGCAATGTTTGATATAGTTTTTTATAGATTGATAAATTAAGGGAGATATCATGAAAATAAAAGAGTTGTATTATAGCAGAAATTACTTCTTGAAGGAAATTATTAATCCTTTGATAGAGTCTGGTGATATTTATAGAGATGGAAAACCCAAATCCCCCAATTTATTGATTAAAATTAAGAGGGGGACTGACTTGGCTTAGGCAATCTCAAGCAGGATGAATGAATACTTCAAATGCTTGCGTAGGAGGTGTTGATAATGGAAGCTCGCAAATCTACAGCTATATGGGATATTGCATATTTTCTAAGCGTTAAAGTGATTACAATGGATGAATTGGAAGGATTCAGTGAGGACTTGATTGATGCAGTAAAGCTGATTCTGAGCAGGTAATTATTGACCGGATCATAAAGTCGGAAAGGGATAGTATGAATATGAGCGATGCTATAACACTAAATTATTATAATAGCAATGCTACTGTTTTTTCTGAAGCTACAAAGAATGTAGATTTTTCAGAAATACAACAAATATTCACAGATCATCTCTCACCTGAGGCTTCTATTCTAGATTTTGGTTGTGGATCCGGACGTGATACGAAGTGTTTTCTGGATCATGGCTATTATGTAACAGCAACAGATGGGGCAGAGGTGATATGTAAAACGGCGACTAAGTATACAGGCATACAGGTAAAACAGATGCTGTTTGAAGAACTCAATGACAGAAACCAATATGATGGAATCTGGGCATGCGCCTCCATTCTTCATCTATCCAGAGAAAAATTACCAGATATATTTTATAAAATGCATCAGGCATTAAAACCGAATGGGATAATTTATACATCATTCAAATACGGTACATTTGAAGGTGAACGAAATGGTCGATTTTTTACGGATTTTACAGAAGGAATGTTTGAAGAGTTTGCAAGACAGATTTCTGGACTACAGATAGAAAAAATGTGGATCACCGGGGATGTGAGAGAAGGAAGAGGTGATGAACGATGGTTGAATATATTGCTTCGCAAAATGGACATTTGTTGAATATTGAAGCAAAATATTATAATAAACTGGATATCGAAGCTTTCTCTCAGATGATGAAAGATCCCTCTTATTGCT
>CAKRVL010000103.1 GCA_934408705.1 uncultured Blautia sp. | reverse complement strand
AAATAGGGAGCTCAAAGAGATGGGCTGAGAGTAGACTGGATAGTCTTGACCTGAAACCTGATTTGGATAATGCCAACGTAGGGAAATACATGTCGTGCACGGTAATATTATGTGCTTTTGCTCTCTGTTTTTTGTGAACTGGGGGCACCACTTTTCGCAGAACAGACCAGGCGCCGGATGATGCTCGTATTGTATCATCCGGTGCTTTTTTGCTTTTTACAGCTGTAAGAGCTGTTATAAGGCTGTTAACGAAAGAGGTGTCATACATAAGAAAGGAGACCAGCCATATGGTAAGGATCAACGGGGAAGAGAAGTCCCTCGCCGGAATGAATCTTCTGGAATACTTAAAAGATGCCGGATACCAGCCGGAAAAGATTGTGGTAGAGCGCAATCTGGAGATCATCCCACGGGATCAGCTTCAAAATACAGTAATCCAGGAAAATGATTCCATTGAAGTACTAAGCTTCGTTGGAGGAGGCTGATAGAATGACAGAAATACAGAAAAATATGCAGCAGCTTATTTCAAAAGAAGAGCTTGACAAAGCCTTTGATTCAAGATTTCCAAAAGAAATGCAGACGAAGCTGCGTGAGGCAAAGGTTGCTATAGCAGGTCTTGGAGGACTGGGCTCTAATATTGCAGTTATGCTTGCAAGAAGCGGAGTTGGTCAGCTTTTACTGGTAGATTTTGATGTGGTTGATGTGACAAATCTGAACCGTCAAATGTATTGCATTCAGCATCTCGGGAAACCAAAAGCACAGGCATTGCCTGAGATATTATACCAGATTAATCCATATATTAATTGTCAGTCACGCTGTGTAAAGGTAACTGAAAAAAATATTCAGGAATTATTTCTGGAATATCCAATTGTCTGTGAAGCATTTGACAAACCGGACCAGAAAGCAATGCTGGTAAGAGAAGTGCTTTCCAGGTGTCCTGATACTACTGTGGTATCAGGTAACGGAATGGCAGGATATGGAGATGCTAACGAAATACAGACCATTAGAAAGCTTAGCCGCCTTTATGTATGCGGGGATCTGCATAGCGATGTAAATAATGGACTGGGACTTATGGCGCCACGAGTGGCCGTCTGTGCAGCCCATGAAGCAAATAAAGTAATACAGCTTATAATGGAAGCTTAATAAGGAGATAAATTAAAATGGATGACAAACTGATATTAGGTGGAAAAGAATTTAAAAGTCGATTTATTCTGGGATCAGGAAAATATAATCTTAATCTGATCAACGCAGCTGTAGAGCAGGGCGGTGCGGAAATCATTACCCTTGCACTTCGCCGTGCAAATACCAAAGAAAGCGAAAATATTCTGGATTACATTCCAAAGGGCGTTACTTTGCTTCCCAATACTTCCGGTGCACGAAATGCAGAAGAAGCAGTCCGCATTGCAAGACTGAGCCGTGCAATGGGATGTGGTGATTTTGTAAAAATAGAAATTATGCGTGATGCCAAATATCTTTTCCCGGATAACCAGGAAACCATAAAAGCAACCGAAATTCTGGCGAAGGAAGGCTTTGTAGTCCTGCCTTATATGAATCCGGACTTAAATGTTGCCAGAGACCTGCAAAGTGCGGGAGCAGCTGCCGTAATGCCTCTGGCTGCCCCTATCGGAAGCAATAAAGGTCTGGCAACAAAAGCCATGATCCAGGTACTGATCGACGAAATCGATCTTCCTGTTATTGTAGACGCAGGAATCGGCAAACCATCCCAGGCCTGTGAGGCTATGGAAATGGGTGCTGCCGCTATTATGGCAAATACAGCCATTGCAACAGCCGGAAATATACCGGATATGGCAGAAGCATTTAAGCTGGCAATTCAGGCAGGAAGAAAAGCATATCTCACCGGAATGGGAAGAGTCCTTGCAAGAGGCGGAAGCGCATCAGATCCGTTAACAGGATTTTTACGTTAGGAGGATGGGGTCATGAATGAAGAAAATCAGGTTTATTTTATTGACAGTGATCAGCTCCCACCTTCCGCTCTGGAAAGAAAACACCGTCTGGAACAGGATCCCTCTTTCCGCGCCGACCATATGAAATATATGGACGGAATGCAGGTGATCGAATCAGATATCAAAGATAAAGTATTAAAAGCTATGGAAGAGTATGACTACAATTCCTACACAGCTAATGATGTGGAGCGGGCTCTTTCCCATGAAACCTGTTCTATAGAAGATTTCAAAGCATTACTTTCACCCTCAGCAGCGCCCTATCTGGAACAAATGGCAAGAAAAGCCGAAGAAATAACCAAAAACCATTTTGGAAATACAGTATATATTTTCACGCCGCTTTATATTGCCAATTACTGCCAGAATTACTGCATTTACTGTGGCTTCAACTGTTATAACAATATTCGCAGAAAGAAGCTGAATTTTGAAGAAATCGAACATGAAATGCAGGTTATAGCCAAAACCGGAATGGAAGAAATCCTGATGCTTACTGGAGAAAGCCGTACATATTCAGATGTCACCTATATTGGTGAAGCAGTAAAAATTGCCCGGAAATATTTTAAGAATATTGGAATTGAAATTTATCCGGTAAATGTAGACGAATATAAATATCTTCATGAATGTGGCGTTGATTATGTAACTGTTTTCCAGGAAACCTACAATACAGATAAATATGAGACTCTGCATTTACTTGGACATAAGCGTGTCTGGCCATATCGCTTTGATTCTCAGGAGAGAGCATTGATGGGAGGTATGAGAGGCGCAGGCTTTTCTGCTCTTCTGGGCCTGGATGACTTCCGGAAGGATGCATTGGCAACAGCACTTCACGTTTACTACATTAATCGTAAATATCCTCATGCAGAGCTCTCCTTAAGCTGTCCGAGACTGCGTCCTATTGTAAATAATGATAAGATCAATCCACGTGATGTAGGCGAAAAAGAACTTTGCCAGGTATTGTGCGCATACCGTATGTTCCTTCCTTTCGCCGGTATTACAGTATCCAGCCGTGAGAGTGCAGACTTCAGAAATGGTATTGCCAAAATCTGTGCTACAAAGGTATCCGCAGGAGTATCTACCGGTATAGGTGATCATGAAGAAAAATACGAAGGAACAGAGGATGCTGATGTGGGAGATGAACAGTTTGAGATTAATGATTCCCGTTCCTTTGAATCCATGTATCAGGACATGGAACAGGAGGGATTGCAGCCGGTTCTGAACGATTACCTTTATGTATAACAGCTACCAACATACCATTGTGATCACTAACCGCCACCTTGTGCAGGGGGACTTCCTGAAACAGCTGGAAAAAGTTACAAAGCTGCATCCTCATGCACTGATCCTCAGGGAAAAGGATTTAACTGATGAAGAATATGAAAATCTGGCAAGGGAAGTCCTAAGGTTATGTCAGATGGAAAAAGTAACCTGTTTTTTGCAGACAAAGCTTGAAATTGCCCGAAAAACCGGCTGTAAGAATATTCACCTTTCCATTCCCGTGCTAAAAGCACTGTCAGAAGCAGAAACAACTTCGCTAAAAAAGAATTTCCGGGAAATCAGCGTTTCCTGTCACAGCATGGAAGATGTGCAAACAGCAATAAAAGGTGGCGCCACACAAATCATACTTGGAACTATTTTTGAAACAGAGTGTAAGAAGGGACTTCCGGGAAAAGGTGTAGGATTTGTCAGAGAAATATGCAGCAGCTGTCCTCTTCCTGTATATGCCATCGGCGGAATTAATCAGGAACGATTAGCTCAGGTTATTAATGCAGGAGCTGCCGGAGGATGCATGATGTCCGGATTTATGCGATATTAAAACCCGAAATAATTGCAAAAGGAGAATGAAACCATGAAGATTTCTTTTTCACCGTCTGTAACAGAGCGTGAAAAACTAAACGCAGGTACAGAAATATTATTAAAAGAATTTCCTCAGATTTCACAAAATTTGGAAATATTGGTAAATTACGATAAAGTTCCGCAACTTATAGTAAACAAAACTCCAAATCAGCTTCAGATTACCTGTAAGGAGGCCGCCCATTATTACAGAGGTCTGAACCAGGCACTCCATCATCTGAAGGATACTACTTATCAATGCAAGGAAACTGTTTATTTTCAGCGAAACGGCTTTATGCTGGATTGTTCTCGTAACGCAGTTTTTACAGTTGAAAAGGTAAAATCCATTATCCGCACATTAGCAAAGCTTGGAATGAATGTACTCATGCTCTATACAGAGGATACCTATGAAGTGCCGGAGGAGCCTTATTTCGGAATTTACCGTGGCCGTTACACCAAAGCTGAAATTCAGGAAATGGATGCCTATGCGTCTCTTTTTGGAATCGAGCTTGTTCCCTGCATCCAGACTCTGGCACATCTGCACAATGCATTGAAATGGCCGGGAAAAAGTAAGATCAGGGACTCTGCTGATATTCTTATGGTGGGAAAAGAAGAAACCTACGTTTTCATTGAGCGTCTCCTTAAGGCTGTGAAAGCATCCTTTTCCACACGCCGTGTACATCTTGGAATGGATGAAGCCGTTCTTTTAGGACTGGGAGAATACTTATATGAAAATGGATACGAAAAAAGCTCCGTTCTTATAAAAGAGCATTGCAGACGCGTCCTTGATATTTGTAAAAAGCTTGATCTGGAGCCTATGATCTGGAGCGATATGTATATTACAGCCAACACAAATGGTACCTATTATAATTTTCCGGATCATACTGACTGTTCTTCATGGGAAAAACCTGAAAAAGGTCTTGGTCTTGTATACTGGGATTATTACCATGATGATGAAAAAATCTATGAGAAGCTGCTAGATGTTCATGAACAGTTATCTGACAATGTGATTTTTGCCGGCGGTTCCTGGATCTGGAACGGAATCTCTCCCAATTATTCCAAAACATTCGCCACTACAAAAGCAGCACTTCAGACATGTAAGAAGTACAGGATAAAAGAAATTCTTTGTACAGCCTGGTTGGACAACGGCGCTGAAACTCCGGTGGATGCAGTGCTTCCGGGACTTGTCCTTTTCGCACACCTTGGTTTTCATCAGGAATATGATCACCAGGCACTGGAAGAGGAATTTAGAAATTGTACCGGCGGAAATCTGGACGATTTTATGGAACTGGAAGCTTTTGACTCCCTGTTTTTAGATGGCAAAACCAATCAGAAAACACATAATCCTTCTAAATTTCTTCTATACCAGGATCCTATGATTGGAATTTTCGATCATGATGTGGCAGATAGTGGTGTAAATACAGAATCATATTATGGAGCTGTAAGAGACAAAATGGAACATTGCCAAGCTGCCTCACCAAAATTCGCACCTTTATTTGCATATTACGAAAAACTGGCTGCAGTTCTGGCAAAAAAAGCAGACCTTGGAGTTCGGCTAAAAAAAGCTTACGACAGTCAGGATCATATTATTTTAAAAGAAATCTGTGAACAGGATATTCCGGAAATCATTCAGGAACTAGAAAGTATGAAGCTCCTTAGGGAAGATTTGTGGATGAATGAGGCAAAGCCATTCGGTTATGAACTGATGGATATAAAACTTGGTGGTGTGCTCACCAGATTAAATAGTACCAGACGAAGAGTGGAGCACTATCTAAATGGAAAAACAGCTCACCTGGAAGAGCTGGAAGCCAAAAGACTCTCTTATTTTGAAAAAGACGCAAGCATGCGTGAAAACCGCTGGAGTCAGATCATAAGTGGCTGCGATTTGGTTGACACAATTTAACAAAACCAGGCAAAATTGACGTTTAATAGGAAATACTTTCTTTTATTATATTGCATATTTTGTTCATATTAAGTATGATATTCTTATAAAAGGAGGTGTATTTCTATGAAGAAAAAAAGCAGAAAAACCATATTAACAGCACTATTATTTTTATTACTGGCTTTTTCAATAACCATGCCTGTTCAGGCCAAAAAGCGGGCTGCTTCAACAGTCACTTCAAAAACCTCTTACAAAAATGATAAAGAATTTATGACTGTAAGGGGACTGGACAAGCAAAAGAAAGTAGTATGGAAATATGTAACCTCGAAATATCCGGCTACAGAACTTGCGCAAACAAAATGTGTTGTCCGTAAGAACAGAGTTTATGTTTTTGAAAATTCTAAAGTCATGGCATTGCGTAAAAAAGACGGAAAATGTTTATGGACTTCATCCCCGATCAGTCCAGCAGGACATGTTATCAGATTTGACGAAGACAATAATCTTTATGTAACCGGCTATTATGACACTACTATCTATAAAGTGTCTCCAAAAGGAAAAGTTCTCTGGAAGAAAAGTATCAGCAAAACAGGAAATTACTGGCCAAATAAAATAACTATCTCTGGAAATAAAGTAACAATTCTATATGAAATGAATTCAAAGGATTCATCTTCCCAGAAAAAGCATAAGGTTATTTTGAATGTAAAAAATGGCAAACTGATAAAATATTCATAATTTATATATCAGGTAAATAGGGGCAATGTAAAGACCTTGCCTGATTTGTTAAAACTGTACAAGGGGGGTGTCAATTGACATCCCCCTATAATAATTCATATTTGAATTTTATGATAAGAAAAAGGTAACTGAATGAATTGAATAATTGGAAATCTATTAAAAACTACCCAAATACCTTTCAGCCAGATCGGATAAGCTCTTATTTTCAGACGGAATGGAATGTTTATGCAAAAAAATTTACAGTAAAAAATATAAATGTCTAAAAATCAGCAAAGACAAGGAGAAAACAGATATGAATAGTACATCTAACACACAGGCGATGGAAACGGAAAAAATTCCACGTCTTTTGGCACAGCTTGCGATTCCCGCAGTTGTGGCACAGATTATCAATCTTTTATACAACATTGTAGACCGTATTTACATTGGACACATTCCCGGTGTTGGAGCCGCAGCATTAACTGGTGTGGGATTGTTTACGCCAATTCTTATGCTGATCAATGCTTTTGCCATGCTCGCAGGATCAGGAGGAGCTCCCCGCGCTGCGATTTCCATGGGAAAAAAGGACAATACTACAGCAGAAAAAATACTGGGAAACTGCTTCTCACTTCTCATTATCATGGCAGTAGCATTGACCGTGATCTTTTTTGCTTTCACCCCACAGCTTCTGACACTGTTTGGCGCCAGTGATAAGACACTTCCTTACGGAGTAGCATATGCAAGAATCTATATACTGGGAAGTATTTTTGTCCTGATCGTAATGGGAATGAATCCATTTATCACCACGCAGGGATTTGCCAGAATCAGTATGATGACCACCGTAATCGGTGCAATGATCAATATCATTCTGGATCCGATTTTTATATTTGTATTTGACCTGGGAGTAAGAGGTGCTGCACTCGCTACAGTTTTAAGTCAGGCTGTGGGCGCCATATGGATTCTTCGTTTCCTGTCAGGCAAAAAAACCATTCTCCATCTCCGGAAAGAGAATTTCAAATTACAAAAAGACATTATCTTACCCTGTCTTGGACTGGGAGTATCCACTTTTGTCATGTTGTCCACGGAAAGTATTCTGTCCATCAGCTTCACCTCCAGTCTTTCCAGATATGGTGGTGACCTTGCCGTTGGTGCCATGACTATTATAACAAGTGTCAGCCAGCTTGCAACCTTGCCGCTGCAGGGAATATGCCAGGGTGGACAGCCCATTATGAGTTATAATTTCGGTGCCGGCAATAAGGATCGTGTTAAAAAAGCATTCTTCACACAGTTTACAGTCTGTACAATCTTTACAGGATGTTTCTGGCTGATCATGCTTCTGTTTCCAAAGCTCTTTGCAGGCATTTTTTCCAACAACACGGAACTGATCACTTACACTGCATGGGCACTGAGAATCTATATGGCGGGTATTTTTTCCCTTGGATTCCAGGTTTCCTGTCAGCAGAGCTTTATGGCATTGGGACAGGCAAAAGTCAGTCTGCTCCTTGCCTGCTTAAGAAAGCTGATCCTGTTAATACCGCTGATTTTTATCCTGCCCCTTTTTATCCAGAATAAGGTATTTGCCGTCTTTCTGGCTGAGCCAATCAGCGATATACTTGCAGCAATCATTACAACATCAACCTTCTTCAGGCGATTTAATAAAATTCTGGATAGAAAATAAGAAAAAAGCAAGAATTTTGGGACTCACAAAAGGAAAAATAATTATTGACAGATTATTTTCGACATGGTATTATAAATCCGATTTTGAAAGACGAAGATGCAGCGTAACAGACAGAGTCTTTTCAAAGCAATTGTTTTGGATCACCCACTCAGGGTTAAGGCCATACGGACAGCCGGGTCCACTGCCGATTATGGTAACTTTGGTTGCCTTATTGATTGAGTTAAAAGC
>CAKRVL010000102.1 GCA_934408705.1 uncultured Blautia sp. | reverse complement strand
ATCAATGTAATCGATGATCACACAGTTGCATTTAAACTGGAAGACAAAAACGTTGCATTTCTTGACTATATGACAATGGCTGTACTTCCGAAGCATCTGCTGGAGGGCGAAGATATGCAGACATCTGATTTCTTCCGCCATCCGATCGGAACAGGCCCATACATGATTGAATCTTGGGATGAAGGACAGGCAATCACGCTGACAAAGAACGAGAATTATTTTAAAGGCGAGCCTAACATTGACAAGGTCGTATTTAAAATCGTACCAGACGATAATGCAAAGGCACTGCAGTTAAAATCCGGAGAGCTGAATCTTGCACTGTTAACACCGAAGGATGCAGCTACATTTGCAGATGACGATGCATTCACCTGCTATGATATGAAGACTGCTGATTATCGTGGTATCATGTTTAACTTTGGTAATGAATATTGGCAGAAGAACCGTGACCTGATTCCTGCAGTATGCTATGCCCTTGACCGTCAGGCAATCATTGATGCAGTTATTTTGGGACAGGGAATGCCTGCTTACGGCCCTCTTCAGAGAAATATCTATAATAACGAGAATGTAGAGCATTACGATTATAATCCGGAAAAAGCAAAAGAAATTCTGGAAGCAGCAGGCTGTGAAATGGGTGATGACGGCTTCTATTACCGCGATGGTGAGAAAGTGGGATTTGTGATCAGCGTAAGTGCAGGAGATCAGGTACGTATTGATATGGCACAGATCGCAGCACAGGAGCTGAAAGAAATTGGTATGGATGTATCCGTAGAGATCCCGGCACAGACAGACTGGGCTGGACAGATGGCATTCCTCATTGGCTGGGGAAGCCCATTTGACGCTGATGATCATACATATAAAGTATTTGGAACAGATAAGGGAGCTAACTACTCCAGCTACTCTAACGAGAAAGTTGACCAGTATCTGACAGAAGCAAGACAGACCGATGACCCGGAGGTTCGTGCAGAGGCTTATGCTAAGTTCCAGGAAGCGCTTGCAGAGGATCCTGCTTATGCAATGATCTGCTATATTGATGCGAACTATGTAGCAGATAGCAATGTTAAGGGAATTGATCCAGACACCATTATGGGACATCACGGAGTTGGAATTTTCTGGAATGTTGCAGATTGGACAATTGAAGAATAAGGAAAGATAATAAATGTGACGGGGGCATGGATGTGCCCCCTTTTCACACGATTGGATAAAGGACAGAAAATGGAACACTTATTAGAGGTAAAAAATCTTTCAGTAAGCATAGACAGCCCAGCCGGTGAAGTACAGGCGGTTCGGGATGTTTCTTTTGCGTTAAAGAAGGGAGAAGTGCTGGCTATTGTAGGAGAATCCGGCTGCGGGAAAAGTGTGCTTTGTAAAAGTATCATGAAGCTTTTGCCAAAGAGTGCCAGGATAAAAAGTGGCAGCATCTCCATCAATGGACAGGATATTACAGGCTACCGGGAAAAGGATATGCAGAAATTGCGTGGAAAAGTATTTTCCATGATCTTTCAGGATCCAATGACATCCCTGAATCCCACTATAAAAATTGGAAAACAGATCGCGGAAGCGGTGATGATACACAGAAAAGACTATACGAAGGATCAGGTATACGAAAGAGTAATGGAGCTTATGGAGCTGGTGGGAATTTCCCATCCAAAGGAACGCTATCATCAGTATCCATGGCAGTTTTCAGGTGGAATGCGCCAGAGATGCGTTATGGCAATTGCCCTGGCAGCAGATCCGGACATCTTGTTTGCGGATGAACCGACCACTGCACTTGATGTGACTATTCAGGCTCAGATTCTGGATCTCCTTAGAGAAATCCAGATGAAGCTTGGAACTGCTACTATCCTGGTTTCTCATGATCTGGGAGTAGTTGCAAGGGTGGCTGACCGGGTAGCTGTAATGTATGCAGGTAAGATCGTTGAGATCGGTACAGCAGAGGAAGTATATTATGATCCAAGGCACCCCTATACCTGGGGGCTGATGAAGTCACTTCCTGCATTTGCAAATGGAAAAGAGCAGCTGTATACAATTCCTGGCATGCCTCCTACACTGACAGGACCGCTAAAAGGTGATGCCTTTGCCTGCAGAAATGAATATGCTCTGAATATTGATTATGAAGAAATGCCGCCTATGTTTCAGATAACAGATACCCATTATGCGGCAACCTGGCTTCTGGATCCGAGAGCACCGAAGATAAAATCACCTATGGAGGAACGAAGCGTTGAATAAAGAAGTATTATTGGATGTCAGACATCTGACACAGCAGTTTCATCTGACGAAAAAGGTCACAGTGAAGGCTGTGGATGACGTTTCCTTTCAGATCCACAGAGGTGAAATATTTGGTCTGGTAGGAGAATCCGGTTCCGGAAAATCCACAGTAGCCAGATGTCTGATGAATATTTATCAACCGGCAGCAGGTGAAATCTGGTATAAAAATGTGAATATCTGCGATAAAAAAGAATTCCGGAAAAATAAAAAAATGCTTCAGATCAGAAGGCAGATGATCTTTCAGGACTCTGCATCCAGTCTGAATCAGAAAATGAAAGTGGAAGATATTATTGCAGAACCGATGAAAATCCAGCATATAACACCAAAAAGAGGAAGCTATCGAAAAGAAGCTGCTTTTCAGATGGAATATGTGGGACTGGAGAACAGTTATCTGGAACGGTATCCATCTGAGCTGTCAGGTGGACAGAGACAGCGTGTGGCTATAGCAAGATCTCTTTGTATGGAACCGGAATTCCTGGTGGCTGATGAACCTATCGCTTCTCTGGATGTATCCATACAGGCACAGATCGTAAACCTGTTCCGCCATTTGCAGGAGGAGCATGGATTTACCTTTTTGTTTATTGCACATGACCTGGCTATGGTGGAATATCTTTGTGACCGGGTTGGTGTTATGTATCAGGGCAGGCTGGTAGAGCTGGCTCCATCAGAAGAGTTGTACGCTAATCCGATTCACCCCTATACGAAAACCCTGCTGTCTGCAATTCCTGTTCCGGACCCGATTCGGGAAAGAGCGAGGGTTTTGCAGCACTATGATGGGGAAGGTATGGAAAACAGTGTATGGACAGAAGTGTCACCTGGACACTTTGCAATGCTTCCATGTGAAAAAAATAAAAAAGGAGTACAGCAAAAATGAGACCTGAAAAGCTGACATATTATGGTAAAAAATGTCTGGTATTCCTGATTTCTGTGTTTATATTATCTGTTGCCGTTTTTTATGTGGCACGTCTTGCCCCGGGAGATCCTCTGATTTCCTATTATGGCGACCGTACAGAGAAAATGAGCCCGGAGGAACGGGAATGGGCTATGGAGAAGCTGGGACTGAACGAGCCTATCTCTACCCAGTATGTAAAGTGGGTAAAGAATGCTTTTCATGGAGAATTCGGAATTTCCTTTAAATATAAACAGGATGTAGTGGAAGTCATCGGCGGACGAATTGGGAACACACTGCTTCTTGGAGGTGTTGGGTTTTTGTTTATTTTTGCAGGCTCTCTCCTTCTGGGAATTCTCTGTGCCTGGAAAGAAAACGGTCTGGCAGACAAGATTTTGTGTAAGCTTGGAACTATATCCAGCTGTATTCCGGAATTCTGGATGGCATTAGTGCTGATTTTGGTTTTTTCCGTAAATCTTAAGCTTCTGCCAAGCAGTGGTGCTTATAGCACACAGAAGGCGGGAGATATTGGAGACAGGATTCTTCATCTGATCATGCCGTTAACTATTGTAGTTCTGGAGCATCTCTGGTATTATGCTTACATGATCCGAAACAAGATTCTGGAAGAAGTCCGTGCTGACTATGTGCTTCTTGCAAAGGCAAAGGGCTTAAATAAGAGAACTCTTATGTTCCGTCACTGTATTCGAAATGTATTGCCGGCTTATCTGAGTATTATGGCTATTGCAGTACCTCATGTACTGGGAGGAACCTACGTAGTAGAAAGTGTTTTTTCATATCCGGGAATCGGAGCGCTGTCTTATGAGAGTGCCAGATACCATGATTATAACCTGCTGATGCTTCTTTGCATGATGTCTGGAATCCTGGTGATCTTCTGTAATATTGTCAGCCAGACTATCAATGAACAGATCGATCCTCGTATGAAGGATGAAGTAATAACCGAGAAATCGGAGGTAGTGGAAGGATGACAAATAATTCATTTGAACTGGCAGGCAGCCGCAGAAGGGCAGAAGTAATTCCGGAAAAAAAGAAAAAATGGTACGAGGGAAAGCCTGTAGTTTCTGTTACAGTATTACTGCTTATTGTACTTGGATGCCTGTGTGCGGAGCTGATTATGACAAAGGATCCTACTTATATGGATCTTTTGAACTACAATAAGGCACCGGATAAAGAGTTCCTTTTTGGTACAGATACCATGGGAAGGGATATTTTTTCCATGATCTGGTATGGTGGAAGAATCTCTCTTATGATCGGTGGACTGGCTACTGTGATTTCTACTTTTATTGCAGTGGTAATTGGTGCATTCAGCGGTGTGGCACCGGCCTGGCTGGATGAACTGATCATGAGATTTACAGAAGTATTTTTAAGTATTCCCTCTCTTCTTCTGATCATATTATTACAGGCTATTATGGGAAATGCAAATGTACTCAGCTTATCTTTTGTAATCGGAGTTACCAGTTGGACAAGCATCGCCAAGGTAGTGCGTACCGAGGTACGACAGATCAGAAACAGCGAGTATATTATTGCAGCAAGATGTATGGGATCCGGATTCTTTCATATTTTGTGGAAGCATCTGGTACCGAATTTCTTTTCCTCTATTATGTTTATGGTAGTCATGAACGTAAGAACTGCCATGATCTCAGAAGCTACATTAAGCTTTATGGGAATTGGCCTTCCTATAGAGGTAATTACCTGGGGAAGTATGCTGTCATTATCTGAAAAGGCACTGATGACAGGCTCATGGTGGATCATTCTGATCCCCGGACTTTTCCTGGTAGGTACAGTGCTTTGCCTGACAAATATAGGAAATGCCTGTAGAGAGCAGGGAAACCGCAAGGAGAGTAATTTTTAGTAGAAAGCAGATTTTTATTATGGAAAATTCTTATGTCCTGCAGTTACAGGAACCGAAATTTAAAGAATTTTATTTAAGCTACAGTGGCTATGCGCAATGCAAGCCACTGCATTGCTATGGACCGGCATCACGCCCACATTATCTGATCCATTTTGTATTAAAGGGAAAAGGAAGATACCAGGCTGCCGGTCAGACGCACTGTCTTACTGCAGGACAGGGATTTCTCATTGAACCGGATACCCAGACCTTTTATCAGGCGGACAAAGAGGACCCCTGGAGTTACCTGTGGGTTGGAGTGGGGGGAACCAATGCGGGTAAATATATCCGTGATATCGGATTAAATAGTGAACAGCTGATTTTCAGGTCGGAAAGAGGCGATGAATTAAAAAAAATCGTATTAGATATGCTGAAGCATACAAAGATGACTACTTCAAATCTGTACTATCTGCAGGGCAAATTATACGATTTTTTTTCTGTCCTTGCACAGGATCTGGTAATTGATTCTTATCTGGGCAGCTCCAAAGAAACAGAAGATTGGAGTAAAAACGGATACGCGGGATATGTTAAAGAAGCCATGGCATTTATAAAGAATGAATATGCCAGTGGCATTGGGGTATATGAGCTGGCTGAGCATTTAAACATTAACCGCAGTTATCTGTATACCATATTCATGAATGAGCTTAACATTTCGCCAAAAGATTTCCTGAAGAAATATCGTGTGACAAGAGCAAAAGAGCTATTAACCCTTACGGAGCTGTCTGTGGAAGCTGTAGGAAAATCCTGTGGCTATGGGAATGCAGAAAGGTTTGCAAGGGCATTTAAGCAGGAAATCGGACTGACACCAACTCAGTTCCGCAAACTGGACAGAAACAGAAGTCGGAGAAATTTGGAAATGTCAAAGATGGAATTGGAGCTGTTGATGAACAATTAACATTTTGAGGGTTTTTGTAAACATAATGCCATAACGCTTTAGAACAACTTTTCCTATAATAAATTTAATTAAAACAAGCAGTTTATCAGGGAAAGGGGAGCGTTATGAGCATTATTTTCCATGAAGGTTCAAAGACCTTCCATTTATTTAATGACGAAATCAGTTATATTATGTGTGTACTCCCAAATGGAAATCTGGGCAACTTATATTTTGGTAAAAGGATCCATGACAGGGAAGATTTTTCTTATCTTCTTGAAACAAAGCAGAGAGCAATGGCAGCCTGTGTCTATGAGGGAAACCGTAAATTTTCTCTGGAACATCTGAAACTGGAATGTCCGGTATATGGAAACTCTGATTATCGTTATCCTGCAGTTGAGATTCTTCAGGAAAATGGCAGCAGGATTTCTGAGTTCATCTATACCAGTCATTCTATTACAGAGGGTAAGCCGAAGCTTCCGGGACTTCCTGCGACTTATACAGAAAGCGAGAAGGAAGCACAGACTTTACGTGTGAAGCTGAAGGATGAGGTAACTGGTATTGTACTGGAGCTTCTTTATACTATTTTTTCCCAGAAGGGAATCCTGGCAAGAAGCGCCAGATTTGTTAATGAGGGAAGTGCTCCGGTCCATTTGTTAACTGCAATGAGCCTTAATCTGGATCTTCCGGACAAGGATTACGTATGGATGCAGTTTTCAGGAGCGTGGTCCAGAGAACGCCATATTATAGAACGGGCTCTGGAACAGGGAACCCAGTCTGTAGGAAGTATCAGAGGAAATTCCTCCCATGAGCATAATCCCTTTATTGTGCTGAGACGTCCATCAGCAACAGAAAATTCCGGAGAGGTTATGGGATTTAGTTTTATTTACAGTGGCAATCACAGAATGCAGGCAGAGGTAGATACCCATAATACTACCCGCGTCACTGTTGGAATCAACCCGCAGAATTTTGACTGGAAGCTGGACTGCGGTGAGAGCTTTCAGACTCCGGAAGCAGTAGTGGTATTTTCAGATCAGGGCTTAAATGGAATGAGCCAGACCTTCCATAAGTTATATCAGAAGAGACTGGCAAGAGGTTACTGGAGAGACCGTCCACGACCAATTCTTAATAATAACTGGGAAGCCACTTATTTTGATTTTACAGAAGATCGTCTTGTAGAGATTGCTGCCAAAGCGAAAGAATGCGGAGTAGAACTATTTGTTCTTGACGATGGCTGGTTTGGGGAAAGAAGCAATGACCATGCCGGTCTTGGTGACTGGGTAGCAAATAAGAAACGGCTTCCGTTTGGAATCAAGGGACTTGCTGACCGTATTGAAGAAATGGGCATGAAGTTTGGCTTGTGGTTTGAACCTGAGATGGTAAATAAGGATTCTGATCTTTACCGTGCACATCCGGACTGGATCCTGCAGACACCTGAGAGAAATTCCTGCCATGGAAGAAATCAGTATGTATTGGATTTTTCTAGAAAAGAAGTTGTAGATTGTATCTATGGTATGATGTATAAGATCCTTTCAGAAGCAAAGATTTCTTACATTAAATGGGATATGAACAGAAGCATTACAGAATGTTATTCGGCAGCACTTCCGGCAGACCGCCAGGGGGAGGTATTCCACAGATACATTCTGGGAGTTTATGATCTGTATGAAAGATTAAACACTGCATTTCCGTATATTTTGTTTGAGTCCTGTGCAAGTGGCGGCGGACGGTTCGATCCGGGAATCCTGTATTATGCACCTCAGGGATGGACCAGTGATGATACGGATGCAGCAGAGCGTGTGAAAATCCAGTACGGAACAAGCATGTGCTATCCGGTAAGTTCTATGGGAAGCCATGTTTCTGTAGTTCCTAATCATCAGTTAAACCGCAGCACACCATTACATACCAGAGCTAATGTTGCATATTTTGGAACCTTTGGGTATGAGCTTGATCTGAATAAGCTGTCTGCTGAGGAAATCTGTCAGGTGAAAGAACAGATCGCATTTATGAAGGAATACAGAGAGCTGATCCAGTTCGGAAGCTTCTACAGGCTGAAGAGTCCATTTGAAGGAAATGAAACTGTATGGATGACTGTCAGCCAGGACAAAAAACGTGCACTTGTATTCTGGTACAGAGAAAGAAATTTAGTAAATGCTGATTATACCAGAGTACGTCTTCAGGGACTGGATCCAGATTTTGTTTACAGAAATGAATATAATGGAACCGAAAATTATGGAGATGAATTAATGAATCTGGGACTTATCACTACAGATGGTACAGCAGGTGAACCTACTTGTGAAGATGCTCCATGTACTGACTATGAGTCCAGAATTTATGTTTTGACGGCAAGGTAGACCGGTAT
>CAKRVL010000101.1 GCA_934408705.1 uncultured Blautia sp. | reverse complement strand
AAAGGAAATGCAGAGCTTACCTTTGATGCAAGAAAACCATACTTTGATGAGTATCAGGAAAAAGTTGTGGAAAAAGCAGCTATGGGATACTTATATACCAAGAATCTTCTCACCGCTTATAACAAGAGCATGAAGAACCTGAACGTTGCAGACTTTAATGGTCTGAACTGGTCTTCCTGGGAGTGGGATAAAGAGTAACAAGCAGGGAAAAGGAGCACAACTATGGCATCTTTACTTTCAGTAGAGAATTTACAGGTACAATTTCAAACAAAAAAAGGAATCAATACAGCTGTTGACGGAGTAAGCTTTTCCGTAGAAAAAGGCAGGATACTTGGAATCGTAGGTGAGTCCGGATGTGGGAAAAGTGTTACATCCATGTCCATCCTTCAGCTTCTTAGCAGCAATGCACGTATTTCCGGAGGCAGCATTAAACTGGATGGAAAAGAGCTGGTAGGACTTCCGGAGAGGGAGATGTGCAAAATCAGGGGAAATGATATAGCCATGATCTTTCAGGATCCAATGACTGCCCTTAATCCTACTCTGACCATAGGAAATCAGCTGATGGAGCCTATTATGCTTCATCAGAATTGTGGCAAAAAAGAGGCCTGGGTACGAGCTGTTGATGTTCTGAAACGTGTTGGAATCGCAGCACCTGAGAAAAGAATGAAGGAATATCCCCATCAGCTTTCCGGTGGTATGCGCCAGAGAGTAATGATCGCCATGGCTGTGTCCTGTGAACCAAGATTACTTATTGCAGATGAGCCAACTACAGCGCTGGATGTAACCATTCAGGCGCAGATCCTGGAATTGATGTGTGAGCTCCGTGAAAAAATGGGAACAGCAATTATGCTGATTACCCATGATATGGGCGTGGTTGCCGAGACTGCTGATGATGTGCTTGTTCTTTATGCCGGAAAAGCAGTAGAGTATGGCAGCATCGAGGATATTTTCGAAAAACCGAAGCATCCGTATACACAGGGACTTCTTAATTCCATCCCCAGACTGGACGAGGATGTGGAAATGCTGAACACCATCGAGGGTACTGTTCCGGCACCGGGAGCTATGCCTGCAGGATGCAGATTTGCCCCAAGATGTCCTTATGGAAAAGAACGCTGTATGAAAGAAAAACCAGGCGTTTACCATGTTGAAAATTCTCTGGTAAGCTGCTTCAGATACGAGGGTGAGAAATAATGAGCGAGAACACGAATATTTTGTTGGAAACAAAAGATTTATCAAAATATTTTACGGCAAAAAAAGGGCTTCTGAATCGTCAGCCATCCGTAGTAAAAGCAGTTGACCATGTCAGTCTTTCTATAAAAAAGGGAGAAACGCTTGGTCTGGTTGGAGAGTCCGGCTGTGGTAAATCTACTCTGGGAAGAACGATCCTGCGCCTGATTCCGGCAACGGAAGGCCAGGTTCTCTATAACGGAGAAGATATTCTTACATATGATAAGAAGAAAATGTGGGAAATGCGCCGGAAGCTGCAGATTATTTTCCAGGATCCCTATAGCTCTCTGAACCCGAGAATGACAGTATATGATCTGATCAGCGCGCCTCTTGAGGTGTATAAGGTTGGCACCAAGGCAGAGCGCCGTGAGATGGTAGAAGAGATTCTTCAGGAGGTTGGCCTGGACAAGCAGTATCTGAATCGTTTTCCTCACGAGTTTTCGGGTGGACAGAGACAGAGAATCGGAATTGCAAGGGCGCTGATCCTGAATCCGGAATTTGTCGTCTGTGATGAGGCAGTTTCTGCGCTGGATGTATCGGTCAGGGCTCAGGTTCTGAATCTTATGAGAAATATGCAGCAGAAGAAAAATCTGACCTATCTGTTTATTTCCCATGATCTGAGCGTGGTCCGCCATATCAGTGACCGTATTGCAGTTATGTATCTTGGAAGTGTAGCTGAGGTTGCAGAAAAGGATCAGCTCTATTCCAATCCTATGCATCCGTATACGAAGGCGCTTCTTTCCGCCATTCCGCTTCCGGATGTGAAGAGGAAACGTCAGCGTATCATTCTGGAGGGGGATGTGCCAAGTGCCTATAATCCGCCATCCGGATGTAAATTCCATACCCGCTGTCCATATGCCACAGAGCGCTGCAGATCAGAGGTTCCTGTGCTGCGTGAAGTAGAAAAAGGACACCAGGTAGCCTGTCACAGGGCGTTGGAAGGCATTTGAACGCAGATAAGCATTCCAGGTCCGCTTCAAGTAGCGAAGCGGACCTGGAATATCCACTTTACATTATATACAGAAATACCGGCTTTTGAAAAGAATGCTCACAGTGGAGATATTCTTTGGAAGCCGGTATTTTGTTTTTATTGTAGTTGAAATACAAACTTTTTTGTGCTAAATTATAAATAAATATGGTAAAGTCCAGTTTTATTTAGCAATAATATATAAAAACAAAGGGGATGAAATGGTGGAAAAAACAAATAACAGATTGTTAAATGCGAAGCTGAATAAGTATATTATTCCGGGCATTATGATGTCATTGGCACTTCAGCTGGGAAACATTGTGGACACGATTTTTGTAAGTAATTTAATTGGTGTAGAGGCGATGGCTGCTGTCACAATGAGTCTCCCGGTTGAAACTATTGTTCAGCTTACCGGTTACTGCCTTGGAGTAGGCGGTTCCATAGCAGTGGGAAATATGCTGGGTAAACGTGACAGGGAAGGTGCTTCCAGATTATTTTCAGCAACCTTCATAGTGACACTTGTGGTTGGTCTTATTTTTTCAATCTGTGCATTCCCTGCGGCAGGACCTGTTGCACGGCTTCTCGTATCAGGCGATGGTATGCTGACTGCATATACCAGAGATTACATCCGCATCAGTATGCTTGGTGCACCGGTAATTGGAATTGGCCTGATGATGGTAAGCTATCTTGGCGTGGAGAATCATCCTGAGCTGGCATCAGTATACCTCATTCTGGCGAATGTGATAAATCTTGTGCTGGATTATATTTTCCTCAGATTTACGCCCCTTGGAATTACCGGAGCCTCTTTATCCACAGTGCTTGGATTCTTATTTGCCATGGGAGTTTTCTTGCTGTATGTGCGTTCAGATAAACGAAATATCCGTTTCGTCCGGCTGAAGGCAAAGGATTTTGTGGTGATAGGAGAAGCAGTGGTGACAGGTGTTCCCATGCTTGTTTTTATGGCAACTAATTTTGTGAAGGCACTTGGTCTGAATACGATCATCATGAACCAGACCGGCGAAGAAGGAATGGCGGTATTTACAGTTTGTGATAATGTCCTGTTGATCGTGGAAATGCTTACCGGTGGAATCATTGGGGTGATCCCGAATGTTGCAGGAATTCTTTTTGGTGAAAAGGATTATGTGGGTATCCGTGTTCTTTGCAAAAAGATGCTGAAATACAGCTACATAGTGCTGGCAGGCATATTCGTTCTTATTATGTTATTTACCGAACAGATTACCATTTTGTTTGGAAGCGGCGGCGGAGAGCTGGGACGGCAGATGGTTCAGGCACTGCGTATTTTTGCAATATGTGTAATTCCTTATCTCTGGAATAAATTTATTGTCAGCTATTATGAATCTATCGAAGAAACAGCAATCGCAAGCTTTGTTACATTCCTTGAAAATGCAGTAGTAGTTTTGCCTGCTACATTTGTTGGAATTTATTTATGGAAACAAATTGATGGAATCGGCATAGACGGAATTGCAGTTGGATTCGTTGCTACTGAGCTCATAACTGTAATTGCAGCCTGGATTTTCCGGAAGATCAAACATAAAAATACAAGCTTTTATATTGTTCCGGACAAAAATCCGGGAACAAATCTGGACTTCTCTATTAAAAGTACAATGGAGGATGCTCAGAAGGTTAACAGAAGAATCATGGATTTCTGTAAGGAAAACGGAGTATCAGGAAACAGGGCAAACCTTGCTGCTGTATGTGCAGAAGAAATGACCGTAAATATTATTAAATTTGGCGGAAAGACATCCAACTGGATAGATATAAATCTTTGTCTGGAGGATGATATCTGCAGATTAAGAATAAGAGATAATGGAGTAAACTTTAATCCGCTGGAATACAGCTACGATCATGAAGAATTTGATATCCACGGAATAGAGCTTGTGAAAAAAGTGTCAAAATCAATGGATTACATCCGTGCAATTGATATGAATAATACAATTATATCTTTTTAGGAGGTGCAGGAAATGTCTGTGATTAATGAAAAAAGCAATTTTGCTTTTGAGTTTCAACCAGTAACAAAGCTGTTTGAAGAGCAGGTGCGGCGTCATCCTGACGAATGTGCTGTGGCTTCAAGTAAAGAAAGCTTCACATATGCCCAGCTGAATGAGAGGGCAAACAGAATTGCCAATGCTCTCATTGAAAAAGGTGTGGGACGGGAAAAAATCGTAGGTGTTGTACTTGAACGCTGCTGTGATTTTTATGCGGTACGACAGGGCATTCTGAAGGCCGGAGGTGCATTTGCTGTGGCGGCACCAGATTATCCTGACGACAGAATCCAGTTTATTTTCGAGGACTGTGGAGCACCGTTTATCATTACAACGAAGCAGATCGCAGAGGAACGTCATGAGCTGTTTGAGAAGCTTTCCTGCACCATACTGCTCCTGGAAGAGCTGCTTGAGCACACAAATACAGAGAATCCGGATACCCAGATCGGTGAACATGACCTGTGCTATTGTATCTATACCTCCGGCTCAACCGGAAAACCAAAAGGTGTTATGATCGAGCATCTCAATCTGGCGAATTTCGTAAACCCGGATCCAAGAAATGCAGAAACCTATGGCTATGTAAGCCGTGGAAGCGTTTCCCTTTCCATGGCAGCCATGACATTTGATGTTTCGGTACTGGAGGAATTTCTCCCTCTTACGAATGGAATGACTGCAGTGATCGCAAGTGATGAAGAGATCCTGAATCCGCTTATGCTTGGCGAGCTGATCATAAAAAATAAAGTGGATATAATGACTACCACACCTACCTATCTGTCCAATATGATTGATCTGCCCCAGCTTCGGGAAGCAGTTTCCAGAATTAAGGTTTTTGACGTGGGAGCAGAAGCATTTCCGCCGGCACTTTATGATAAGATCCGTTCCGTAAATCCTGATGCCTATATTATGAACGGCTATGGACCTACAGAGACAACCATAAGCTGTACTATGAAGGTGATCACTGACAGCAAAAACATTACTATCGGAGCTCCCAATGGCAATGTCAAGGTATATGTTGTGGATAAGGAGAACAGAATCCTTTCGGATGGAGAAACCGGTGAGCTTGTGGTGGCAGGACTTGGCGTTGGCCGGGGTTATATGAATCTGCCGGAAAAAACAGCCGCTGTTTTCATAGAGCTGAATGGGGAAAGAGCATATAAGACAGGTGACCTTGCAAGGATAAATCCAGAGGGTGAGATTGAATTTTTCGGAAGAATCGATAATCAGATCAAGCTGCGTGGCTTACGAATCGAGCTTGGTGAGATTGAAGAAGTAATAAATAGCTATCCGGGAATTGTTACCAGCATTACAGTACCTGTGGATAATAAATATCTGTGCTGCTACTTCATGGCAGATCATAAGATTGAATCCGGAGAGATTTCTGACTATGCGTCAGAGTCACTGGCACACTACATGGTTCCGGATGTTTTTATCCAGCTGGAAAAAATGCCTTTAACCCAGAATGGTAAAATTGATAAAAAAGCATTGCCGAAGCCTGTTTCCCAGCCCAAGAACCTGAAAGAGCCGGAAACACCAATGCAGAAGAAGATTTTTGAAATTGTTGCCCAGGTTGTGGAAAATGACTTCTTCGGAATTGATACAAGCTTTTACAAAGCAGGTCTTTCTTCTATAAGTGCAATGAGACTTTGCATTCTGATCTCAGATGAGTTCGGAGTCACTGTCAAAACAAGTGATATCCATGAAAATAACACGGTGGAAAAGCTGGAAAAATATGTAATGCTTGCACCGAAAATCAGAACTTACGAGAAAAGGGACGTTTATCCGCTTACAGGCTCCCAGAAGGGTATTTTCGCAGAGTGCAGCAAAAATCCTGAGAGCACAGTATACAATATTCCATTCCTTTTTGAACTGGATCCTGCAGTGGATACCCGGAAATTATCTGATGCAATTGCCAGAATGGTAAGCGCCCATTCCTACCTGCTTACACAGGTGTATCTTGACGATAATGGGGAGATGGTACAGCGCCCTGGAAATGAGACATTTGTGCCGGAAGTAATCGAGACCACAAATGAGAAATTTGCCAGCCAGAAGGAAAGCCTTGTACGTCCGTTTAAGCTGGAAAAAGGACGTCTCCTTCGTGTGGCAATTTATGTGACAGAAGATAAGAAATACCTCTTTACAGATTTCCACCATATTATTGCTGACGGCAACTCCTATGATATCATTTTCGAAGATATCAATAAGGCTTATATGGGTGAAAAACTGGAAAAAGAGTCCTATACCGGATTTGATGCGGCCCTTGACGAAGAGCAGCAGATGAAAGAGGGCAAATACAAAAAAGCTGAGAAATATTATGACAGTATTTTTGAAGGAATTGAGACAGAATCCCTTCCTATGCCAGACCTGAATGGAAAAGCTCCTGAAAAAGGTTATCTGGAGAAGATCATGGGCCTGAAAGAAGAGGCCATTCTTTCCTATTGCGAGAAGCTGGGGGTTACCCCGAATATTTTATTTACAGGTCTGTTCGGCATCCTTATGGCAAAATACTCCAATGCAGAGGACAGTCTGTTTTCCACTATTTATAATGGACGAAACGATTCCAGGCTTGAAAACACAGTCTGCATGCTGGTAAAAACTCTTCCTGTTTATTGCAAATTCGACCCGAAGACCACCGTACAGGCGTATATGGCAGAGCTTTCAGAGCAGATGCTGTCCTCCATGGCAAACGATATTTTCCCATTTTCCGATATCTGTGCAAAATACGGGCTGAATTCGGATCTTACTTTTGCATATCAGGCAGAGTTAAGCGACGATTATCCAATCGGAGACACCATTGCCAGAGGTCACGACCTTTCCCTGGATATGGCGAAAATGCCTCTGCTGATCCAGGTAAGAGAGTACAACCACACTTATGTGCTTACAGCAGAATACCGTAGCGACATGTACAGCCAGGCCTTTATTGACGGAATCCTGGATTCCTATGAAGCTGCCATGAGCTCCGCGTTGAAGACAAAACTTGTTTCCGAAATCTCCGTGATTTCCCAGCGTGGAGTGGATAAGATTGCAGAATTCAATCATACAGAAAACGAATTTGACAGAAGCAAAACCATTTCTGATATGTTTGACGAACTGGTACAGACTGTACCGGATCACACAGCTGTAGTATTTAAGGATAAAAAATATACCTATAAAGAACTGGACGAGATCAGTGACAAGCTTGGAAGATATATTGCATCAAAGGGAATCGGAAGGGAAGATGTTGTTTCCATCCTGATCCCCCGCTGCGAATACATGGCCATCGCACCAATGGGCGTGATCAAAGCCGGTGCAGCATACCAGCCTCTTGATCCTACTTATCCGAAGGACCGCCTTATGTACATGCTGGAGGATTCCGCTGCGAAGCTTCTGATCGCAGACAAAGAGCTCCTGCCGCTGGTAGATGGATATCAGGGACCTGTTTTATTTACAGATGAGATAGGACAGCTGGAGGACACAGATGTACGGCTCACAAAGCCTCAGATGCATGATTTGTTTATTTTACTGTACACTTCCGGTTCCACCGGTGTGCCGAAAGGCTGTATGCTGGAATATGGAAATATCACTGCATTCTGCCACTGGTACAAAAAGTATTACCATGTAGATCACAGCTCCAAAATAGCAGCTTATGCGTCCTTTGGTTTTGATGCTTCCATGATGGATATTTACGGAGCAATTGCAAACGGTGCAGAGCTTCACATTATTCCGGAAGAAATCCGTCTTGATTTTATTGCACTTCAGCGATACTTTGAAGAGAATGGCGTTACCCATTCCTTTATGACCACACAGGTAGGAAGACAGTTTGCAATGGAAATGAGCTGCAAGAGCCTGCAATATCTTTCCATAGGCGGAGAGAAGCTTGTACCTATGGAGCCGCCGAAGGATTATAAATTCTTTAATGCTTATGGCCCTACAGAGTGTACAATTTTCACAACCATATTTGAAGTAGATAAGTACTACTCCAACATTCCAATTGGAAAGGCACTTGATAATTTCAAGCTTTATATAGCCGATAAGTTTGGTCATCTGCTTCCATATGGTGCCTGCGGTGAGCTTATGATATCCGGATGGCAGGTTTCCAGAGGCTATCTGAATAAACCGGAGAAAACAGCTGAGGTTTATACGAAAAATATTTATGACGATGCAGAGGGCTATGAAGTCCTGTATCATTCCGGTGATGTTGCCAGATATCTTCCGGATGGAAATATCCAGATCATTGGAAGAAA
>CAKRVL010000100.1 GCA_934408705.1 uncultured Blautia sp. | reverse complement strand
ATAAGAAAGGGAGATTGTATGAAAGCATTTCTGATATTAGAAGATGGCCATGTATTTACAGGAACCAGCATTGGCTCTGCAAGGGAAGTCATCAGCGAGATCGTTTTTAATACTTCCATGACTGGTTATCTGGAGGTAATGACTGACCCCTCTTACGCAGGTCAGGCTGTATGCATGACATATCCATTAATAGGAAACTACGGAATCTGTTATGATGACCAGGAATCCACAAGACCGTGGATTGATGCGTTTATTGTACGCGAATTATCCCGTGTTCCAAGCAATTTCAGAAGCGTTGACACCATTCAGCATTTCTTGACAAAACATGATATTCCTGGAATCGCAGGAATCGACACCAGAGCTCTTACCAAGATCCTCCGTGAGAAAGGTACTATGAACGGTATGATCACAGTGGATGAAAATTATGACTTAAACGCAATTCTCCCCAAGTTAAAAGCATATACAACTGGTAAAGTAGTAGAAAAGGTAACCTGCCGTGAGAAAGAAATCCTTCCGGGAAATGGCCCGAAGGTTGCACTCATGGATTTTGGTGCTAAGCGTAATATTGCCCGCTCTCTGAATGAGCGTGGATGTCAGGTGACAATTTACCCGGCTCTCACACCAGCTGAAGAGATTCTGGCGGATAATCCGGATGGAATCATGCTTAGCAACGGCCCTGGAGATCCGAAGGAATGTACTTCTATTATTAAAGAAGTAAAGAAGCTTTATGATTCAGAGGTGCCGATCTTTGCAATTTGTCTTGGACATCAGCTGATGGCACTTGCAACAGGCGGAGATACTTATAAGATGAAGTATGGTCATCGTGGTGGAAACCATCCGGTAAAAGACCTTGCAACAGGCAGAGTTTACATTTCATCCCAGAACCATGGCTATGTAGTAGATGCCAAGGACCTTGAGGAGAAGAACATTGCACATCCGGCATTTGTAAATGTTAACGACGGTACGAATGAAGGAATGGCATACGTTGGAAAGAACATTTTTACTGTACAGTTCCATCCGGAGGCATGCCCGGGACCACTGGATTCCGGATACCTGTTTGACAGATTTATGGATATGATGGGAGGAAATAAATAATGCCAAGAAATAAAGACATTAAAAAAGTACTTGTTATTGGTTCAGGTCCGATCATCATCGGCCAGGCAGCAGAGTTTGACTATGCAGGAACACAGGCTTGCCGTTCCCTGAAGGAAGAAGGTCTGGAGGTTGTTCTTCTGAACTCTAATCCGGCTACCATTATGACAGATAAAGACATTGCAGACCGTGTATATATTGAGCCTCTTACAGTAGAAGTAGTAGAGCAGCTGATCCTTAAGGAGAAGCCAGACAGTGTTCTTCCTACACTGGGAGGTCAGGCAGGACTGAACCTTGCTATGGAGCTGGATGAGAAAGGCTTCCTGAAAGAGCACAACGTAAGACTGATCGGTACTACAGCCCAGACCATTAAGAAGGCCGAGGACCGTCAGGAATTTAAAGATACAATGGAAAAAATCGGTGAGCCGGTTGCTGCCTCTAAGGTGGTTACAACTGTAGAAGATGGTCTTGCATTTACTAATTCTATCGGTTATCCGGTTGTTCTTCGTCCTGCTTACACCCTTGGCGGAAGCGGCGGCGGTATTGCCCATAATGAATTTGAGCTTCGTGAGATCCTGGAGAATGGTCTTCGTCTTTCCCGTGTAGGAGAGGTTCTGGTAGAGAGATGCATCGCAGGCTGGAAGGAAATCGAGTATGAGGTAATGCGTGACGGTGCCGGAAACTGCATCACTGTCTGCAACATGGAAAATATTGACCCGGTTGGTGTTCATACAGGAGACTCTATCGTAGTTGCTCCATCTCAGACTCTTGGTGATAAGGAGTACCAGATGCTTCGTACCTCTGCTCTGAATATCATCACAGAGCTTGGAATTACCGGAGGATGTAACGTTCAGTATGCACTGAAGCCAGATAGCTTTGAATACTGTGTAATCGAGGTTAACCCTCGTGTAAGCCGTTCTTCTGCACTTGCAAGTAAGGCTACAGGTTATCCTATTGCCAAGGTTGCAGCGAAGATCGCACTTGGATACACACTGGATGAGATTCCTAACGCGATCACAGGAAAAACATACGCAAGCTTCGAGCCAATGCTTGACTACTGTGTAGTTAAGATTCCGAGACTTCCGTTTGACAAATTTATAACAGCTAAGAGAACCCTTACCACTCAGATGAAAGCTACCGGTGAGGTTATGAGTATCTGTCACAGCTTCGAGGGTGCTCTTATGAAAGCAATCCGTTCCCTTGAACAGCATGTGGATAGCCTTATGTCCTATGATTTTACCCAGCTCACAGACGAGGAGCTGCTTGCTGAACTGGCAATTGTGGATGACCGCAGAATCTGGAAGCTTGCAGAAGCAATCCGTCGTGGTATGCCACAGTCCATGCTTCACGATATTACCCAGATCGATATCTGGTTTATTGATAAGCTGGCAATCCTGGTAGGAATGGAAAATGCACTGAAGAACAGAAAGCTTACAAAAGAGCTTCTTCTGGAGGCTAAGCGTCTGGAATTCCCAGATTACATTATTGCAAAGCTTACCGGAAAAACAGAAAAAGAGATCAAAGACCTTCGTGCAGAGTACGGTATCAAGGCCGCTTATAAGATGGTTGATACCTGTGCAGCTGAGTTTGCGGCTGCCACTCCGTATTACTATTCCGTATATGGTGATGAGAGCACTGAGAATGAAGCAGTTGCCACACCAGATAAGAAAAAAATCCTGGTACTTGGTTCCGGTCCGATCCGTATCGGACAGGGTATCGAGTTCGACTTCTGTTCTGTACATTGTACCTGGGCTTTTGCAAAAGAAGGATATGAGACTATTATTATCAACAATAACCCGGAGACTGTAAGTACAGACTTTGATATTGCAGACAAGCTGTATTTCGAGCCTCTTACACCGGAAGATGTTGAGAATATTGTAAATATTGAGAAACCGGACGGAGCTGTTGTACAGTTCGGTGGACAGACAGCCATCAAGCTTACAGAAGCCCTTACTAAGATGGGTGTGAAGATCCTTGGAACATCTGCTGAGAACGTAGACGCAGCTGAGGACCGCGAACTGTTCGATGAAATTCTTGAGAAATGCCAGATCCCAAGACCGAAGGGACAGACTGTATTTACAGCAGAAGAAGCGAAGAAGGCAGCTAATGAGCTGGGCTATCCGGTTCTGGTTCGCCCGTCCTACGTACTTGGCGGACAGGGCATGCGAATCGCCGTAAGTGATGAGGATGTGGATGAATACATTGGTATCATCAACCAGATCGCACAGGAGCATCCGATTCTTGTTGACAAGTACCTGATGGGAAAAGAAATTGAGGTTGACGCAGTTTGCGACGGTGAAGAGATTCTGATCCCTGGTATTATGGAGCATATTGAGCGTGCCGGAATCCATTCTGGTGACAGTATTTCCGTATATCCGGCAAGAACCATCAGTGACAAGGCAAAAGAGACAATTGCAGAGTATACAAGACGTCTTGCAAGAGCACTTCATGTAGTTGGAATGATCAACATCCAGTTCATCGTTCTTGGAGATGATGTATATGTAATCGAGGTTAACCCACGTTCCAGCCGTACCGTACCTTACATCAGCAAGGTTACAGGAATCCCGATCGTACCGCTGGCAACCAAGGTAATCCTTGGATATAAGCTGAAGGATATGGGATATGAGCCAGGACTTCAGCCAGAGGCAAAACATATTGCCATTAAGATGCCTGTATTCTCCTTCGAGAAGATTCGTGGCGCTGATATCAGCCTTGGACCGGAGATGAAATCTACAGGAGAGTGTCTTGGTATCGCAGAGACCTTTAACGAAGCTTTGTATAAAGCATTCCTTGGAGCAGGAATCCGTCTGCCGAAATATAAGAACATGATCATGACTGTCAGACCTGAGGAGCAGGAGGATGCAGTTCCGATCGCTAAGAGATTCGAGGCACTTGGATATCGTATCTATGCAACCAGAGGAACCGCAAAAACTCTGAAGGAGCATGGTGTTAAGGTAATCCGTACCAACAAACTGGAGCAGCCGGCACCAAACCTTATGGACCTGATCCTTGGACATAAGATCGATGTGGTCATTGATATTCCATCACAGGGTGTTGATCACCAGAAGGATGGTTTCGTGATCAGACGTAATGCCATTGAGACAGGTGTAAATGTTCTCACCAGTCTTGATACAGCAGAAGCTCTGGTAACCAGTCTTGAGAACACAGATGCCAACAAACTGAGTCTGATCGATATTGCGACCATCGCAAGAAGATAAGAGGAAATGTGGGCTGTCTGAAGCTTTCATAGTAAAAATTGTAGAAAAAATAAAATACAAGTTTACGAAAGTGATTTTGTGTAATATACTAAAGAGGACGGAGAAGTTTGAGTCTCCGTCCTCATTTTGTTAAAGTGGGTGCGCGTGGAGAGTGCATTCATAGGAAAGGGGTAGAAATGGATATTATCGAACTATTAAAGGTAATTTTCCTTGGCATTGTGGAGGGCATTACAGAATGGCTGCCCATCAGCAGTACCGGTCATATGATCCTGGTAGATGAGTTTCTACATCTGGATGTTTCCAAGGAGTTTATGGATGTATTTCTGGTAGTGATCCAGCTTGGAGCCATACTTGCAGTTGTTGTTTTGTATTGGAATAAGCTGTGGCCCTTTTACATAAAGAAGCTTCCCAGAAGAACCCAGATGGCCATTGCGAAGAAGCCGAAATGGGCACAGGTGATCCTGAATTTCGTAGAACGCTTCTGCGATAAAGAGAAATGGATACTCTGGTTTAAAATTGTGGTAGCGTGTCTGCCTACAATCGTGATCGCTCTTCCATTTGATGACTTTATCGAAGAGCATTTTAACAACTATGTGGTAGTGGCTATTGCACTGATTCTCTATGGTGTTTTGTTTATTATTGTGGAAAACTATAATAAAGGCAGGGAGCCACAGTGTACAGAACTGGAAGATTTATCCTTTAAGACAGCATTTCTCATCGGCTGTTTCCAGGTGCTTTCTGTTATTCCAGGCACTTCCAGATCCGGTTCCACTATTATTGGAGGAATCCTGGTAGGAACATCACGTACTGTAGCAGCTGAGTTTACATTCTTTCTTGGCATTCCGGTTATGTTTGGAGCCAGCCTCTTAAAACTTGTGAAATTTGGTTTTGGCTTTACAGGCACAGAGGTAATGATTCTTGTGATCGGTATGGTGGTTGCTTTCGTGGTGTCTATTCTTGCAATCAAGTTCCTTATGGGATATATTAAGAAACACGATTTCAAGGTATTTGGATGGTACAGAATCGTGCTTGGTGCGCTGGTTCTGGTTTATTTCCTTGGTAAAACCTTACTGGCGTAAAATTACATATAAGAGAATTTGGCGTCAGCCTGAGAAGAGAACTTCCCGGGCTGGCGCTTTTTGCTTTATAGGATGAATATGTATTCTAAAGCAGACTTCATCTGCACAGAAAGGTATTTCCTTGTATGTGTGAATAGGGTATAATATACATATCATTATAAGCAAAAAACAGTAAATGAGGTGCACTATGGGAAAATATATAATGGCGTTGGATCAGGGGACAACCAGCTCAAGATGTATTTTATTTGACAAAAATGGAAACATGTGCAGTGTTGCACAGAAGGAGTACAAACAGTATTATCCGAAACCAGGCTGGGTAGAGCACGATCCCAGTGAAATCTGGTCATCCCAGATGTCAGTAGCTACAGAGGCCATGAGTAAGATTGGTGTGGATGCAGAAGATATCCATGCAATCGGAATCACGAATCAGCGTGAAACTACTATTGTATGGGATAAGAATACAGGAGAGCCTGTTTATCCGGCCATTGTATGGCAGTGCCGCAGAACCGCTGACATGATTGAAAAAATGGAAAAAGACGGCATGACCGAGCTTGTGCGAAAGAAAACAGGTCTGATTCCGGACGCTTATTTTTCCGCAACCAAGCTGAAATGGATTCTGGATCATGTAGAAGGTGCAAGAGAGCGTGCGGCAAATGGCGAACTGCTTTTCGGAACAGTAGATACCTGGCTGATCTGGAAACTGACAAAGGGGGAAGTGCATGTAACTGATTACACTAATGCTTCCCGTACAATGCTTTTTGACATCCATGAGAGAAAATGGGACAAAGAGATTCTGAAATATCTGGATATCCCGGAATGCATGCTTCCTGAGGTGAAGCCCAGCAGCTGTATTTATGGTTATACCAATGAGAATCTGATTGGCAGAAGAATTCCCATTGCCGGTGCAGCAGGTGATCAGCAGGCTGCCCTTTTCGGACAATGCTGTTTTGAATCCGGTGATGTAAAAAATACATATGGAACCGGTTGCTTTTTACTTATGCACACAGGAGATGTTGCGGTAGAATCGAAGAACGGACTTCTTACGACCATCGCAGTGAAAGCTGACGGAACACCGGGATATGCCCTTGAAGGAAGTGTTTTCGTTGCAGGTGCGGCAATCCAGTGGCTGAGAGATGAAGTGGGAATTCTGGAAAGCGCTCCGGAATCTGAAATATATTGTCTTTCTGTACCGGACACAAATGGCGTTTATGTAGTTCCTGCGTTTACAGGACTTGGAGCTCCATACTGGGATCAGTACGCAAGAGGTGCTATTCTAGGACTTACAAGAGGCGCCGGAAAAGCACATCTGATCCGTGCAACGGTAGAATCACTGGCTTATCAGGTGCATGATGTCCTGGAAGCAATGGAAAAGGATTCAGGTATTAATCTTGGTGCACTCCGTGTGGATGGCGGCGCAAGCGCTAATAATTTTCTGATGCAGTTCCAGGCGGATCTTCTGGATACCAAGGTGGTACGCCCAAGCTGTATCGAAACAACAGCCCTTGGTGCGTCCTATCTGGCAGGTCTGGCAACCGGCTTCTGGAAGGATGCTTCCGAAGTAAAAAACAACTGGCAGATTGGCCGGCAGTTTGCACCACAGATGACAGAAGAAGAACGCCAGAAGAAGCTGAAGGGCTGGAAAAAGGCAGTGAAGTGCACATTCGAGTGGGCGAAGGATGAGGAAGAATAAAAATTTATAAAATGCCGCGGTACCTGTGGAAAACAATATCTCACAGGTACCGCGGCATTGTGACTGTCAAGGTGTTTATTCCGCCTTCTTATACTTAATATAATTCACCACCATCATCGCTAACTTAAACGTCAACGCATCCTCAAAGGTACGAATATCCAGACCGAATTTTTTCTGCAGCTTCTCAAAGCGGTACACCAGAGTGTTTCGGTGTACATAAAGCTGTCTGGAGGTTTCAGAAAGATTCAGGTTGTTTTCAAAGAAGGTACGGATGGTAGCAAGGGTTTCATCATCGATGGAATCCAGAGTTTCGTCTTTGAAAAATTCATCAATAAACATTTCGCAGATTTCGATAGGGAGCTGATAGATCAGCCGTCCAATACCCAGCCGATTATATCCGAATACATTCTTACCGGTATAAAAAATCTTACCAACTTCCAGTGCTGTGCGAGCTTCTCTGTAAGCGTCAGGAAGCTGCTTCAGGTCTTCTGCAATATTGCTGTAGGAAACCCAGGCGGAGGTCATAGCCTCTGTATTCAGCATATCAACAAGCATATGGGCAATGTCATCCAGATCGGAATAATCCTCAGAGGGCTGCAGCTCACGAAGAACAATAATGCCGGAATCGTCGATTGCAGTAATAAAATCTCTGGTTTTTGCAGAGAAGATATTCCGGATCGTTGCAAGGGCATTCTCATCTTTGCTCTGCTTGGTTTCTACAAGGAAAACAGCGCGTTTTACGCTGGTGGCAATACGAAGCTTCTTAGCACGGTTAAAGGCATCTACTTCGGAATAGGAGCCCAGGAGAAGGTTCTGCATAAATACATTCTTGTCACTTTTCTCCATATAGGCGGTAAGCAGGCTCTCTATCTGGCAGACGGCCAGCTCACCGATGGTGGAGGCTGCCTCTGTATTTCCCCAGACAATGAGAATATACTGAAGCTGGTGACTTTCTGTTACTTTATACAGGCGGCAGTTCATATTGGAAATGCACAGAGCCTCATCCTCTTTGAATTCATTCAGCTTTTCTTCAGAAGGAAGAGCTCTGTCGCAGGTGCTGATATAAATAGTATTGTCCAAATTTACAAGGCAGAAGTCCAGATGGCTGATGTTTTTCCAGTCATCCAGGCATTTCTGGAGAATCTGAAGTAATTTCATAAGGCTTATCTCCTTGTGGAAAAAGATTTTTACAATAGTATATCAAAAAAGGCCTCAGGGGAAAACCCCTGAGGCGTAAATTTGTTCTTCTTAAATATTAGTTGCAGATAGTAAGCTCTGTCTCTTTGTCGAAGAAGTGAGATTTCTCCATATCGAATGCGAATTTGATTGTATCGCCTGTCTTGGAGTTTGTACGAGGATCAACTCGTGCTGTAACCTGAGTTCCGTTTAC
>CAKRVL010000099.1 GCA_934408705.1 uncultured Blautia sp. | reverse complement strand
TGATTCACATATGATACTATAAAAAAAAGAGGGCAAATTGTCAACGCTTTTGCCCTCTTTTATACTCTTTTTAGAATTAAATTAAGCCTCACGCACAGCGTCTTTCATAGACTTTACATAATCCTTTACATATGGAATGCAATTTTCCCCATATGCTGCACAAAGCTTCACAATGGCAGAGCCTACGATAGCGCCGTCAGACTGGGACGCCATTTTTTTCGCCTGCTTGGGAGTGGAAATTCCAAAGCCTACTGCGCATGGAATGTTTTTTGCTGCTTTTACCAGCTTCACCATAGCGCCAATGTCCGTAGTGATACTGGTTCTGGTGCCGGTCACACCGAGAGAGGAAACGCAGTACACGAACCCTTCTGCCTCCTTTGCGATCCGGGTGATTCTGTCATGAGATGTGGGTGCGATCAGGGAGATCAGATCTAATCCATATTTTTTGCAAACCTGGTCAAATTCTTCTTTTTCCTCAAATGGCACATCAGGAAGGATCAGTCCGTCCATTCCCACCTCTGCTGCTTTCTTTATAAATCTTTCTGTTCCATAAGAAAAAACAACATTGGCATAAGTCATAAACACCATTGGAAGTGCTGTATTTTTCCTGATTCTTACTACCATGTCAAAAATTTTGTCTGTTGTCACACCACCCTTTAAGGCCCGTACATTGGCCTCCTGGATAACAGGTCCTTCTGCTGTAGGATCTGAGAATGGGATTCCGAGCTCGATCAGATCAGCCCCAGCCTCTTCCATGGCATATACAAGCTGTTCTGTGATCGTAAGAGATGGATCTCCGCAGGTGATAAATGGGATAAACGCTTTGCCTTTTGCAAATGCCTGTAAAATTCTGTTACTCATGGATATCCTCCCCTCTGTATCTTGCGATTGCTGCACAGTCTTTGTCTCCTCTGCCGGAAATAGTGATGACTACGCACTGATCCTTTCTCATGTGGGGAACGATTTTTTTCGCATATGCAACTGCGTGAGCACTTTCTATGGCCGGAATGATTCCCTCTGTTTTGGAAAGATACTCGAAGGCTTCTACGGCTTCATCATCTGTTACCGGTACATACTGTGCCCTGCCAATATCATAAAGATGTGCATGCTCCGGTCCGATTCCGGGGTAGTCCAGACCTGCGGAAATAGAGTAAACAGGAGCGATCTGACCATATTCGTCCTGACAGAAATAGGATTTCATTCCGTGGAAGATCCCAAGTCTGCCTGTTGCAATGGTAGCTGCTGTTTCTGCTGTATTCACGCCACGGCCTGCTGCCTCGCATCCGATCAGCTGTACCTCTTTGTCATCAATAAAATGGTAAAAGGTTCCGATGGCATTAGAGCCGCCGCCTACACAGGCAAGAACTGCGTCAGGCAGCTTTCCCTCTTTTTCCAGCATCTGTTCTTTGATTTCCTTAGAAATCACTGCCTGGAAATCCCGGACAATCGTGGGAAAAGGATGTGGCCCCATAACAGAGCCAAGTACATAATGAGTGTCTGCAATGCGATTTGTCCACTCACGCATGGTCTCAGATACGGCGTCCTTCAGGGTGGCAGTTCCGGAGGTTACAGGATGGACCTTCGCCCCCAGAAGGCGCATTTTGTATACATTCAACGCCTGACGCTCTGTGTCCTCTTTTCCCATGAATACCTCGCATTCCATTCCCATAAGAGCCGCTGCCGTAGCTGTTGCCACTCCGTGCTGCCCTGCTCCTGTTTCAGCAATAACACGAGTTTTACCCATCTTTTTGGCAAGAAGCACCTGCCCTAATACGTTGTTGATCTTGTGGGCACCTGTATGATTCAGATCCTCTCTTTTTAGATAGACCTTAGCTCCTCCCAGATCTTCTGTCATATGGGCTGCATAGTAGAGACGGGATGGTCTGCCAGCGTATTCATTTAAAAGCTCTGTAAGCTCCCGGTTAAAATCCGGATCATTTTTATAGTGGTTGTAGGCTTCTTCCAGCTCGATCACTGCGTTCATCAGTGTTTCGGGGATATACTGACCGCCGTGGATTCCAAATCTTCCTTTTGACATGGTGTTTGGTTCCTTTCTGTATTTACTAGATGTTCTCGCGTTCCTTCTTGTAAGCTTCAAGTGTATTAATTTGTTTCAGCATCCCTGTGATCTGTCTAAGCTTTGCCGGATCCTTTCTGCCTTCATTTTCCAGGCTGCTACTCATGTCTACAGCCCAGGGATGCAGTGTGCCGATGGCTCTTCGGATATTTTCAGGTCCGATTCCGCCAGCCAGAAAGAATGGTCGTCGTACCGGCGGCACAAGCGTCCAGTCAAATGGTTCTCCTGTTCCACCGGCTCCCTGATCCAGAAGGATGTAATCAGCCGGGCTTCTAAGCGCCCGTTGTACATCCTCCGGTGTTTTTATGGAAAATGCTTTGATCACAGGCTTTCCTGTCATATTCTGAATTTTTTCAATATACTCTTCGTCTTCATCTCCGTGAAGCTGGGCTGCCCAAAGTGTTCCATCTCTTAATAAAGAAATCGGAAGCTCCGGTGCTGCATTCACAAACACGCCTACCGGAAGTATGTTTTTATCAAGTCCCTTAACCAGGACTTTGACCTGCTCAGTAGTAAGGCTTCGTTTTCTTCCCGGAACTTCAATTACGAATCCTGCAAAGTCCGGTTTTACTTCATTCACTGCAGCAATATCCTCTTCACAGGTCAGTCCACAGATTTTTAATTTTGCCATATTGTTCAGTTCCTTTTGATTTATTGTATTTCTTTGTTTATTGTATTTCTTTGTTAAGTGCCGCAAGTGCTGCTTTTTTGTCTGTGCTTCGCATCAGACTTTCCCCAATAAGCACTGCATCCACTTTGTTTTCATATAATATGCGGATGTCCTCCGCTGTCTTAATGCCGCTTTCCGAAACAAATACCGTATCAGCCGGAGCCATGCTTCGGAGCCGCAGGCTGTTTCCCATGTCAATGGTAAAATCATGAAGATTCCTGTTATTTACCCCCACGATCTTTGCCTCAAGATTCAGAGCTCTGTCCATTTCCCATTCATCATGAGTTTCCACCAGAGCGTCCAGTCCCAGATCCTGTGCCAGCTCTCCAAAGGCCTTTAGCTGGCTGTTATCAAGGATAGCACAGATCAATAGCACTGCGGAAGCCCCAAAAGCCTTCGCCTGATAGATCATATACTCATCAACTGTAAAATCCTTCCGTAATACGGGAATATTCACAGTCTGGGAAATCTCCTGCAGATACCGGTCAGCTCCCTGAAAATAAAAGGGCTCTGTGAGACAGGAAATGGCACTGGCACCTGCCTGTTCATAATCCCTGGCTATATCCAGATAAGGAAAGTCCGCTGCTATCAGTCCCTTGGATGGGGAAGCCTTTTTCACCTCACAGATATAAGACATTCCGGGCTTTTTTAAGGCTTCCAGAAAACTGGTTTTTTCTGCCGCTTTTTTCGCTGATTCTGAATTTTGCTGTGCAGCTAATTCTCTTAATGGCACCTTAAATTTCTGTTCTTCTATACGTTCTTTTGTACGCTGGGCTATTTCATTTAAAATACTCATTGCAACTCCTGTTATTCCTGATTACTCTTTTCAATAAACTCATCAAGCTTCTTCTTGGCAGCCCCACTGACAATGAGCTGTTCTGCCATTTTCACTCCGTTTTCCATGGAATCTGCCTTTCCCGCAATATAAAGTGCTGCACCTGCGTTCAGGCAGACTGCATGACGCTTGGCACCCTTTTCTTTCCCCTCCAGAATAGCTTTTGTGATTTCTGCATTTTCCTGGGGAGTTCCGCCCTGAAGCTCCTCCTTCGTGCAGCGTTTATAACCAAACTGCTCCGGGGTAAGCACATATGATGTGAATTTTCCATCTTTAATCTCACATACGGAGGTTGGTGCGCTCATGGAAATCTCATCCAGACTATCCTGTCCGAAAACCACCATTCCTCTTGTCACTCCAAGATTAGCCATGACCTGTGCCAGAGGCTCCACAAGTGACTGGTCATAAACACCCATCAGCTCCATATTTGCACCGGCAGGATTGCTAAGTGGTCCCAGAATATTAAATACAGTACGGATTCCCAGTTCCTTACGGATGGGTGCTACATATTTCATTGCAATGTGATAGTTCTGGGCAAAAAGAAAGCAGATTCCGATTTTTTCCAGAAGCTCCTGACTCTTTTCCGGTGGAATCGTGATCTTAACGCCCAGGGCCTCCAGCACATCTGCTGCGCCTGATTTAGAAGAAGCAGCTCTGTTTCCATGCTTTGCCACCGGTACCCCGCCGGCTGCGATCACCAGAGAGGCTGTAGTGGAAATATTAAAGGAATTAGAGCCATCTCCGCCTGTACCCACAATTTCCAGTACATCCATGTCGTGGAGCAGCTTGATACAGTGTGCTCTCATTCCTGCCGCTGAAGCTGTTATTTCTTCAATGGTCTCCCCTTTCAGTGACAATGCAGTCAGATAAGCAGACATCTGTACCGGAGTGGCTTTTCCACTCATGATTTCATCCATAACCTCTTCTGCTTCCTGATATGTTAAATTCTGTTTTTTAGATAATTTGATGATGCTCTCTCTGATCATTTTTTCTGCTCCTCTCTAGAACATGTTTGATTTTTCAAACAGGCTCTAATGCTGTCCTTTACTAATTGTCAGATCTGGTTTTCGCTGCCAGAAAATTCTCAATCATCTTCCTTCCATCCGGTGTCATAACCGATTCTGGATGGAACTGCACACCGTATACCGGATAATCTTTATGTTCCACTGCCATGATCTCTGTGTCCTTTGCTCTGGCTGTCACAACCAATTCTTCCGGAAGTGTCTCTTCTATAGCTGCCAGTGAATGATATCTGGCTGCAGGGAATTTTTCCGGCAGTCCATTAAACAGGACACTGGTGCCACATTGGATTATTTCGTCTTTTTTCCCATGCATTAGTTCCTTTGCGTAAGAGACCACTCCGCCGAAGGCTTCGCAGATGCTCTGGTGCCCCAGGCACACACCCAGGATTGGGATTTTCCCTGCAAATCTTCTTATCACCGGTATACAGATTCCGGCGTCCTTAGGCTGTCCGGGACCCGGAGAGAGAACAATGGCTTCCGGTGCCATTTTCTCAATATCCTCCAGTGTGATTTCATCATTTCGCACTACTTTAATGTCCGGATTAATGGACCCAATCAGCTGATACAGGTTATAGGAAAAGCTGTCGTAATTATCAATCAGTAAAATCATTCCAATCCCTCCTCTGCCTGATGAATTGCCTTTACAACTGCCCTTGCTTTGTTCTGGCACTCCTCGAATTCTTTTTCCGGTACACTGTCTGCCACAATACCGGCACCTGACCGGATACATATTTCATCTTTTTTCTTATAGACCAGACGGATTGCAATGCACACATCCAGATTTCCTGTAAAATCCACATATCCGATGGCGCCTCCGTAAATACCACGCTTGCTCTTTTCAAGCTCCTGAATGATCTGACATGCCCGGAATTTTGGAGCTCCTGAAAGTGTTCCTGCTGGCAAAATAGCGTCTACTGCATCTATGGCATCTTTTCCTTTTTTGATTGTTCCTGTTACTGTAGAGCCAAGATGCATCACACAGGAATAACGTTCCACGGTCAGGTATTTTTCTACTTTTACAGTGCCAAGCTCACTGATTTTTCCAATATCGTTTCTTCCCAGATCCACAAGCATGTTATGCTCTGCAAGCTCTTTTTCATCCTGGAGAAGATCCGCTTCCAGCTCTTTATCCTCTTCTGGTGTTTTTCCCCGTGGCCTGGTGCCTGCCAAAGGAAATGTACTCAGCCTGCCATGCCCCAGCTTCACCAGGGTTTCCGGGGAGGCTCCGGCAATTTCAATATCATCACTGGAAAAATAGAACATGTACGGAGAGGGGTTGGTCGCACGGAGCACTCTGTAGGTATCGAACAGGCTACCCTCTGCTTTTGCCCGCATAGGGTTTGAAAGCACCACCTGGAAAATATCTCCCTCATGAATATAATACTTGGCTTTTTCCACCATCTCACAGTATTTTTCTTTTGGAAACTGGGGCTCGATCTGGGATTGAAGCCTGAGCGGAGGAAAGCTTTTTTTCTCGCCTTTTTTTATCAGCCTGGTCATTTCCTCCAGTTTTTTACTGGCCTGTTTATAGGACTTTTCCAGATTCTCAGTCATCACGCCTGTAATCAGAAGAACCTTCTGACGATAATGATCAAATGCGATCACATCATTAAACAGCATCAAATCCAGATCCCGGAAGTCCTGGGCTTCTTCGTCTTTTAATTCCAGCTTTGGCTCGCTGTATTTAATGTAGTCGTAGGAGAAGTAGCCTACCAGACCACCTGTAAATGCCGGCATATTATCCATCACCGGACTTTTGTACTTATCAATGATCTCACGGATAACATCTCCCGGGTGAGTCACCTGGCGAATCTCTTCCTCCTGGTCTCCGCCTCGTATATCACTGGTTTTACGGACTCTTAACGTTCCATCTGTACAGGTTATTTCCATAGAGGGATCATATCCCAGAAAAGAATATCTTCCCCACACCTCATTCTGGCTGGCACTTTCCAAAAGGTAAGTATGATGGCTTGCCCTTTGGAGAATACGCATCATCTCTACCGGTGTATAGCTGTCTGCATATAGCTCTTTGCCAACCGGTATCCTCTTGTAATTTCCCGTTGCTGCCATTTCTCTGATTTCGTCAAATGTTGGATACATAGAACACCTCCCGATTTATTTCCCGGACAGTGCACTTTGCGCGCCAGATACCGTCTGCATTAGCAGACCAATATTTATCACGCAAAAAACCCGTCCAGGACAGATTTCTATATCTGTCAAGGACGGGTCTGAATATTTCACCCGCGGTGCCACCTTGCTTCACGACAAAAATCGTGCTCTTAACGGAATACCATCATATTCCTGACAACTGACGTATGTCCTACGTCGCATAATACTCAGCTCTTAATCTGCCTTTCAATGCGCCCTCAGCGGCCCATTTAACAAACTGCCTTACCGCCCGGTTCTCAGCCTTCCGGACTCTCTGTGGGTGCACGATTGTTTTTATCCCCGCTTCAACGGTTTAGCTTGTTGAATTGAATTTTTATATAAAATAGCATACAAGCAATAAATTGTCAAGCAATTTTTACGTTGCCAGGGACAAAAGGTCTGAAAAAACTTATTATTCTTTTTCATAAAGAAATTCTTCCGGTAAAGTAACATGAAAGTCTTTGGCTACTGCACGGAAATCGTCAGGGGTAATGGTCTGAAGCTTACGCGGTGCCATGGACATTACCTTCACCAGAATTTCCGCTGACTTCTCTACTGTATGTAGAAGCCCAAAGGTCAGGTCAAAGTCCTCGCCGGAGCAGAACATTCCATGATGTGCCCAGATAACAACATCATATTTCTTCATCAACTCAGCTGTTTTTACTGCAATTTCTCTTCCCCCTGGTACCATCCAGCCTACAACACCTACACCGTCTGGAAAAACAACCGGGCATTCTGTTGCAGACTCCCACAGCTCTCTTGTAAATACCTTGTCATCCAGTGGAAGGACAAAGGTTAATGCGATGGTATTGGTTGTATGTGCGTGATAAATAACACGATGTCTGCCGTTTGTAAGCTTCTTTTTTACCTCATGATTCATAAGGTGGGTTGGAAGCTCGCTGGTTGGGCGGCCGCCTTCTACCAGTCCCCAGCGGATCCTGTAATTAACACCTTTATCATCCAGTTCAATGATTGCAAGACATGCTTCCGGGTCAACTGCTATGTTTCTGAAATATTTGCCGCTTCCGGTTACCAGGAAAAACTCTCCTGCAAGTCCCGGCACCTCTGTGCCGATAGGCTGCCACTCGCCTGGTGCATTCAGACGGGGACGGATCATTTCTACTTCTTCTGTTTTCAGACGATAGCTTAAGTTTCCACCGTTTCTCTCATGCCAGCCCTGCTGGAAACCATCGTCTGCCATTTTAATAAAGCCCTTCATAAATTTGGAATCCAAAATCTTCATACCATATTCTCCTCTTCTATTTTTCGTATCGCCAACTGACGAAAAACAATTGTCAGCTGATCGCAATTATGGTCTCAGGGCGTGTTTGTGAGCCCTTTCTTATGAGGCCATACGAATACGCTGAATCTGTTCTTTTTCTTCTTGCAGGTATCCGGTATGCTTTTGTTTGCTCTTCTTGTTTACAGGCTCAGTATAACACCAATTCTCATTTTTGAAAGAACCTCACTTGCCAAATTATTTTTCTCTATTTGCAAATAAGGACCCAAAAATTTCTCCTAAATTTCTCCAAAAATGCGCAAGAAAATTTTTCTAAAAAAAGCAAAAAAAGTTGTTGACAATTCGCGACAGTTAATAGTATAATAGCAAAGCGAGCTGCGGAAGAGAAGAAACTTCACAGTTTGTATATGGGGTCTTAGCTCAGCTGGGAGAGCATCTGCCTTACAAGCAGAGGGTCACAGGTTCGAGCCCTGTAGGCCCCATACTTATGAAATGAATATGGCGAGATAGCTCAGTTGGCTAGAGCACGCGGTTCATACCCGCGGTGTCGAGGGTTCGAATCCCCCT
>CAKRVL010000098.1 GCA_934408705.1 uncultured Blautia sp. | reverse complement strand
TTTAAAGAGCGTTGTTATCGCTCCGACAATGGGTCCTGGAGTGAAGATCAACCCGATCAAATTAGCTTAATAGATGAGATGAAGAGCACTCACCGCGAGGTGGGTGCTTTTTGCATCTTAAAACTTACAGGAAAATTAAAGGCTGGTGTGGTAAAAGGAGATAGTATATAATGATACCAGTGTCAAAGGGACAAAAAGCCGTAAGAATTAAATGTTAAGGTGGTGCAATAGATGGTGGAGCGTAGAAATAGACGAAGGGAAGAGGGACGTATAAAAGAAGCAAGAAATGGCAGAAGTGCTCAGTTGGAGAATCGAAACAGGCAGGCAGCGTCTGAAAGGAAGAAGAAAGCCAGGAGAAAGAAGCAGAGGCAGCGGATGGTGATCAGTGCCTTGATAGAAATCTTAATCTTGGTGCTTCTGGCAGGTGCCTTTTGTTGGAACAGAGGACTGGGAACGAAAATTTCAGGCTTTTTCGGACGATTCGACAGACCGTCTGTGAAGGAACTGGATGTGACGGGAGTAAACAGCTCTAATGTAGTTCTAATGGATGTGAAGAGTGGAACAGTTATTGGTGACTTGAATGGGAAAGAGCAGATTTATCCGGCATCCATGACGAAAATCATGACCGCAATTGTGGCGTTGGAGACATTTTCTGATCTGGACCGGGAGATTACGCTTAGTGAGGATATATTTTATGCTCTGGACGGACAGGATGCCACACAGGCGGGCTTCAGACCTGGAGAGAGTGTGAGAGTGCGCGATCTGGTCTACGGTGTAATGCTTCCCTCCGGTGCAGAATGCTGCCTGGCTTTGGCTGATGAAGTATCTGGTTCAGAAGAAGCATTTGTGGAAAAGATGAATAAGAAGGCCAAGTCTATCGGGATGAAGGACACCCATTTTATGGATTGCACGGGCTTACATGATCCAGAACATTATAGCACAGCGTATGATATAGCGCTGCTGCTTAAGTATGCGTTACATAATGATACTTTCCGTGATGTGGCAGAAAGTCATTTTCATTCTACACCGGCTACCAATGTACATCCTGATGGGATTACCTATTACAGTACCATGTTTAAAAATATGTCAGATACATCAGTTACCGGTGGAGAGATTCTGGGTGGAAAGACCGGATATACTTCTGAGGCAGGGCATTGTCTGGCAAGCTTTGCACAGGTATATGACAGGGAGTACATTCTGGTAACGGCAGGTGCTGCGGCAGATGCTACCGGAGTGCCGCATTTATTAGATGCCAAGACGATATATAACCGGCTAGGTGAAGCAGTGGCATAGAAATAAGAAATGACAAATCCAGCGAGGAATAAAATAAAAGAGCATTCACGTAATAATACATATCACAATTCATATGGAGGATTGTGAAAGAAGTGAATGCTCTTTTTCTGTGTTTTGTTTCAAACACGCTCCAGGATGGTGCTATTTCGCCATTTGTAAAATTGCCACAATATCTTCTTTCGTCAACGACTGGAAGAAGCCGATATGTCCATTTCTTCCGAAAACACATTTCTCAGCCATTTCCTCAATCTGGGCGTCGGTTGGGTGGATGCCTAGTTCGGTAAGGGTGATTGGCATGCCTATGGAGTGACACCAGGTTTCCCAGGCGGTGATGGCTGCGAGAGCAGCGGTGTCTGTAGATGCAATTTCAGAATCAGTGTTAGCATGGGAAATATTAACCTTGAAAACTTTCTCCCCAAACTGTGCAAACCTTCCAGGATTTGTCTTGTACACATATCTCGCCCAGCTTCCCCATATTGCTGCAAGTCCAGCACCATGTGCCACATCAAACATACCACCCAACTCATGCTCGATCTTGTGTGTGGCGAAATCAGATACCCTTCCGGCACCGGTCAGACCGTTATGGGAAAGGCTTCCGGCCCACATGAGAGTAGCTCGGGCTTCATAGTTTTCAGGATCTTTTACAGCAACCTGGGCTGCATCACGGACGGAAACCATCAGTCCCTCTGCGATACGGTCTGTCAGGCTGGTATCTGTGTCTGTAGGGGTAAAATAGCGCTCCATAGTGTGCATCATAATATCAGCTGCGCCGCTGGCTGTCTGATACGCCGGAAGGCTGTAAGTCAGCTCAGGATTCATAATAGCAAATCTGGGGCGCGCGCAGTCATGTCCATAAGAACGCTTCATCATGCCCTCCTCAATTGTGAGAACCATAGAAGAAGACATTTCAGAGCCTGCGGCAGCGATTGTAAGAATAACGCCGATAGGCAGGTTTTTATCTGTTTTTACGCGTCCATAAAGCAGGTCTTCTATTTCAAAAGCATTGGCAATGCCATATCCGATTCCTTTTGCAGTATCAATTACGCTGCCTCCGCCAATTGGCAGAAGGAAGTCAATCCCTTCCGCCCGTCCAATGCGGATGCCCTCTTTTACTAGGGAAAGGCGGGGATTCGGAACAACACCATTCAAATCTACATAGGAAAGTCCGGCATCATTCAAGCTTCTGTGAATCTTGTCCAAAAGCCCGGAAGTTTCAATATGTCCGCCCTTTTTTCCATAAACGATCATAACCTTGTGTCCGCCAAACGCCACAATCTGTTTCCCGACCTCACTCTCCCGGCCTGCACCGAAAAGAATTCTGGTTGGAGTGTAAAAATCAAAATTTATCATAAGAAAATTCCTCCGTTGAAATGTGCAATTAATAAATTCTTTTTCTGAGCCCATTATATGATATGAGTGTCAAAAGGTCTTTTGCCACTCATTTGATACCCGGATTGCTACACAGCTACGCTGCTCCCGCAATCCTCCAAATATTCGAAATCCGCTGATTTACTGCGTAAATCGCTACTTTCTCATATTTGGCGTGTCCTAAGTTCAAACGCCTTATCGTGCAAGCACGAACGGCTTTTTGAACTTTTGACACTGGTATCATTATATAGCAGGAAGGGGAATATGGCTATACTATTCTCGCGCCAGCAGCTTCTTATAACTGCAATCCATTCCAATGGCTCCCAACGGTGCGGTGATGAGAATGCCAAGGACAGCCACAGAAAGCACAATTTGTCCGCAGGAGAGCCCCATGGCCATTGGTACAGAGCCAATCGCTGCTTGTACGGTCGCTTTTGGAAGGTAGGCAATGGAGCAGAATAGTTTTTCCTTTGTGGTCAGGTTGGTTCCGGCTACGCAGAGGGAGACACCGAGGGTGCGGATCAGCAGTGCGGCGAAAATCATAGCCAGGGCAGCAGAACCGGCTTTTAGAGTGTAGCGGATATCTACAGAAGCACCTACAAGCACGAAAAGCAGGACTTCAGCAGCTAACCACAGCTTTCCGAATTTCTGGGAAAGACGGGCAGAGACGGAAGATGTAGATTTCAGTTTCAAAACACAGGCCATACTTACTACAGCCAAAAGTCCGGAAATGGAAACCACCGGTTTCAGCCATGTTTCAACAGACATAAGCAGGAAAGACACGCCCATTACAACAATCACCTTCATACTGTTCCGTACCATGTGGCTGTGAGCATAAGCAGTTTCGAAAAACAGGGAAAGCAGATATCCAGCGATACTTCCAAGCAGGATTCCAAGCACAATAGAAACCGGAATGTTGATAAAATCCTGTAAATGTGCACTACCTCCCTGTGCCATAGTAGAAAATGTGGAAAACAGCACGATCACATAAATATCATCGCAGGATGCGCCAGCCAGGATCATCTGGGGAATGCTTTTGGCTGTGCCATATTTTTCTTCCATTAACTGTACCATTCTTGGGACAACAACTGCTGGGGAAACGGCACCCATCACTGCACCCATAACAGCAGCTTCCAGTCTGGTAATGCCGAGGAAATAAGGTGCCAGCAAAAAGTATGCCAGAATTTCAAAGGTTGCCGGAATGCAGGCCATCATGATCGCAGGTCGTCCCACTTTCTTCAGGTCAGAAAGATTCAGAGAAAGGCCTGCTTTCAATAAAATAATGATCAGGGCAATCTGCCGCAGCTCCGATGAAATGGACAAAATCGATGGATCCAGCATATTCAGCACATAAGGTCCCAGAAGAATGCCGGTAATCAGCATTCCGATAATACGTGGCAGCTTCAGTGCCTGGCAGATTGCGGCAAGGGAAAGCCCTACGAGAAAAATAAAAGCTAAAGATGTTAACATTGTTATTAATTCCTCCTTTTTTACGCAGAAAAGCTGATGCTCCCTGCGATAATTGTTATCACAGAAGTCATCAGCTTAATAAGCGGTTCGGGATGATCCCGGGGAGACATTCATTCCCCTTGGTTTGTTTTCGTGAGTATAATAGCATATTACAAAGTTTATGGCAAGAAAAAAAATGCAGATTAGAATAAAGTTTCCTCATCCTCGTCAAAAAGCTTATCGTTAATTTCAAACAACTGAATGCCATGAAGCAGACCATAATATATAATAGCATCTCGTTTCAATTTCGGATAAAGCTGCGCCATACCACACTGTTTCAATAGTTCCTGTGTTTCTTCTACGCTTGCTTCCAGTCCATAGCATAGGCATAACAGACGATTACGGGATGGATTCCGTCGGCCTGCAAAAATCTGATGGAGATAGATTTCGCTCATACCGGATTGCTTGGCAAGAGCTGCTTTTGAGATATTTTTCCGTTGAAACAGCTGTTCTAACGCGGCTGTTATGTTTCTATTTACAAAGTGCTCCTGGTTCTGTGCCAGAAAACGCGTAAGATTTGGTGAATCCATAAGTTCCTGCTGTAAACTGTCTGTATTTTTGTTTTTCATATTCTGCGCCTTTACATTTTTTGTTTTGTAAGTTAAAATAATTGTATATAAAAATCCAGAATAAATATACTATAAGAAATTTGAAAAAACAATATGCTCACTGCATAAGATGGGGGAATATGAATATTTATGACAGCCTTTTAGAAGCGGTTCATGAAGAATATGATACGCTCAGGGTGCTAAAGAAAAGTGAACGGGGCGAGGTCCTTCTTATACGTCATAGGGACAGCGGTACCCGTTATATTTTTAGACTTTTTTACGGAAAAAGTGAAGTTTATCAGAGGCTTTTGCAAATTTCCTGCCCGAATCTGCCGGAAATTATGGATGTAGGAGAAAAGGACGGAAGGACAGCTCTGATGGAGGAATATGTGCAGGGCGATACTCTTGGCGAGCTCCTGGAGAATGGCCTTCTCACACCGGTGCAGGCGAAGCAGATTACCAGACAGCTGTGCACTGCTTTGTGGGTACTTCATTCCATGGGAGTAGTACATAGGGATGTAAAGCCTGATAATGTTATTATAAGAGGTAACGAAGCCGTTCTCATTGATTTTGATGCTTCCAGAGTGTACAAAAAAGAAATCCAGGGTGATACGCAGATTCTTGGAACAATGGGCTTTGCAGCACCGGAGCAGTACGGGCTTTCCCAGTCTGACGGTCGTGCGGATATTTATGCATTGGGTGTTTTGTTGAATATTATGCTTACAGGAGAGCATCCGTCCAGAAAGCTTGCAACCGGTAAAATGGGCAGAATCGTACAGCGTTGTACAATGGTAAGTCCGAAAAAACGTTATAAAAGTATACTCCATCTAATGGAAGTTTTGTGAAAAGGAGAATGTTATGAGTGATAAATGTATGAAATGTGGACATCCTCTTCCTGAGAATGCTTCTTTTTGTCCCCATTGTACTGCTGTTCAGATAGAAAAGAAAGGGATAAAGGCACCGAAAATATGGAGAAAAAGAGCGCTGATAATGCTGGCAGGCCTGACCATTATGGCAGTTACCGGGATAGCTTTTTCAGGATATCACAAACCACAGGCATATGAGGGCGGTGCCCAAATAGTTTATTCAGATAAAGAAAAAACTTACAAAGTGCTGCTGAATTTTTCAGAAGAAGAAGGAGTAACCGGACATGCCCAGGGGGAACGTACTGATACACTGGCGCAGGGAATGGAGAGCGCTCTTCCCTGTCAGCTGTATGTTCTGGATCAGGAGACGGGAGAACTGGCGTGGGAAGAATTTTCAGAGAAGGTGGAATCCTGTAAGGTGGATGCAAAACCTGGAGAAAATTCCCGGAAGGTAGAATATGTAGAACCGGTTCATAATGAAAGCTTTCCCAATGCAGCATATGTTTCTGATATTATTTATGCCTCAGACAGCGGAACTAACGACATTTTATGGAACCTGACGATGAAAAATGGAGATACGATTTCTCTTAGCACACGGCTTACCATTGAAAAACAGGACGCAGTTACCTATTTTTCAGAGGATACACCTATGGAGACCACAGAGGAACTGAATGCATTGCTGGCTTCCATTGAGGAAGAGGTGCCATCGGAAACGCCGGTTTACCTTCATCTTCCGGCAGTAACTTATGATGGTGATATCGTTTTTGGAAATCACGTGTGGGGAATTTATGGAAGCTCAGATGAGGATGCTGTGACTACTTTCACAGGAACTGTCAGCTTACGCGGATTGAATGGAAATTACGCAGAGCTGTGCGGTATTCAGTTTAAGGGGGATTCGGGAATCGGGGTAAACGCATATTGTCTTGTTTTACTTTCCCAATGCAGTTTTGATGGCTGGGATACAGCGGCAATTGCCAATAATGGAGCCTGGATAGACGCAATGGACTGTACCTTTACCAATAATAAGACTGCGCTGAAATTCAATAGCAGTATGGCTTATGGTACATCACCCAACTATCTGAATAATACATTTACCGGAAATGGAACAGCTGTCTGCATTGAAAATCTGCCAGGGAATGAAGTTCTTGATTTTGCTGGAAGCATATTTTCGGGAAATGATGTGGATATTGACAATAAAGCAGGGCACTCAGTGGATACGGCGAAAGCGGTTTTTGAGTAGCTATTCAGAGCGACTGCGTTTATAAGCAAGTAGCGAAGCGGACCTGGAATGTCCGCTTTCCTATGCGGAGGAGAACACGGATGCAGTTGTAGTAACCAGACTAAAAAATCCAGAAATAATAAAAGTAGCTGCATAGCCGAAAGGCAAGCAGTATTGGTGTTATGGACGCACCCTGAAAAAGACGGTATCCCGCCAGATTTCAGATGCTCTGGTAACTCAGTTACCGAGTAGTTCACATTAATGAAAACATCAATCTTGTTTATAGCGTAATCCATAAGGAGCTTTGGGAAAAGGGACAATTTTAAGAAAGGGAGAGTATGACTTGTTTTGAGTCATACTCTCCTTGAAATTTATATAAAAATAATTATTTTCCGTCGTAGGGAAATATTTTGTGATTTTATGTCAAAATTTTACGAACGATAAAGCTTTACTTTATCTTAGGGATTCTGTAAGCTAAATACATAGAGGAAAATGCAAAGAGAATGGTGCACAGTTAATCTTTACTTCCAATATAGAAAACTATATAATAAAAGGAGAACTGATAGATGAAAGAACTAAAGGATTTGAACCTGTTGGATCGTTTTCTGTTTGCGGAGGCAATGGAGGATCCGCAGAATATGCGGGATATATTGGAAATTATTCTTGGAAAAGATGTGGTGTTGAAACATTTACCACAGACCGAAAAGGAAGCACGAATTTCACCTGCATATCGATTTGCAAAAGTGGATGTTTGGGCAGAAGACACTGATGAAGTTATATATGATACAGAAGTACAGGGAATAAATACGAAGAACCTTCCCAAAAGAAGCAGATATTACGAGGGGATTATTGATGCAAAATTATTAAAACCTGGTGAACGTGATTTTAACAAAATGAATGATATATATATTATTTTAATAGCCCCGTTTGATTTATTTGGTAAGGAAAAATATATGTACACATTTCAGATGACCTGCAAAGAAGATTCATCGGTATTACTTGGGGATGGAGCAACTCGTATTTTTCTGAACACGCATGGTAAAAATCCAGATGAGGTAAGTGCTGAACTGGTGGAATTACTTCATTACATTGAACATACCACTCAGGATATGGCTGATTTTTGCAAAAGTGAAAGAATACATAAGATACAGGAGCGTATATGCAGTATCAAATCCAGTGAGGAAGTGAGCGTGAGGTATATGCAAAGATGGGAAGAATTAGAACTGAAAAAAGAAGAAGGAAGGGAAGAAGGAAGGGAAGAAGGACGCGACTCCATGGCTCAGCTGATTACGATATTACTGAAAGAGAATCGAATAGATGACTGCAAGAAAGCAGCTGAGGATTCAGAGTTTTGTCAAGTGCTTATGGAACAATATGGAATTAAATAAAGAGAAAATAACAACAGGTTATGGTGACACATATTTCAAGGATATATGTTGGGACATTGAAATTACTGAATGGGCAGCGGATAAAAAATAAAATAGATTGCATAAGACAAATTAAGATCAGTTTGCACATTATTGAATTTGCATATTTTGCATCTTGTAGCAGCAGGCAGGAGAAGTATTTGCACAGAGCTTTGCACACATGGGGAATAAAAGCAGGAAAAGTACCACTAAAGTACCATTCAAAACAAAAGATATGAAAAAAGAGAGGATGGACATTTCCATCCCCTCTCTCAAAAAGCCTTATTTTATGCACATTCTGCGTGGAAAATTATTCTCCGAAGTATCTCTTAAGAAGACCTGCGAATGCTTTTCCGTGTCTAGCTTCGTCTCTTGCCATCTCATGAACTGTGTCGTGGATTGCATCAAGGTTAGCTGCTTTAGCACGTTTAGCAAGGTCAGTCTTACCAGCTGTAGCGCCGTTCTCAGCTGCTACACGCATCTCAAGGTTCTTCTTGGTGCTGTCTGTAACAACTTCACCTAATAACTCAGCGAATTTAGCTGC
>CAKRVL010000097.1 GCA_934408705.1 uncultured Blautia sp. | reverse complement strand
GTACTAGGCCTCATAATATTCTCCCTCTTTCTCGTCGCTGATGATAACTCCATTATGCATGGTCAGTACACGCTTCTTCATGGAATTGACAATCTCTTTATTATGGGTTACTACCAGAACAGTGGTCCCACGCTCATTGATCTCCTCGAGAAGCTTCATGATCTCCTCAGAAGTCTTCGGATCAAGGTTACCTGTAGGCTCATCTGCAAGAAGGATGTCCGGGCGGTTTACAATAGCTCTGGCAAGGGCAACTCTCTGCTGCTCTCCACCTGAAAGCTCATCCGGATATGCTTTATATTTCCCGGCCAGACCAACCTCCTGGAGCACCTCCGGTACTCTCTTACGGATAACTCTGGTAGGACGATTCACAACCCGCTGTGCAAAGGCAACATTCTCATATACATCTCTGTCCTTCAAAAGACGGAAGTCCTGGAAAACCACTCCCAGCTTACGGCGGTATTTCGCCACACGACGATGCTTCATTCCCTCAAGCCGCTCTCCGCTTACGATAATCTTACCGGAAGTGGAATCCAGTTCCTTCAGAAGAAGCTTGATCAGTGTGGATTTACCGGATCCGCTGCTTCCTACAATAAATACGAACTCACCCTTATCCACATGGAGATTGGCGTGATTCACTGCCGGCAGGCCCTGTCCATAGGACTTGCTTACATCTATCAGATCAATCATGATATCCTCCTTAATTTTTGTGTAACATTATTGTAATATATGTCTGGTGAAATTGCAACCAATTTTTGCAGTACCTTATTATACCAGAGAAAACACAGAACGCAATAGATTTCACAGTAATTTCCTATTAAAAAAACGCCTGCCACAGACATCTGCGGCAGGCACATAAATCACAAAAATTAATACTCTAAAGTCTCCATATACTTCATATATCTTACAACCATCAGCGCGATCTTAAATGTGATAGCATCCTCGAATACGCGAAGATCAAGTCCTGTGCTCTTCTGAAGCTTATCCAGACGATATACAAGTGTATTACGATGGATATAGAGCTGTCTGGAGGTCTCGGATACATTCAGACTGTTCTCGAAGAACTTGTCAATGGTAACCAGAGTTTCCTCGTCGAAATCGTCCGGGGACTTGCCACCGAAAATCTCCTTAATAAACATCTTGCACAGCGGGATCGGAAGCTGATAGATCAGACGGCCGATTCCAAGGGAGCTGTAAGCGATCACATCCTTCTCAGGTGAGAAGATCTTACCTACATCCAGAGCCATTCTGGCTTCCTTATAGGAACGGGAAACCTCCTTCAGCTCATTTACAATAGTACCATATGCAATATGTGTATTATTCTCTCTCTCAAAGCCTAAGGTATCAAGGATAGTCTGGGCAAGTCTGTCCATCTCCTCGTATCCCTCATTCTCCTCAAGCTCCTTAACAATGATAATGCTCTTCTCATCAACAGCTGTGATAAAGTCCTTACTCTTACCACCGAAAAGGCTCTTCACGCTCTCCATAGAGCTGTGCTCTCTCTCCTGCTCAAGCTCCAGGATCATAACCACGCGGCGCACATCAGCCTCGATGTGAAGCTTCTTGGCACGATTATAAATATCCACCAGAAGCAGATTATCGAGAAGCAGGTTCTTAATAAAGCTGTCCTTGTCGAAACGCTCCTTATATGCCACGATCAGGCTCTGGATCTGGAAAGCTGCAAGCTTACCGACCATATAAGTATCTTCATCCTCTCCGTGGGCAACCAGAATATACTCCAGCTGATAATCATCACAAACCTTGAAATACTGGTATCCCTTCACAAGCTGGCTGGCAGCCTGGGATTCCACAAACGCCTGTACATCCTGGGGCTGAATCTCAAACTCACTATAGGTAGAAGCCAGTGTCTTACCGTCTATATCAATAACGCAAAACTCCGTTCTGGATATCTCCTTAAGCCCCTCAAGTGTATTCTGCAGTACCTGATTTGATATCATTACCCTTCCATCCCTTCTTGTAACATAATATGTGCGTCGGCAGATCCGACATATATTACTGTCTATTAATACTAAAAATTTTCTGATTTAAAAAGTTCATGAACCCATTTTAATACAAAATCACCAAAAAAGGAAGAGGAAAATAGAAATTTTTTACAAGTTTTTCATTTGTGTTTTCTATTTTCTTTCAATAAAACCCTCTCCAAGGACCTCTCGTACATCAGAAACGATCACAAAAGCAGCAGGATCAATGTCATCCACTATTTCTTTTAATGCCACGATTTCTTTTCTTCCTACAACACAATAAAGAAGGAGCTTATCCTGATCAGAGTACATTCCTTTGCCGTGGATTCCTGTCACACCACGATCCAGCTTTTCCATGATTTCCCTGGCAATCTCCTGAGGCTTGCCTGTAATAATATAAGCCTGCTTGGAGAATTTCAGACCTTCGATCATATTATCGGATACCTTTGTAACAAGATAGACAGCAATGATCGCATACAATGCTTTCTGAACACCAAACACATACATACCAACCAGTACAATAGCACCGTCAATAAACTGCATGATCTGGGCGATGGAATAATGACGCAGCTTCCGCTGAAGCAGTGCCGCCATCATATCGGTGCCGCCTGTAGTTCCTCTTCCCAGGAACACAAGACCGATTCCAACTCCCTGTATTACACCACCATATACAGCAGACAGAAGAAGATCATTTCCTGCAAGGTCAAAGGCCGGCAGGACAGCCAGCCAGAAGGACAGGCAAATCTCTCCTACCAGTGCTTTCTTTACAAACTGGAAGCCGCCTATTTTCATTCCTATGAAAAATAGCGGAACATTCAGGCTCAGGTTGGTGATCCACAGTGGAACACCTCCGGGAATTATTCCTGCTGTCCATACCTTCACCAGGATCGCAATACCCGAAAAGCCTCCGGTTACCATTCCTGCCATATCGAAAACGCTGTTTATGGCCATAGCCATAAGTGCTGTTCCCACAACGATCATCAGGTAATCCAGGTAGACTGGTTTTTTGTTGTTTTTATGCACGCTATTACCTCCTTCGTTTTTTTGGTTACTTTCCTATTCATCATCCTCAAGCTGCTTCGTAAGATACCGTCCCACGATTTTAGAAAATCCGGTAATATTTCGGATATAAGCAAAATCCTTTCCAAAAATCTTCTTCTCCGTTGCCAGATCTTTTTCCTCCCCTGCGAAAACACCAAGTACGCTTACCCCCTGGTTTCGCAGTCTGCGGATCTGGGCTGCAGTATCTGTAATGGCATATTTACCATGATAAGGAGCCGGATTCTTTGCATTGGGACGGTTGACGATCACATCGTAAGGACGTCCGTCACTGAGAATGATCAGGATTTTCTTTTCTTCCTCTCTTTGCAAAAGGCCGTAGCCTGCTGCCCGGATAGCAAGTCCATCCCGGTTGTTAGATGAAGTTACATAATTAAATATATTTTCGTTTGCACTTCTTGGATCATCATATTCCCTGAAGCGATGAAGAATGGTGTAATCCCAGAAGGTACAATAGCTCATTACTCTGTGTGGAAGACCTGCATTGCTTAACGCTTCACTGATAATATAGGCCTGCAGCGCCACCTCTCCCTGACGGCTCATCTGTGAACCACTGGCATCGATCAGCACATCTACAACAAAGTCTGAAGCATCTCCTTTTAATTCCCGTTTGAAGACCTGGGCCTCGCTGCTTCTTCCCAACCTCCAAAGCCTTGAAGGAACTATAATGCCTCTATCTGAAAGAATCTCCTGACTTTCACTTTTTATGACCAGTGATTTCTTCAGCATCTCTGTAAGAAGAGCGATATTTCTCTTTACTATACGGTGCTTATCATGATAAAGCCAGATATTCTTATTTTTTAATCTTTTTGCATATTCATACTGGTAATTTCGTTTTACCGGATTCTTCAGGATTCCTTCTGTAAAATACAGACTGCAGTCACTGTGGATATCCCTGCACATCAGCTGGTTCATCCGCTTCTCCTCCAGCTCATTGAGATAGGTTTTACCGTAATTCAGTTCTACATAGGTATGAGCCTTTTCCAAAGCCTCCGGGGGAAGAATGGTAACCTTCTGTCTGGACTGGCGGTTCTCCTCCATCTCTTTGGTAACGTCTGCATTCTCCATGCCCGCTACATTGGAGGTCAGCTGCTCCATATAGCTCTCCAGGGCATCCTCGTACATTTCTTCTGACAGATAATCATGCCAGTCAAACTCCGTCAGATCCTCCATTGTAACTGCAAGCACCTGCTCCAGTGTTACTTTCCGGGAAAATTCCGGATCAGCCACTTCATTATATACTGTATCAATAAGCTTAATAAGGGACATGGTATCCCGTGCCTCAGCCGCTTTAGAAATCAAATCAATATAGTAATAAATATTTTTGTTTTTATCTGTATTTCTATCATTTTTTGTAGATTTTGTTATTTTTCTGGCGTTCCCCGATGCCCTGTCGATCCGCTTTCTCAGCAGGTTCACTCTCAGATACCCCAGCTTATCTGCTGCCGACGGCATGGTCTCATATTCCTGGTCCATAATATCCTCGCAGGCTTTTTTCTGCATCTCCCAGATTCCCGGACGCTGCTCACAGATCCGGTCTCCAATGGCTTCTTCAATACAAAGCTGGGAAACAAAGGTCAGCGCTGCCTCATCTGCTCCCATAAAAATCTTCTTCACCAGGTACATTCCAAGAAAATCTTTATCGAAAAATTTCGCCAATGCTCCCTGCTTGATTCCATCGTAAAGTGCAATGTCCTTTGACCTGAGAAAAAGAGAAACATCCGGCTTCATCTGCTGGGTATAGTCCCCACTGATGGTCCACAGCAGATTACGGATACGATTTTCCAGCTCTAACTGATAATCCTGAAGGCTCAGCTCTTCACTTCCAGACCAGAATTCCTCTGCATCTTCCTGATCAACTAATTTCGGTGAAAGCCATTCTCCTTTATCGTCCTTCATAAACATCTTCCCGGGTCCAGCTCTGTGGAATCCTGGTTCTCACCACATCCTCCACGATTTCTTTCTCAAACACATCAAACGTCTTATTTACAATTCCCATCCTTACAGCCTGCCATGGTGCAAGTCCTGTGCGCACGATTTTCATAGCAGCAAGCAAGCCTCGAAGATCCAGCGGCTTAGTGGAAATCTCGCCGTTTATGGATTTCTGCTGCAGATCCAGAAATACTCCCATGAACTGTTCCACTGCTTCTTTCTTTGCATCCGGAAACATGCTGTTAAAAATAAAGCCCAGGGTTTCCTCATTCTGCGCAGGCATATCAATTACAAGGAAACGGGACACCAGTGCCTCATTTAATTCCTTAGTTCCAGCATATCCATAATTCATGGTTCCAATAAATCTTGCCGCCGGGTGAAGGTCTATTTTGTCATATCCCGGCACATCAATGGAGCGACGGTAATCCAGTGTAGCGTGAAGCACAGACACCGCGTCATTCTTCGCCATATTGATCTCATCCAGAATCCCGAAGCCGCCTTCCTCGGCACACTGGTAAATACTTCCCTTGCGAAGCTTTACCTGATTATCCACAAAGGTATCTGTGCCGATCAGGTCACCGCTGTTTGTATTCACATGAAAAGACACATTATACACCGGTCTTCCGAAAATAAATGCCAGGTTCTCTGCCAGCACATTCTTACCTGTTGCCTTCGGACCTGCCAGAAGAAGATTCTCCCCTTCCAGAACTGCTGCCATAGCCATCTCCAGGGTTTCCTTGCCATAAAACGGAAGAGAAGGCTTCACCATTCTATGGACAGCCTCCTGGGAAACTCCAAACTCTCTTCTGAAATCCTCTGCCGCTTTAATAAGCCCTGCGCTGACGCCCTGATTCTCCAAAAAGTCAAATTCATTCATCGCTTTACCTCTTTAATCAGAAAGAGGACTGCAAGCGCAGCCCTCCCATTTTTCTTTACGGCTCAAATACCAGATCTCCATAAGATGGCATTGGCCACATTTCTTTATCTACTAACATTTCAAGCTCATCAACCGGTTTTCTTAAGTTCTCCATTGCCGGTACCAGATTCTCTCTGCAATACACTGCCCTGTCACGTCCCTCCGGATACTCCTCAACCTTACCAGTCAGCTTGCTCAGCTCTTTCATGGCACTGTTTACGTCCCTGAGAAGATTGCTTGCCTTTTCCAGAAGATCCATCTGTACGCTTACATCAAGAGCACCCACAGCCTTCACCTGATTAATAGACTCAGCCAGCACTGTTGTATATTTGATAACTGCCGGGATAAATTGCTTGGTAGCCATATCGATCATAGTTTTGGCTTCAATATTAATTGCCTTTGCATAAATCTCATACTGGATCTCTGCTCTGGACTCCAGCTCAGTTTTTGTAAATACGCCAAACTTACCGAACAGCTCTACTGCTTTATCTGTCGTCAGAGCCGGAATAGCATCTACCATAGACGGCAGGATCGGAAGTCCACGGCGGCGTGCCTCTTCCTCCCACTCAGGAGCGTAACCATTGCCGTTAAACACAATTCTCTGATGCTCGATAGCGTATTTCTTGATCAGATCATGAACTGCAAGCTCGAAATCATCTGCACTCTCCAGAACATCGCATGCTTCCTTAAATGCCTCTGCCGCAATAGTATTAAGCACTACGTTACATGCAGAAATGGAATCCTTGGAGCCAACCATACGGAACTCGAACTTATTTCCTGTAAAGGCAAAAGGAGAGGTACGGTTACGGTCTGTAGCATCCTTCATGAAATCCGGGAGTGTCTTAACTCCTGTAGCCAGCTTCTCACCTTTCTTACTTCTTGTAGCAGTACCTGTGCTGATCAGCTGCTCCAGCACATCCTCAAGCTGCTCTCCCAGGAAAACAGAAATAACAGCCGGCGGAGCCTCATGACCTCCAAGACGATGGTCATTTCCAACATCGGCTGCAGACTCACGGAGAAGATCTGCATGCTTGTCAACTGCTTTCAGGATACAGGTCAGAACCAGAAGAAACTGTATGTTCTCATGTGGTGTTTTACCCGGCTCCAGAAGATTGATTCCGTCATCTGTAGTCAGTGACCAGTTATTATGCTTACCGGAACCATTCAGCCCTGCAAATGGTTTCTCATGAAGCAGGCAGCGCATACCGTGACGGCTTGCTACTTTTTTCAGGATACGCATCATGATCTGGTTGTGATCTGCTGCAATATTAACAGGTGCATAGATTGGCGCAAGCTCATGCTGTGCCGGTGCAACCTCATTGTGCTGTGTCTTAGCTGTTACGCCCAGCTTCCAGCACTCTTCATTTACTTCTTTCATATATGCGGAAACTCTCTGACGGATAGTTCCGAAATAATGGTCATCCATCTCCTGTCCCTTAGGAGGCATTGCCCCAAAAAGAGTACGTCCTGTATAAACCAGGTCCTTTCTCTGCATATATTTCTCTTTATCAACAAGGAAATACTCCTGCTCTGCACCAACAGATGGTGTCACCCGTCTGGATGTAGTATTTCCAAAAAGTCTGAGAAGTCTTAATGACTGTGTATTAATAGCTTCCATAGAACGAAGAAGAGGTGTCTTCTGATCCAGTGCCTCGCCTGTATAGGAACAGAATGCTGTAGGAATACATAAGGTTCCACCTGCTGCATCATGTCTGACAAAGGCCGGTGAGGTACAATCCCATGTTGTATAGCCTCTCGCCTCAAAGGTGGCACGGAGTCCGCCAGATGGGAAAGAAGATGCATCCGGTTCTCCCTTGATCAGCTCCTTACCGGAAAAGCTCTGAAGTACCTTTCCATTCTCCATAGGTGCGGTGATAAATGCGTCGTGCTTCTCTGCTGTCACGCCTGTAAGCGGCTGGAACCAGTGACTGTAATGGGTTGCACCCTTCTCAATGGCCCATTCCTTCATCTCATGGGCAACCACATCAGCGATCTCCATGGAAAGCTCCTTGCCCTCTTCAATGGTTTTCTTCAGTTCTTTATAAACCTTCTTCGGCAGACGATCCTGCATGACGGAATCATTGAATACATCACATCCAAATAATTCCTTCACATTAACATAATCTCCCATTGTTTCTCTCCTCTCGTTCATCACACACATTACTGGTTTTATTTTTCATAACAATATTGACATTTTGTAGCTTCAACGACTTACCTTGTACTGTTCAGATAAAGATTCAGTGCCTGCTGCAGATTCTCAATCTCCACCAGCTGCGGGCTTCCGCCATACTCACCGTCCAGTGTCCAGGCAACCTCTTCCTCAGCTTCTATAGTAAGCTTCCTTGCCTTGAAGGAATAGATCAGATCTGTATTATCCTCCATGCTTACAAGATTGCGGATGATCTCCTGCATTTCCAATGCATTCTTCGGCTGTACGATCAGGGTTACTTCAAAAAGACCATCATTCATATCCACATTTCTGGTCAGATTCTTAAATCCACCCACAGATCTGGAATTAGTGACCATGCCGTAAATAAAATTATCCTCGATCACGCCGCTCTCTGTGGTCACCTTCATATGGTAAGCTTTGATATCCAGAAGTCTCTTAGCGCCTTCCAGCACATAAGCCAGATGTCCCAGAATATTCTTCAGATCCTGGCTTGTCTCATATGACACATCTGTAAAAAGACCAAATGCAGCTACATAGGCAAATGTCTGGCTATTAAATTTACCAACATCACAGCGGTAAATCTCCCCATCCATGATCATAGACGCTGCATCCAGCATGTTCTTCGGTATAAAAAGGCTGTTGGCAAAATCATTGGTGCTTCCTGCCGGTATGTATCCCACCGGGACCTTACTTCCCACCTCTGTAATGCCGGTAACCACCTCGTCCAGCGTGCCATCACCGCCGCTGCAGACGATCAGATCAACCTTATCAGCATACTTCTTTACCTGTTCATAAGCATCCTTCGGGGCCTGAGTTGCGCGGATGATCACTTCATAGCCGCCTTTATTAAAGATATCTACTATATCCATAAGAGACGCCTTGATCTTGCCCTTTCCTGCCTTAGGATTAAAAATAAATACCAGTTTTTTCTCCAACTTCATTCCTCTTTTTCATTACTTATATTTTACACATAAAATTGATTCACATATGATACTATAAAAAAAAGAGGGCAAATTGTCAACGCTTTTGCCCTCTTTTATACTCTTTTTAGAAT
>CAKRVL010000096.1 GCA_934408705.1 uncultured Blautia sp. | reverse complement strand
AAGTAACTATAGTATAATCACTTATGTTGTGAAAAAAGATGGTCCGCTGTTACCGTGATGGGTATTAAGAACATCCAGAGAATAAGGAGAGAATAACATGAACGAAATTATTAAAAACATCGAAGCAGAACAGCTGAAAAAAGAAGTACCGCAGTTTAACGTAGGAGATACTGTAAGAGTACATGCTCTTATCAAAGAGGGTAACCGTGAGCGTATCCAGATTTTCGAGGGAACTGTATTAAAGAAACAGGGCGGAAGCACCAGAGCTACTTTCACAGTAAGAAAATCTTCCAATGGTGTTGGTGTTGAGAAGACATGGCCGCTTCATTCCCCACACGTTAAAGAGGTAGAGGTTATTCGTCATGGTAAAGTTCGTCGTGCGAAACTGAACTACTTAAGAGACCGTGTTGGTAAAGCTGCTAAGGTTAAAGAGCTTGTTAAATAATTTCAACCAAACTGGTAAATGAAATTTGCTGCACAGATGGCCGTTATGACTGTCTGGGCAGCATTTTTTGTACTGCTGATGAACACTGGCAGTGAGCCGATTTTTTTCTTTTTCTTTCCATAAATATGTGGTAAGATAAAATGGTATCTGATTGTTATGTGAATGGAGTAAATATGAGCGACAGAAGAAACAAACGGGAAAAAGAACAGCTTTTTAATATGCCGGAGATTACGAAAATGGAGAAGAAAGCGCTCTCCAGTGCAAAAGAGAAGCTGGAAGACAGTAAATTCAAGAAGGTATTTGTCTGGATTTTTGAGATTGTAGTTACATTGATCTTTGCTGTGCTGACATCCATGATGCTATTCCAGTCTGTAACGATGCAGGAGAGCTCAATGGAGCCCACTCTGGCTGTTGGAAGCCGCTATTTTGTAAATAAGCTTGCTTACAAGGCATCTTCACCGAAGCGTGGAGATATTATTGTATTTCGTACAAATGGCAGTGACGATGCAGCTCTTCATATCCGACGGGTGATCGGAATTCCCGGCGAAACCATTCAGATCGTAAATGGCAGGATCCTGATCAATGGAGAAACCTACAAAGAAGGCAGGGATTTTCCTACTATCAATAATCCGGGTATGGCAGCCAGTGCGATTACACTTGAAGCCGGGGAATATTTTGTTCTGGGAGATAACCGGAATAACAGTGAGGACAGCCGTTATGGAGATATTGGCCGCGTTAACAAAAAATATATAGTTGGTAAATTATGGTTTCAGATTTCGCCCAAAAAAGAAATGGGACCTTTGGAAAATTAACATTTTAATAAAGAAAATGAGGTAAATATGAACGTACAGTGGTATCCAGGTCATATGACCAAAGCGAAAAGACAAATGCAGGAGGATATTAAGCTGATCGATCTGATCATTGAGCTTGTAGACTCCCGTGTTCCCCTTGCAAGCCGGAATCCGGATATTGACGAGCTTGGGAAAAATAAAGCAAGGCTGATTCTTCTGAATAAATCTGACCTTGGAGATGAGCGCCAGAATGAAGCATGGAAGGCTTATTTCCAGAGTAAAGGATTTTATGTGGTTAAGGTGGATTCGCGCAGCGGTTCCGGCATGAAAGCCATTCAGACAGCTATTCAGGAGGCGTGTAAAGAGAAGACAGAACGCGACAGAAGAAGAGGGATCAAGAATCGTCCAATCCGTGCTATGGTAGTAGGAATCCCTAACGTAGGTAAGTCTACTTTTATCAACACCTTTGCCGGAAGAGCTTGCGCCAAGACTGGTAATAAGCCTGGCGTGACTAAGGGAAAACAGTGGATCCGTCTGAATAAGAATGTGGAACTCCTTGATACGCCTGGAATTCTCTGGCCGAAATTTGAGGATGAGACAGTGGGAATGCGTCTTGCGTATATCGGCTCTATTAAGGATGATATCCTGAATATGGAAGAGCTTGCTTTAAGCCTGATCGATTTTCTGCGGGAAAAATATGCCGGAGTTCTTACGGAACGTTATCAGATCCAGGAGGACGGAACAGCAGTACAGGTATTAGAGGCTATTGCACGATCCAGAGGCTGTTTGAAAAAGGGCGATGAGCTTGATTATGCCAAAGCTTCACTGATCCTGTTTGATGATTTCCGCTCTGGCAAAATCGGAAGGATTACTTTGGAGTGGGTACCGGAAGAGGAAAAATAAAATGGAAAAAATCAGTGAGATAAAGAGCAGGCTTCAGGCTGCACAGCCTGAAGAATATGCTGCTATTTTCGAGGAATACAAAGATGATACAAGAAGTGGTGTAATGAAGCTTATGGAGCAGCTTCACAAAAAGGAAGCGGCTTATCAGAAGGAGCTTGTGCGCACCGAAAAAATGAAAGCATTCGAACATAAATATGAGGAGCTTGGATTGGTGTGCGGAATTGACGAGGTTGGAAGAGGACCTCTTGCAGGCCCTGTAATGGCAGGTGCTGTTATTTTGCCAAGGGATTGTAATATATTATACCTGAATGATTCCAAGCAGTTGAGTGCATCAAAAAGAGATGAATTGTATGATGTGATCATGGAGAATGCAGTGGCTGTTGGAATTGGAATGGCAAGTCCCCAGAGGATTGATGAGATCAATATTCTTCAGGCTACATACGAAGCTATGCGTGAGGCTATTGGTAAGCTGGATCCGGCACCACAGATCCTTCTTAATGATGCAGTAACTATCCCTCAGGTGACTATCCGCCAGGTTCCGATCATTAAGGGAGATGCAAAGAGTGTTTCCATTGCAGCTGCCAGTATTGTGGCGAAGGTGACAAGAGACCGGATGATGGTGGAGTACGATAAGGTGATGCCAGAGTATGGTTTTGCGTCTAATAAGGGATATGGTTCGGCGGCACATATAGAAGCGCTGAAAAAATATGGTCCAAGTCCAATTCACAGATCCACATTTATAAAAAACTTTGTTACTGATTAAAAAAGAAGAGCATGTTGGAGCTTAAGGATGAAAGAGAATAAGCGCAGAGTAGGTGCCTTTTATGAACAAATGGCGGCGGATTATCTGGTTTCCCAGGGTGTGATGATTCTGGATAGAAATTACCGGAACCGACAGGGGGAAATTGACCTGATCGGAATGACGGCAGATAACTGGCTGATCTTTGTAGAAGTTAAATACAGAAGTACAAAGTGTTCCGGAAGCCCTCTGGCAGCGGTTAACGCACACAAGCAAAGGATCATTTCCAGGGTGGCAGTGGAATATCTGAAGAACCGGTATAAAAGCATGGATGTGAGATGCAGATTTGATGTGGTGGGAATTGAAGGAGATAATATCTGCTGGATCAGGAATGCTTTTGATTTCTGCAGTTAAAGCGGGGGGATACTTTGAAGAGATGATGGAAAATGGTGTATTTTGGAAAAGGAGAACAAAATGGACATCAGATGGCAGAATGAGAATGAACCGCATATGAGAATGAATGAAAAAAACGGAGTAGAATATCTTACATATCCGGTTTTTGAACAGCTGCCGGACATTGTGCACTGCTTCAGTACCAGAATTGGTGGTGTCAGTGAGGGGATTTTTTCTACTATGAATTTCAGCTTCGGGAGAGGCGATGATGATAATGCAATCAGAGAAAATTACCGGAGAATGGGAGATGCTGTGGGCTTTTCTATAAAGGATGTAGTGGCATCCAATCAGACTCACACAACTAATGTCCGTCTGATCAGAGAAGAGGACAGGGGAAATGGAGTGGTATGCCCCAATGCTTTTCAAGATGTGGATGGAATGATTACAAATATTCCTGGGCTTGTGCTGGCTACTTTCTATGCAGACTGTGTGCCGCTGTATTTTGTTGATCCGGTTCATAAGGCTATTGGTTTATCTCACTCCGGTTGGAAGGGAACTGTAGGAAAAATCGGAAAAGTCACTATAGAGAAAATGCAAGAAGAATTTGGCTCAGCGCCGGATCAGATTCTTACAGCTATTGGTCCGTCTATATGTCAGGATTGTTATGAAGTCAGTGAGAATGTGATTCTGGAATTTCGGAATAGCTTTTCACAAAAATATTGGGATCGTCTTTTTTACCGGAAGGAAAACGGTAAGTATCAGTTGAATCTGTGGGAAGCAAACAAAATTATATTCCTTGAGGCTGGAATAAAGGAGGAGCATATTTCTATGCCGGGAATCTGCACCTGCTGCAATCCGGAAGTGCTTTTTTCACACAGAGCTACTCATGGCAAAAGAGGAAATTTGGCGGCATTTCTTGGAATACGCGCTTGATCATATAATAAGAGCCCTGCACCTTGAAAATATGGTGCAGGGCTTGTTTTTGCTGTATTACTCCTGATTTACACGTTTCATCAAGTCCATAATCTTCTCGTTGCTGGAACGAACCTTCTCAACGGAAACATCATGGTTGATAATGTCCATAATACTTGCAAGATATTTACTCATATTAGCTTCTACATAATACGGTCTGGTAAGAAGCTCCGGAATACGGTAGTTCAGGTTGGTTGTGATAACTTTATCAATCCAGCCTTTCTCATAGTATTCGTCGAATTTATCCATGCCTTCAGTAAAAAGACCATAAGTGGTGCAGATAAATACACGGTTTGCATGGCGCTCTTTGATCTGTTTGGCAACATCAAGCATACTCTCACCAGAAGAAATCATATCGTCGATAATGACAACATCCTTGCCTTCTACAGAGTCTCCAAGGAACTCATGGGCTACGATAGGATTCTTTCCATTTACTACAGTAGAGTAGTCACGTCTCTTATAGAACATACCCATGTCAACGCCAAGAATATTAGAAAAGTATACGGCTCTGGACATAGCGCCCTCATCCGGGCTGATGATCATAAGGTGGTCATTATCAACCTGGAAATTGTTAACGTTCTTCACAAGTGCTTTCAGGAACTGATAGGTAGGGAAGAAGTTGTCAAAACCATTTAATGGAATGGAATTCTGTACTCGTGGATCATGGGCGTCAAAGGTGATGATATTGGAAACACCCATATCGCTTAATTCGCGAAGAGCAAGTGCACAGTCAAGAGATTCTCTCTTCTTACGTCTGTGCTGGCGGCCTTCATAAAGGAATGGCATGATTACGTTGATACGATGTGCCTTACCTGTAGCTGCGGAAATGATTCTCTTAAGATCCTGGAAATGATTGTCAGGAGACATATGGTTCTCGTGACCGCAGACAGTGTATGTGGAACTGTAGTTGGTTACATCTACCATGATATAAAGATCGGTTCCCCGGACGGATTCCTTGATAATTCCCTTACCTTCACCGGTACCGAAGCGAGGGCATTCGCAATCCACAATAAAAGAATTTTCACTGTAGCCCTGTGGAATGTTATCAAGGCCCTTCTTCTCTACAAGTTCCTTACGGAATTTTACCAGGTTTCTGTCTACCTCCTCTGCAAGTTCGCGGCAGCCTTCCAGTGCAGCGATACGAATAGGTGCGACAGGCATAGATTTCTCAAGTAATTCTATGTTCGGCATGATATTCCTCCTAAGTAGTATGCTAATTGTTAATTAAATGGTCTGCAGGTTGTAAGATACTTAACTCTTAATTTACAGACCTCTCCTTTATATTTATAACATTTGCCCTAAATGCCGTCAAGGAATTTATTGATTTTTACTTTAAAAAATCCTCAGAAGGGGCGCCATAAGGAATTTTTTTGTTGTGTTTTTGCGAAAAACTTGTTATAGTAAAAATAATGGCTATATTATGCTATGCCAGTGATAGGCGATCAACAGTATCATATTGTAAGCGGCTGATGATTCGGTGGATCGTACTTGGAATTATAATGGAGAAAAAAGTGAAGAAACAAAATAAACATGTGATTGCAGTCGTGCAGGATGGAAGCATTGCGCAGGAGCTGGAGCTTGTGCCAGGAGATGTACTGCTTACTGTAAATGGTCAGCCTGTAGAAGATATATTTGATTACCGATATCTGATGAATGAGGAATATGTGGTTTTGGAAGTTGAGAAGGTGAACGGAGAAATCTGGGAGCTGGAAGTTGAGAAGGAATATGAAGAGGATCTTGGTGTTACCTTCGAGAAGGATCTGATGGACGATTACCGTTCCTGTTCCAATCACTGTATTTTCTGCTTTATTGATCAGATGCCGCCTGGAATGAGAGATACTCTTTATTTCAAGGATGATGATTCCAGACTGTCTTTTATTCAGGGAAATTATGTGACGCTGACCAATATGAGCGATCATGATATAGAAAGGATCATCCGCTATCATCTGGAGCCTATTAATATTTCAATCCAGACCATGAATCCAGAACTGAGATGTAAGATGCTTCATAACCGCTTTGCTGGGGATGCCCTGAAGAAACTTCAGAGGCTATATGATGCTGGAATCACCATGAATGGTCAGATTGTTTTATGTAAAGGCGTGAATGATGGTAAGGAATTGGATGACAGTATCCGGAAAATGTCAGCTTATGCACCGATATTACAGAGCGTTTCTGTGGTTCCGGTGGGACTGACCAGGTTTCGTGAGGGCTTGTACCCCATGGAACAGTTTCAGAAGGATGATGCACTAGAGGTCCTTAATATTATTCATTCCTGGCAGGAGAAGATGATGGCTGAACATGGGATCCATTTTATCCACGCTTCTGATGAGTGGTATATTCTGGCAGGAGAGAAACTGCCGGAAGAGGATTCTTATGATGGCTATCTCCAGTTGGAAAATGGTGTGGGTATGCTGCGGCTGCTTGGAACTGAGGTGCGTGACGCTCTTGAAGCCAGAGAAGGAGACGACCGCAGGATAAAAGCAGTCAGTGCTACAGGCGCATTGGCGGCACCTTTTATTACCAGATATATGGAAATGATCCATGAGAAATTTCCGAATGTGGAAGTTGATGTTGTATGTATAAGGAATGAATTCTTTGGTGAGACCATTACTGTATCAGGCCTTATTACAGGACAGGATCTTCTGAAGCAGCTTCGGGGAGTGGAACTGGGAGAGAAGCTTCTGCTTCCGTGTAACATGCTGAAAAATGAAGAAGATGTTTTTTTGGATGATATTTCAGTGGAAGAATTGTCCAGAGAACTGAATGTAGAAGTTGTGATCGTGGATGAGAGCGGTGCGGATCTGGTATCAGCAGTTCTTGATCCACCTGAGCATAAGAAACAGAAAAGGAGACAAATGTATGAGCAAACCGGTAGTGGCAATTGTGGGCAGGCCTAATGTGGGCAAATCCACATTGTTTAATGTACTGGCAGGAGATAAAATTTCAATTGTAAAGGATACGCCAGGTGTAACAAGAGACAGAATTTATGCAGATGCTTCATGGCTTGATAATGAGTTTACCCTGATTGATACAGGTGGTATTGAGCCTGATAGTGGTGATATTATTCTCTCCCAGATGAGAGAGCAGGCACAGATTGCTATTGATACTGCAGATGTTATTATTTTTATCACTGATGTGCATCAGGGACTTGTGGATTCTGACTCCAAGGTAGCCGATATGCTGCGCCGAAGCGGTAAACCTGTGGTCCTGGCTGTTAATAAAGTTGACAGTATTCAGAAGTATATGATGGATGTTTACGAATTCTATAATTTGGGAATTGGTGAACCATTTGCTATTTCAGCAGCCAACCGCCAGGGACTTGGAGATATGCTGGACGAAGTGGTGAAGCATTTTCCGGAGGACGCGGGAGAGGATGAAGATTCTGACATTCCGAGAATTGCAATTGTAGGAAAACCTAACGTAGGTAAGTCCTCACTGATAAACAAGCTTCTTGGAGAGGATCGCGTTATCGTATCTGATATTGCCGGTACTACCAGAGATGCTGTTGATACCAAGGTAACCTGGAATGAAAAAGAATACATCTTTATTGATACTGCAGGTCTTCGCCGTAAGGCAAAGGTGAAAGAAGAAATCGAGCGTTTCAGCGTGATCCGTACTGTAACGGCAGTAGAACGTGCAGACGTTGTCGTTGTGATGATCGATGCAGCAGAAGGTGTTACCGAGCAGGATGCGAAGATTGCGGGAATTGCCCATGAAAAAGGCAAGGGCGTGATCATTGCAGTTAATAAATGGGATGCCATTGAGAAGAATGATAAGACTATTTATAAACACACCAATCGTATCCGCGAGGTTCTTTCCTTTATGCCATATGCAGAGATTGTGTTTATTTCTGCAAAGACAGGACTGAGGATTTCCAGAATGTTTGAGACTCTGGATGCCGTTATTGAGAACCAGACTATGCGTGTTCAGACAGGTGTGCTTAATGAAATCCTGACAGAGGCAGTTGCTATGCAGCAGCCACCATCAGACAGAGGACGCCGGCTTAAGATTTTCTATATGACACAGGTAGCTGTAAAGCCGCCTACATTCGTGATTTTTGTTAATGATAAGGAGCTTATGCATTTCTCTTATACAAGATATCTGGAGAATAAGATCCGTGATGCCTTTGATTTTGGTGGAACACCACTGAAGTTCATTGTAAGAGAACGTGGAGAGAAGGAATAAATATGGAGCGAATAATTTGTCTGGCTATCGGATATGTATTTGGAATGTTTCAGACCTCCTACATTATTGGGAAAGTTCATCACATGGATATCCGCCAGTATGGGAGCGGGAATGCTGGGACCACAAATGCCCTTCGTACTCTGGGCAAAAAGGCAGGGGCTATAACCCTGATCGGTGATATGCTGAAATGTGTGGCTGCCATTCTGGTAGTGAATGCGATTTTTAGAAACAATTATGGGACGATTCTTCCGTTACTTGGCATGTATACAGCTGCAGGCTGTGTGCTTGGACATAATTTCCCCTTTTATCTTGGGTTTCGTGGAGGCAAGGGAATTGCTGCTTCCGCAGGAATGCTTCTTGCAATGGACTGGAGAGTTTTTCTTATCTGTGCTGTGATTTTTGCGGCTATTGTTGCGGTTACACGCTATGTGTCGCTGGGATCTATGGCGGCTTATGTTGGGGCACTGATCTGCTTTGTTGCTTTCGGAGCTGCTGGATGCTATGGCATGGATTTTAACCATACTTTCGAGATGGATGTGGTCATGGGGCTCATGACAGCACTTGCGATTTTCAGACACAGGGCAAATATTTCCCGCCTTTTAAAGGGAACAGAGAATAAGCTTGGGGCGGGTAAAACTGCATCCAAATAAAGAAGAGGTGACGAAATGGCAAAAATCAGCGTAATGGGAACCGGAAGCTGGGGAACAGCACTTGCAATACTGCTTCACAACAATGGTCA
>CAKRVL010000095.1 GCA_934408705.1 uncultured Blautia sp. | reverse complement strand
ACAGCAGAAGATCAGCAGATCCTTTCCCTTATGGATACTCAGACCAAGGCTTATGCTACAGGCGAAAAAGACCTTGATACAGCAATTGCAGACCTGACCGCATCTATCCATGATACATTCTCTTACCTGAGCGCAGAATAATCCGGTTAAGAAAAGAGTTGGAGAAATCCGTAAATAAGTAAGTGGTGAATGTGCTGCTTCTTCATATGAGAAGGAGCAGCACATTTCTATATAGACAGGCGAACAGCTGCTTTTACTATAAAAAAGCAGAATGACTGCCAGTGGCAGGGGAGAAGGCTGTAAGGAGCCGTAAGGCGGACATTCCCGCCAGTGTCAGGCATTCTGCCTGGGAAAAGCAGGCAAACTTCAGACAGGAGGCTGTTATGAATAAGAAAAAGAAAAAAATGATTAATTATGGAAGGTACGGATACTTCTTTATTGCACCGTTTTTTATTACTTATCTGGTGTTCCAGCTTTGGCCGCTGATCAATACCTTCTATTATAGTACCTTATCCTATTATAAACGTAACGGTCGTGAATTCATGGAATTTGCAGGTTTTCAGAATTTCCTCAATATTCTGGGAATGACCGCAGGAGAGAGAGGCTATGTGCTCAGCTATCTGAAAAATACGCTGGTTATGTGGGGCTGCAATTTCGTTCCTCAGATTCTGGCATCCCTTCTTCTGGCTGTCTGGCTGACGGACGAGAAGGTTAAGGTAAAAGGAACCGGAGCCATGAAGGTTATTGTTTATCTGCCAAGTGTTATCACTGCAGCCTCTGTTTCCGTATTATTCAAATCTCTGTTTTCCCAGTATGGACCTATTACCCAGACATTAAAGGACTGGGGTGTTCTGAGCAGTAATTTCGACTTTATGTCCAGCGTGGCAGGAAGCCGTGGACTGATTTCCACAATTCTGTGGTGGATGTGGTTTGGTAATACCACATTGCTTCTCATATCTGGTGTTCTTGGTATTGATCCGGGACTGTTTGAAGCAGCAGATATTGATGGTGCAACAGGATGGAAGAAATTCCGTTACATAACCTTACCTCTTTTGAAACCAATTATGTTGTACACACTGGTTACCTCCGCAATCGGTGGTCTTCAGATGTACGATATTCCGGCACTGTTTAATGTTCCGGAGACCGGACTTGTAGGACTTCCGGATGACAAGACTACAACTATGGCAATGTACATTATGCGTTTGTATAACAGTGATGTAGGAAAAGCAGCTGCTGTTTCTGTAGTACTGTTTATTATTACACTGGTTGTCAGCCTGATCCTGTTCGCAACTATGAGTGACAGCGAAGACAGACGTATGAAGAAAGAACAGAAACAGCGTAGAAAGGCAGGTGGAAGATCATGAGTAAAGCCGCAACAGTAGACAGCTACAGTAAGAATATGCTGCACAAGAAAATCTTCCGAACCATTATTTGTATTTTATTCTGTATCATTGCACTTTTACCATTCGTTCTTCTGGTCATGAATGCAACAAGAGATTCAGAGGCAATTAAGGCAGGTGTTTCCCTGATTCCATCTACACATCTGTTCGAAAACTGGAAAAACCTGATGATCAAGCAGAATGGTATGCAGATTACTTTACAGAAGGCCATCATTAACTCTGCAACCATTACAATTCCCGGAACCTTCCTGTCAGTTTATTTTTCATCCCTGACAGCATATGGTATCCATGTATATGATTTCAGATTTAAGAAATTTGCATGGGCATTTATCATGGCTGTTATGATGGTGCCAAGTCAGATCTCCATCATCGGTTTCTATCGTTTTATGCTGGATTTGAAGCTGATCGATACTTATATTCCGCTGATCATTCCTGCTATTGCAGCTCCGACAGTTGTTTTCTTTATGAAACAGTACATGGAAAGTACACTTTCCCTGGAGATGATAGAGGCAGCCAGAATTGATGGTTCCAAAGAGTGGAATACTTTTAATAAGATCATTATGCCGATTATGAAACCGGCAGTTGCTACACAGGCGATCTTCCAGTTTATCGCACAGTGGAATAACCTGTTTACACCTACTATTTTGCTGACGACAGATTCCAAGAAAACACTTCCTATGTTTGTACAGCTCTTAAGCTCTAACCAGTTCCGTACAGACTATGGTGTGGTTTATGTAGGACTGTTTGTTACAATTATTCCGCTGGTTGTTGTATACCTTGTACTTTCCAAGTACATTGTTGCAGGTGTTGCACTTGGCGGTGTTAAGGGCTGATAAAAGATATGGCATGGCCGGATAAATACTTCCGGTCATGTTTTTTTACTTTATAGGAAATTGCTCCGTAATGTTCCAATAAAGTTTTTTAAAAAATATTTCAGAAGCACTGAAATTTATTTAGAATTTCAGCATTTTCAGGTGGCAAACAGCGAATTATATGTTATACTGATTTGGCGATAAAAAAATGGGAAAGGTTATTATTTTTTATGGGTTATCAGGAAACGATCACATTTATTCTGGAAATGATCGGGACAGTTGCATTTGCAGCGTCCGGTGCTCTGGTGGGGTCAGAGCAGAAGATGGATATTTTCGGAGTTTCGGTGTTGGGTGTAGTCACTGCAGTTGGAGGCGGTATGATCCGTGATGTAACTCTTGGAATTATTCCCCCGGGAGTTTTTCAGAAACCGGTTTATGCAGCGGTAGCGGTGCTTACCTCAGTTCTGGTATTTTTCCTTCTCTATTTCAAGAGGGAATTTCTGGAGGGAAATGTTGCCTATGATAAGGTAATGCTGCTGATGGACTCAGTAGGTCTTGGCATCTTTACTGTAGTAGGTGTGAACACCGGAATCCGCCAGGGCTTTGCAGATAACACCTTCCTGCTGGTATTTGTGGGAACTATCACAGGTGTTGGAGGAGGCCTGCTTCGTGATATGATGGCAGAGGTGCCGCCGTATATTTTCGTAAAGCATATTTACGCATGTGCCTCCATTGTGGGAGCAATTGTGTGTGTGCACACCTATCGTCTGTTTGGCGTGGTAGCATCACTGATCTTTGGATCTATAGCGGTAATTTTGATGCGATATCTGGCTGCTCATTACAGATGGAATCTGCCGAAGCTGAAATAAGAAAAAGGAGTACGTATGATTAAAGCAGAGAATTTGTCTTACTCTTTTCCACATAAAGAGTTATATAATAAGATTTCTTTTACCCTGGAGGACGGTGCGCATTGTGCCTTTATCGGAACGAATGGCACTGGAAAAAGTACGCTGGTAAATATGATCCTTCATCCGGAGGAATTTTTATATGATGGTAAACTGATAATTGATGTGCCTGGCAGAATCGGATATGTAAGTCAGTTTTATACCATTGATGATGAAAAAGAGATTACCGTATTTGATTACATCAGTGAAGAGTTCGTGCGGCTGCAGAACAGGATCAATCAGATATGTGAAGATATGGCTGTGACAGATAATCTGGAGGAGCTGATGGAGGAGTATCAGCAGACTCTTGATGAGTTTAATGCTATTGACGGCGATTTTTATGAAAGTAATATTCGTAAGCAGCTGAAGCTGGCAGGGCTGGCAGGTTATGAGGACCAGCTTCTTACAAGCTTAAGTGGAGGAGAGTTCAAGCTGGTACAGGCAATCAGGGAAATGATGATCAGCCCCAGATTCATTATTATGGATGAGCCCGATGTGTTCCTGGATTTCCAGCATTTGAATGCGCTCCGGAAGCTGATCAATTCCCATAAGGGTACTCTGCTTGTGATCACACACAACCGTTATCTTTTGAACCACTGCTTTAATAAGATCCTTCATCTGGAAAATACGGAGATGCAGGAATTTGATGGCAATTATGTGGATTACAATTTTGCATTGCTTCAGATGAAAATCGAGCAGCAGGAGCTGGCAGCAGCAGATATGGAAGAAATCGAGCGTAACCGTAAGATTGTGGAGCGCCTTCGAAACAGTGCTACAGCTGTTGACAGTGCCACAAGAGGAAGAAGTCTTCATGCCAGGGTTTCTCTACTGGAGAGGCTTGAGGCGAGAAAGACGAAATCACCATTTGTGGACATTAAACAGCCGGAGATCGTACTGAGTGTGGATGAGAGCTATCTGAAGGATACTTCAGAAGAAAATCCAAAAGAATCTCCGGAGGACAGGAAGACGGTACTGACTGTAGAAGAGTACAATGTTGCTTTTGACCGTGAGATCATGGAGCATGTTTCTTTTGCTCTCCAGGCTGGTGAAAAAGTAGCAATTGTCGGACCAAATGGTACAGGAAAAACAACTCTTCTCAGGGACATTATCCGGGGTGAGAATCCGGCAATCCACCTGGGTGAAAATGTAGAAATGGCATATCTTTCCCAGATGCACGGGGAAGTATTTGATGAGAAGGCCACTGTTCTTAATAATTTTCAGGATGCCGGCTTTGATACAGATGCACAGGTGATCGCATATCTTAAGACATATGGATTCGAGGAGGAGCTGCTTTATAGTCCGGTGGGAAATCTGTCAGGAGGAGAGAAGAATCTTCTTCAGCTGGCGAAGATCTCCAGAACAGGGGCAAATCTTCTTCTTTTGGATGAGCCTACCAGTCATCTGGATACTTATTCCCAGCTGGCGTTAGAGCAGGCCCTTGAAGCATACAAGGGAACCGTTCTCATGGTTTCCCATGATTTCTATACTGTTGCGAACTGTATGGATTATGTGCTTCTTACAGAGAACAAGGGACTTCGTAAGGTGAGTATGCGAAAATTCCGTAAGATGATCTATGCCGATCATTTTGACAAAGATTATCTGGAATATGAACAGAAGAAAAAAGAACTGGAGAACCGGATCGCCTTCGCACTTCAGGCAGGCAGATACGAGGATGCGAAAAAGATTTCGGAGGATCTTGAGAAGCTTTTGCAGAAATATAATTAATATCGAAAGCGATTACGCCATAAAAACAGCTCCCGGGAGGAAATTCCAGGAGCTGTTTTCTATACAGATAGACGACAAAGCTATAAGTTAACCTTCATCAGTATCCTGTAATGCCAGGTAACCTTCCTCGCCGGTTCTGATTTTTACAACGTTTTCGATATCATATACGAAAACCTTTCCATCACCGATCTGGCCGGTATGAAGAACCCTCTTGGCAGTTTCGATAACCTTCTGTACAGGAACAAGGCTGACAACGATTTCAATCTTAACCTTTGGAAGAAGGTTCATATCCATCTCAACACCACGGTAGTAAGCCGGGGCACCTTTCTGTACACCGCATCCAAGTACATTTGTGATCGTGATGCCGGTTACGCCAATCTCATTCATTGCCTGCATAAATTCCTCAAGCTTGTTCTGGCGGGTAATGATAACAACCTTTGTAAGCTTATGAATACCTTCTGCAGGAATCTCAGGAACAAATTCTGCAGGAGCAGATGGTCTGGGAACAGAAGTATATTCTCTGGAGGTTCCCATTGGAGTTGGTACGGAGCTGACTGCATCGTGGATAGTGAAGCCATCATATGCACTTGCAAGTCCGTGTTCCTTTATATCAAGACCCTGGATTTCCTCTTCGGCAGATACGCGAAGTCCCATGGTGTGTTTGATGACCTGGAAAATAATTGTCATTGTCACTGCAACCCAGGCAATCGTAATGAGCATTCCAAGAAGCTGTACTCCGAAACCGTGGAAACCGCCGCCTACCAGAAGTCCTTTCCATCCGGTACCTGCACCATCAGAGAAAAGACCAACAGCGAGAGTACCAAATGCACCGTTTAAGCCATGTACGCCCACAGCACCTACAGGATCGTCGATTTTTAATACTTTATCTATAAATTCTATACCAAATACTACGATGAAGCCTGCTAAAATACCGATGATCGCTGCGGAAAGGGGTGATACGGTATCGCAGCCTGCTGTGATTGCTACAAGACCTGCAAGAGAACCATTCAGAGACATGGATACATCAGGTTTTTTATAACGAATCCATGTGATAAGCATAACTGTTACTGTTGCAACTGCTGCAGCAAGGTTAGTAGTAACGAAGATTTTTCCTGCGCTTACAATAGCGTCACCTTCCATAGAAACTGTGGAAGCACCATTGAAACCAAACCAGCAGAACCAGAGAATAAATACGCCAAGGGCACCAATTGTCAGGTTGTGGCCGGGAATGGCTTTTGACTTACCGTCCTTTGAATATTTTCCAATACGTGGTCCAAGTATGGCGGCACCGATAAATGCAGCAACACCACCTACCATATGAACGGCACAGGAGCCTGCGAAATCATGGAAGCCCATCTGGCTGATGAAGCCGCCGCCCCAGATCCAGTGACCGGAAATAGGATATACTACAAGGCTGATCAGAAGACTGTAGACACAGTAGGCTGAAAATTTGGTTCTCTCAGCCATTGCACCGGAAACGATTGTAGCGGAAGTGGCACAAAAGACAGTCTGGAAAATGAGAAATGCCCAGAAAGGAACGCCATCTGGAAGCATTGCACTTCCGTAATTTGCCTCTGAAGCAAGTCCGCCGATTTTTCCGAAAAAGCCATTACCGGCTCCGAACATGATACCGAAGCCGACAATCCAGAAGGCCGGGGTTCCGATACAGAAGTCCATCAGGTTTTTCATGATAATGTTACCTGCGTTTTTGGCTCTGGTGAAACCAGTTTCTACCATTGCAAATCCGGCCTGCATAAAGAAGACCAGCGCGGCACCGACAAGTACCCAGATTGTGTTTACTGCTGAATAATCCATAATAATTTCCTCCCTCGTTTAAATATTAAAAGCGCGAAAGAGAAAACATCTGTGTGTTTTTACTTTCGCGCCCTTACGATTATGGTTTTGTCTGCATTAGCAGAAGTATTCAGTTTTAATATGTAAAACAGGGGATATCCATATCGTGTGATTAATGGATGAGGAAATCGATAATGAATTATGAAGTAGAGTTTCATAAAAGATATCCCCTGTATTTACCGGTATCAGAAACGCATTAGATGTAGAAGAGAAGCTTTCCATATGTAGGATATGGAAGCAGGTCATCTGGGATAAGGGTTTCTGCCTCATCAGCTGATTTTCTCAGTTCCTCCATGTCTTCAAGAACCTCAGACTGATAAAGCTTAGCATTTTCCAGAACATCCTCAGCTGCTTTCGCTTTTGCAGTATCAGCTTTCAGCTTCTCAAGCCCTTTGGTCATAGCATCCTGAAGTCCGGAAAGCCTGGTGATAAGAGAAGTCTCACTTTCACAGGAAATACCCGGGACAACAGAAACCTTAAGGCTTGCTGTACTTGCGATTTCTTCAATATAGGACATAATAGATGGGAGAAGATCCTTCTGGATCATTTCTGCCATTGTGTTTGATTCAATATTAATTGTCTTGGAGTAGCTCTCAAGCCAGATTTCATAACGGGAATGTATTTCCTCGCTAGTGAAAATGCTGTGCTTTGTAAACAGATCGATATTCTTCTGTGCAATCCACATTGGAAGAGCATCCGGAGTAGATTTCAGATTGTAAAGTCCGCGTTTTTCGGCTTCTTCAATCCACTCATCTGTATAACCATTGCCATTGAAGATAACACGTTTATGTTTTCTGATGGCTCTTTTGATCAGCTCATGGACTGCATGCTCCATATCTTCAGAAGCAACACCATCCAGTTCCTTTGCAAACTGATCAAGTGCTTCTGCAACAGCTGTATTCAGAACTATATTTGGGTTTGCAACAGAAGCGGCGGAACCAAGCATTCGGAATTCAAATTTGTTTCCGGTAAATGCAAATGGTGATGTACGGTTTCTGTCAGTATTGTCTTTTACAAAATGTGGCAGAACTGTTGCACCGATATCCATCTGTACAGCGCCATGAGCGGCAAAATAAGTATCGTTTTCAATTGATTTCAGAATCTCTGTAAGCTCATCTCCAAGGAAAATGGACACGATTGCCGGCGGAGCCTCGTTGGCACCAAGTCTGTGATCGTTTCCTGCACTTGCAACGGAGATACGGAGAAGATCTGCGTAATCGTCAACTGCTTTGATAACAGCCATCAAAAATACAAGGAACTGAATGTTCTCAGCCGGAGTTTTGCCAGGATCCAGAAGGTTGACACCATCATCTGTGATCATGGACCAGTTGTTATGCTTACCACTTCCATTGATTCCTTCAAATGGCTTTTCATGAAGAAGGCACACAAGATCATGCTTGTCAGCAACCTTTTTCATAATTTCCATAGTTAACTGGTTATGGTCAACAGCAACATTAGTAGTGTCAAACACAGGTGCCAGCTCATGCTGTGCAGGAGCAACTTCGTTATGCTTTGTTTTTGCCGGGATACCAAGCTTCCAGAGCTCAACATCAAGATCATGCATGTAAGCTGCAACCTTCGGCTTCAGAGTACCGAAATAGTGATCTTCCATTTCCTGGCCCTTAGGAGCAGGAGCGCCAAGTAAGGTACGGCCACAGAATACAAGGTCTTTTCTTTCCTTATAAAGCTCCTTTGGAACCAGGAAATATTCCTGCTCAGGTCCTACTGTAGTAGAAACATGCTTTGTTCCTTTATTTCCAAGAATGTGGAGCATATTTACAGCTGCCTTGTTCAGTGTATCCATAGAGCGAAGAAGAGGAGTCTTTTTGTCAAGAGCCTCACCGCTGTAAGAACAGAAGGCTGTTGGAATATAAAGAGTTCCATCTTTGATAAATGCCGGTGAGGTCGGATCCCATGCTGTATATCCCCGGGCCTCGAAGGTAGCACGAAGACCACCGGATGGAAAACTGGATGCATCAGGTTCACCCTTAACAAGCTCTTTACCGGAAAAATCCATGATCACCTGTCCGTCTCCGGTAGGAGAAATGAAGCTGTCATGTTTCTCGGCAGTTACATTTGTCATAGGCTGGAACCAATGTGTGTAATGGGTAGCACCATTTTCGATTGCCCATTCCTTCATGGCTACAGCAACGGAGTTGGCAACGTCAAGCTCCAGATGAGTACCATTTTCGATGGTTTTCTTCAGTGCCTTATACATATCCTTTGGTAATTTACTGCGCATGATCTTGTCGTTGAAAACAAGACTTCCATAAATTTCGGGAATACTTTGTGTCATAATGGATACGCTCCTTTCACTTTTCATGTCTTTCTTCATCCTGAATTTTTATAAAAAGAAAAAGGCGCCTTGGCTACATTTCTGTAATCCAAAGCGCCTTTGCTTTATGTTCTGTAGTATACTCAAAAAAATCCGGATGTCAATAGTTTTTTTGAAAAA
>CAKRVL010000094.1 GCA_934408705.1 uncultured Blautia sp. | reverse complement strand
AGAATGCAGCAGCAGGGATTATCCATGGATCAGTACTTCCAGTTCACAGGCCAGAGCATGGACAAGATGATGGAAGATATGAAGCCACAGGCTCTTAAGAGAATCCAGACAAGACTGGTTCTTGAGAAGATCGCTGAGGTTGAGAACATTCAGCCATCTGAAGAAGAAATCACAGAAGAGATTCAGAAGATGGCAGATGCTTATAAGATGGAAGCAGATAAGATCAGAGAAGCAATCGGTGAGAACGGACTTGAGCAGATGAAGAAAGATATGGCTGTTCAGAAGGCTGTTACCGTTATTGCTGATGCAGCAGTTGAAGTTGAGACTGCTAAAGACGCTGAGTAATCAGGCTCACATACCTGATAGGAAAAGAGGGAATATATGAGTTTAGTGCCTTATGTCATTGAGCAGACAAGCAGAGGGGAGAGAAGCTACGATATTTATTCAAGGCTTCTGAAGGACAGAATCATTTTCCTGGGAGAAGAAGTTAACGATGTAAGTGCCAGTCTGGTAGTTGCAGAGCTGCTTTTTCTGGAGGCAGAAGATCCTGGAAAGGATATTCAGCTCTATATTAACAGTCCAGGTGGTTCCGTGACAGCTGGTATGGCTATTTATGATACCATGCAGTATATTAAGTGCGATGTTTCCACTATTTGTCTGGGAATGGCTGCCAGTATGGGAGCATTCCTTCTTGCTGGTGGTACAAAGGGTAAGAGATTTGCATTGCCGAATTCTACGATCATGATTCATCAGCCTTCTGGCGGAGCGCAGGGACAGGCTACAGAGATTCAGATCGTGGCAGATCATATTGCCAAGACTAAGAGAACATTAAATGAAATTCTGGCTGCAAATACCGGACAGCCTCTTGAAGTCGTAGAGAAGGATACAGACCGTGATAACTATATGTCCGCAGAGGAAGCACTGGCTTACGGTCTGATCGATGGTGTTGTAACCCATAAATAAGAATTTCATAGTAAACTGAAAACAAAAGAAATCACCCTAGAGTATTTCTCAAACAGGATTAGATCATAGGAGTTTTCTTTTGCATGCTACTGTAAGAAAAGACTCCTGAAATAACAGGAGTCTTATCTTGTAAAATGGGGTAATTTTGTAAAATTGGTATATTTTATAGAATAATTCCAAATTTTAATAAATAAAGATAAATTTTTTCAGAATAGCTCTGAATAAAAAGGCTTTGTTTAAAAGAAAGGAAAAGTTAAAGATTCATGGCTGAGAAGATAAGAGAAGGAAAAGTAAGATGTTCCTTTTGCCAGAAAACCGAGGATCAGGTCCGCAAGCTGATAGCAGGACCGGATGGAGCCTACATCTGCGATGAGTGTGTGGGAATCTGCTCGGAGATCATGGAAGAAGAATTTGGAGGATACGGTCAGGAAGATATTCTTGGATCTGAGATCAATCTGATGAAACCAGAGGAAATCCATGCAATTCTGGACGACTATGTAATCGGACAGGATGAAGCCAAGAAAGCACTTTCCGTCGCTGTATATAATCATTATAAACGTGTTACTGCATCCAGAAATCTGGATGTGGAGCTTCAGAAAAGTAACATTCTTATGCTTGGACCAACTGGTTCCGGTAAGACACTTCTGGCACAGACTCTGGCAAGACTGCTTAATGTGCCATTCGCAATTGCAGATGCAACCACGCTGACAGAAGCAGGTTATGTAGGTGAGGATGTTGAGAACATTCTTCTGAAAATCATCCAGGCTGCTGATTATGATATTGACAGAGCGCAGTATGGAATTATTTATATAGATGAGATAGATAAGATCACGCGTAAATCTGAGAATGTTTCCATCACCCGGGATGTTTCCGGTGAGGGTGTACAGCAGGCTCTTCTGAAAATCCTGGAAGGTACTGTTGCAAGTGTTCCGCCCCAGGGTGGAAGAAAGCATCCGCATCAGGAATTTATCCAGATCGATACTACAAATATTCTGTTTATCTGTGGCGGTGCTTTTGATGGTCTGGAGAAGATCATTGAGGGCAGACAGGATACCAAGGCAATCGGCTTTGGCGCAGAGGTAGCGTCCAAAGAGGAGCAGAATGTAGGTGAGCTGTTTAAGCAGGTAATGCCTGAGGATCTGATCCGTTATGGTCTGATCCCAGAGTTTGTAGGACGTGTGCCTGTAGTTGTTACACTGGATGGACTTGATGAGAATGCACTTCTTCGTATCCTTCAGGAGCCGAAGAATGCGTTGACCAAGCAGTACCATAAGCTGTTTGAGCTTGATGGTGTAGAGCTTGACTTCGAGGATGAGGCACTTCGTGTGATGGCAAGAAAATCCATGGAGCGTAAGACTGGCGCCAGAGGACTTCGTGCAATCATGGAGAGCACTCTTATGGATCTGATGTACAAGACTCCATCTGATGACACCATTCGTAAATGCATTATTACAAAAGATGCTGTAGAGGGAACCGGTGAACCTGAGATCGTTCACGGCGAGGCTCCTGTACAGCCGGTGAATCCGGCGAATGCAGGCAGAAGAAGCCAGCGTGCACGTAAGAAGGGCGCTCCTGAAACAGCCTGATGAAGGGACTTGACCACAAATGAGTGAGCCGATCAATGTACTTCCTGCCCTTGCACTTCGTGGAACCACTATTCTTCCGGGAATGATCATTCATTTTGATGTAAGCCGGGAGCGTTCCAAGAAGGCAATCGAAGCTGCCATGCTTCAGGATCAGAAGATATTTCTGGTAACACAGAAGGATCCCCAGATTGAAGATCCTGGATTTGTACAGCTTTTCCAGGTGGGAACTATTGCATATATCAAGCAGGTTGTGAAACTTCCGGACAACCTGCTTCGTGTCCTTGTAGAGGGCAAAAGAAGAGCTGAGCTTCTTGGCCTGGAGCAGGAGACACCGTATTTGAGAGCAGAGACTGTTCTTGTAAGTGAGGAAGAAGAGGAATTGCCCCAGGCAATGCTGGAGGCAATGTATAGAAGTATCAGGGAACTGTTCCATACTTATTGCGCAAAAGGTGGCAAAATAGGTAAAGAGCTGGCTGCCCAGATTATGAATATAGAGAAAGCACCTGATCTGATCGACCAGATTACGATTAATCTGCCACTTTCCTGGCAGAATCGTCAGAAGCTTTTGGAGGCAGCCAGACTGACCGACAGATATGAGCTTCTGGGTGCTATTTTAAGCAGTGAAATAGATGTGCTGGACATTAGTCATGACCTTCAGCAGAAGCTGAAGAGACGAGTAGATAAGAACCAGCGTGAATATATTTTAAGAGAACAGCTGAAGCTGATCCGCGAAGAGCTGGGCGAGGATAATACTGCTGATGAGGCAGAAGAATTTCGCCGAAAAGCTAAGGAGCTTACAGCTTCACAGGAAGTGAAGGACCGCATTTTCAAAGAAATCGGACGATTTAAGATTACCAGTACAAATGCGGCTGAGAGCAGCATTTTAAGAGGCTATATTGAGACACTTCTTTCTCTTCCATGGGATAAATGCTCCCAAGATTCTGAGGATCTGAAGGCTGCATGGAAGGTTCTGGAAGAGGGACATTATGGTCTTAAGGATGTAAAAGAGAGAATTATGGAATTCCTGTCTGTGCGTAAACTGACACATAAGGGAAAATCTCCTATTCTTTGTCTTGTAGGACCTCCGGGAACTGGCAAGACCTCCATTGCCAAATCTGTTGCAGAAGCCACAGGCAAGCGTTATGTGCGAATCTGTCTTGGAGGTGTAAAGGATGAAGCTGAGATCCGCGGTCACAGAAAAACTTATGTAGGTGCTATGCCCGGAAGAATCACAGTTGCCCTTCAGCAGGCCAAGGTAGCCAATCCGCTTATGCTTCTGGATGAGATTGACAAGACCAGCAGCGATTATAAGGGAGATACCTCATCTGCGCTTCTGGAGGTACTGGATCCGGAGCAGAACAGTCATTTTAATGATCATTATGTAGAATTGCCCCAGGATCTTTCTGAGGTACTGTTTATTGCAACTGCCAATGATATCCAGGGAATCCCCAGACCTCTTCTTGACAGAATGGAGGTTATTGAGATCAGTGGATATACGGAGAACGAGAAGGAGCACATTGCTAAGGAGCATCTGATTCCTAAGCAGATGGAAGCCAATGGAATTGAGAAAGGCAGACTTTCCATTCAGGGCGGAGCTCTTCGTAAAATGATCAATAACTATACGAAAGAAGCAGGTGTTCGTAGCCTGGAGCGTCTCATTGGTCAGATCTGCCGTAAGACAGCCCGTCTGATCATGGAGGAAGGCAAGGAGAAGGTAACTGTTACCGGCAAGAATCTTGAAAGCTTCCTGGGACAGGAGAAATATAATTACCTGATGGCAAATAAGAAGGATGAGATCGGTATCGCAAGAGGTCTTGCATGGACTCAGGTTGGCGGTGATACTCTTCAGATCGAAGTAAACATTATGCCTGGAAAGGGCGATTTTGTGCTTACCGGACAGCTTGGAGATGTGATGAAGGAATCTGCACAGGCAGGTATCAGCTATATCCGTTCAGTTGCGTCCAGATACAAAATCGATCAGGAGTTTTTCCAGGAAAATGACATTCATGTACATATTCCGGAAGGCGCTGTTCCGAAGGATGGTCCTTCAGCCGGAATTACCATGGCAACTGCCATGTTATCTGCAATTACCCATAAGCCGGTGCGCGCAGACCTTGCCATGACCGGTGAGATTACTTTGAGAGGCCGTGTGCTTCCGATTGGTGGTCTGAAGGAGAAGCTTCTTGCAGCCAGATATGCCAAGATTAAGGAAGTGCTTGTGCCAAAGGCAAATAAGCCGGATATTAAGGAACTGGACGAAGAGATCACAGAGGGACTGAAGATCACCTTTGTTGAGAATATGAATGAAGTGCTGGAACGGGCACTTGCCTGAAATGAGAGGTCGTAAAAGATGGTAATTAAAAATGTTTCACTGGATATCGTTTGCGGTATCACCAGCAAACTGCCGGATACTGAAAGACCTGAAATTGCTTTTGCCGGGAAATCAAATGTGGGAAAATCTTCCCTTATTAATGGTCTGCTGAATCGTAAGGCATTGGCGAGAACAAGCTCTCAGCCAGGTAAAACACAGACTATAAATTTTTACAATGTAAATGATTTTATGTACCTTGTGGATCTTCCTGGGTATGGATATGCCAAGGTTCCGGAAACAGAGAAGGCGAAGTGGGGAAAGATGATCGAACGTTATCTTCACACTTCACAGACTTTGAAAGCAGTATTTCTTTTGATCGATATTCGTCATGATCCGTCTGCAAATGATAAGCTGATGTATGACTGGATCGTAAATAACGGATACAATCCGATCATTATTGCAACGAAGCTGGATAAGCTGAAAAGAAGTCAGGTACAGAAAAATATTAAGGCAATCAAGGACGGACTGAAGCTGCGCCCGGGAAGCAGGATCATTCCATTTTCTGCAGAGACCAAGCAGGGAAGAGATGAGATATGGGCGTTAATGGACGAGTTGACCGGTTTTGCATCGGCAGCTACGGACGAGCAGAAGGCTTGACAGACGAGGAAAAAGAATATGGGAATTATCAAGGCATTCAAGCTGGGATTTGACTATCTCAAGTATGATGAGGATGGCAATGTGGAAGCAACACAGCGAGCTGTCAATGATGTAAACCTGGACATTGAAGCCGGCGATTTTGTGGCCGTTCTGGGGCACAATGGTTCCGGAAAATCCACACTGGCGAAGCAGATCAATGCGCTTCTTATCCCTTCTGAGGGAACTATGTGGGTTGATGATATGGACACAGCCAAAGAACCGGAATTATGGAAAATCCGCCAGAGAGCGGGAATGGTTTTTCAGAATCCGGACAACCAGATCATTGGTACGGTTGTGGAGGAAGATGTAGGATTTGGACCTGAGAATATGGGTGTGCCTACAGATGAAATCTGGAAGCGAGTGGATGACAGTCTGAAAAAGACAGGAATGACCGCTTACCGTTATCAGTCTCCGAATAAGCTTTCCGGAGGCCAGAAACAACGAGTTGCCATTGCAGGTGTTGTGGCTATGCGCCCAAGCTGTATTGTTTTGGACGAACCCACTGCAATGCTTGATCCGAATGGCCGTAAAGAGGTATTGGAAGCTGTTTCAGAGCTTAATAAAACAGAAAATGTAACCGTTATCCTTATTACCCATTATATGGAAGAAGTGATCCATGCCAATAAGGTATATGTAATGGATCGTGGAAATGTAGTAATGCAGGGAACACCAAAGGAAATCTTTTCCCAGGTAGAGACACTGAAGAAATACCGGCTGGATGTCCCACAGGTAACTTTGCTGGCCCATGAGCTTCATATGGCCGGAGTGGACATTCCGGAAGGAATACTGACAAAAGAGGAATTGGTAGGTGCATTATGTCAATAGAGCTTAAAAACGTGACCTATACTTACAGTCAGGGTACTGCTTATGAAAGCCATGCCCTGAAAGATATTAATCTTGTAATTCCGGACGGACAGTTCATCGGTGTGATCGGACATACCGGAAGTGGAAAATCAACCTTGATCCAGCATTTTAATGCATTGATCCAGCCTACAAGTGGACAGATCCTTTATAATGGAGAGGATATCTGGGCTGATGGCTATAACCGTCGGGCTCTTCGCAGCGAAGTGGGGCTTGTATTCCAGTATCCGGAGCACCAGCTGTTCGAGAACACAGTTCTGGCAGATGTGTGCTTTGGCCCTATGAATCAGGGGCTTTCCAGAGAACAGGCTGAGGAAGAGGCGAAAAAGGCTCTTGCACATGTTGGTGTAAAAGAAGAGAATTTTACCAAATCTCCATTTGAGCTTTCCGGAGGTCAGAAGAAGAGGGTTGCCATTGCCGGTGTTCTTGCCATGAATCCGAAGATCCTGATCCTGGATGAGCCCACAGCAGGACTTGATCCGCAGGGAAGAGATGATATTCTGGATCAGATCGCAGCACTTCACAAAATGAGAGGAATTACCATTATACTGGTTTCCCACAGTATGGAAGATATAGCTAAATATGTGGAGCGTCTTATCGTAATGAATCATGGGGAAATGGTATTTGACGATACTCCGAAGAATGTATTTTCCCATTACAGAGAGCTGGAAGGAATGGGACTTGCAGCACCCCAGATCACTTATATTATGCATGCCCTTTCTGAAAATGGGCTGGATGTGGATACTACAGCTACAACTGTGGAGGAGGCAAGGGATACGATCCTGGAAGCTTTAAAGAGGCAGAAGCCTTCACTTCTTAAGAAGGGAGGCAGGGAAGAATGATCAGAGATATTACGATCGGACAGTATTATCCGGCAGACTCTGTGATCCACAAGCTGGATCCCAGAACCAAGCTGGTGGGTACTATTGCATTTATTGTGTCCGTATTTTTGTTCCACACCTTTGCAGGATATGCTGTGGCTACTGTATTTCTTGCAGGAATGATTCTGTTGTCGAAGGTTCCGGTAAAATTCATTTTTAAAGGTCTGAAAACTGTTTTCATGCTTCTTCTGATCACTATATTTTTTAATATGGTCCTGACACCTGGTGAAGTTGTGTGGAAGCTGGGATTCATTAAGGTGACAAAGGAAGGGCTTGTGCTTGCAGGCACCATGGCGATCCGACTGGTATACCTGGTGATCGGCTCTTCTATTATGACACTGACAACCACCCCCAATCAGCTGACCGATGGTCTGGAGCGTCTGCTTCGTCCATTGAATAAGCTTCATGTGCCGGTTCACGATATTGCCATGATGATGTCTATCGCTCTTCGTTTTATTCCTATTCTTCTGGAAGAAACGGATAAGATCATGAAGGCGCAGATTGCCCGTGGAGCTGACTTTGAAAATGGAAATCTGATCCAGAAAGCTAAGAATATGGTTCCTCTTCTTGTGCCGCTTTTTATCTCAGCATTCCGCAGAGCCAATGATCTGGCCATGGCGATGGAGGCAAGATGCTATCACGGAGGGGATAATCGTACACAGATGAAGCCATTAAGCTATAAGAAAAGAGATTACATGACGTATGGGATAATGGCTGCCTATCTGGCTGTTGCGGTAGGATTCCGTGTGGCTGGAATCTGATTGGATGAATTGTTAAGATTGTTTATATATTTCCCTCACTTGTATACAATAACAGGTGAGGGTTTTTTGATAAAAGGAGAAGAATATGAAACGAATTGGACTTGTTGTGGCATATGATGGAACCAATTACTGTGGCTGGCAGACACAGCCTAATGGAATTACTGTACAGGGTGTATTGAACGATACTCTTTCCCAGCTTTTGGGTGAAAAAATTGAAACCATCGGTGCCAGCCGTACAGACGCTGGTGTGCATGCACTGGGAAATGTAGCTGTATTTGATACCAATACCCGTATTCCCGGTGAAAAGATTTCTTATGCATTGAACCAGCGCCTTCCCGAAGATATCCGGATCCAGATGTCAGAGGAAGTGGAGCCGGATTTTCATCCAAGATATTGTGACAGTGAGAAAACCTATGAATACCGTATTCTGAACCGCAAATTTCCGGTTCCCACAGAGCGCCTTTATTCCTATTTCTATCATTATAAATTAGATGTAGACAAAATGCGCGAGGCAACATCATATCTGATCGGACGTCATGATTTCGCAAGCTTCTGTGGCTCTGGTGCCCAGGTGAAGACCACTATCCGTACAGTTACCGGCATTGAAGTTTTTCGTGACGGAGACATTGTTACCATCCAGGTTTCCGGAACTGGGTTCCTCTATAATATGGTGCGTATTATTTCCGGTACTTTGATCGAAATCGGAAATGGTCAGTACCCTCCGGAACGAATGCAAAAGATTCTTGATGCAAAAGACCGGTCTGCAGCAGGTCCTACTGCGCCGGCACAGGGACTTACCCTTATGGGAATACAGTTCTTTGAACGCAGATAAGCATTCCCCCACTTCAAGTGTGTGGAGCACTAAGCGGTGGGTAAGGGGGATGCTTATGTCAGTGGGAGCTTTCAGCTCCCACTGACAGATCGCGAAGCGACTGCGTTCATGAGCAAGTAGCGAAGCGGATTGCAAATGTCCGTTTTACTAACAAATGTCAATAGCACATAATTATCAAGCTGCATTTTTTTATTACAAAAATGTCCAGACTGGCACAAATTTGTGCAGAAGCTAACACAAAAATTGAAAGTGTAATCAAAAATTAGTCCATTTTACCAAAAGTACCGATATGATATTATAATCCCATCAGAAAGCTATATGACATAGCAAATAAAAAATGATACGGGAGGTTTATCATGAAGAGAAAAGTAGCAATGGCAATGGTAGCAGCAATGGCAGTTAGTTCATTTACAGTTCCGGTATTTGCAGAGGATGCAGCAGCTGAAGGCGGAAAGATCGGTATTTCAATGCCTACACAGTCACTGGAACGTTGGAATCGTGATGGTTC
>CAKRVL010000093.1 GCA_934408705.1 uncultured Blautia sp. | reverse complement strand
GCTGATCAGACTGCAAAGCTGTGTCCGTCCAAGACCAGACAGGGCGCCCACAGTCATCATTTCCACGCTGAGAAAAATTTCGGAAAATCCGATGATCCGCAGGTAATCGACGGAAAGCCGGATAACTTCCTCCTCATGGAAAAAGAGCACAGAAATCTGCCGCGGGAAAAATACAAAGGCAATAGTGATCAGTGCAGCCCAGCATACCAGAAGCCGAATGGAAATATGGTATCCTGATTTGATTCGGTCTTTTTTTCCTGCGCCGTAGTTCTGGCCCATGAAAGCGTTCAGGGCAGAGCCGAAACCGTCAGCTGTGTTCCAGGAGAGAGACTCAATCTGTCCGCCTACACGTTGTACGGCAATTGCACCGTCACCGAAGCTGGCAACCATTCGGGTGAGTACCATGGAGATGATACAGTAAAGGCTTCCCTGAAGTGCAGTGGGGACTCCAATGCGAAAGACTCCTTTTACACAGATAATGTCCGGTCTGGAAAGCAGACGGATTTTGCGCAGTACATTGGCCTCGCCGTGGTCACGGAGAATTTCTGCAACAAGGATCAACAGAACTATAATCTGTGCGGTAACGGTCGCCACTGCAGCTCCTACAACTTCTAATCTGGGAAATGGTCCTACACCAAGAACAAGAAGCGGATCAAGTATCATGTTCAGTATCAGGCCAAAGAAGTTTGCCTTCAATGGTGTTTTGGAATCCCCCTGTGCTGTGAAAAGACCTGTCAGTACCTGGGAAAGGAAGGAAAACAGGATCAGTCCGCAGGTGATCCGCATATAAATTTTGGCACTGTTGTAAGTTTCTGCGTCATTTAATGCAAAGAACTGCAGCAGAGGATTAGTAAATAACATACTGATCAAAGTAACAAAAAGAGAGAATAGTATGGTAAGCTGCAGGGCTGCCTGTGCAAAGCCAGTGGCAGCTTTTGGATCACCTCTTCCAAGGGAATGCGCCATGTTTACCTGTCCTCCCATTCTTGCAAGGGAAGAAAGGCCCTGGGAGAGCCATACGTACATACCTCCTACACCGACGCCGGCCACTGCCTTGGAGCCCAGCATTCCAATCCATGCCATGTCCGTGATGTTATAGGCGGTAGAGAGAAAGGAAGAGGCCATGATTGGCAGTGCCAACTCAGATAAAGTCCGTAAAATAGGACCGGAGGTGAGATTTAATTGTTTCTTTTTCATTTTAGTTCTCCTGAAAATAGTAAAGTATTATCATTATACCATAGAAAATACAATAGAACTACTAATGTGAAGGCCAATGTGAAAAAAATATGAATTTATGTTCCATATCTTGACTTTAATGAAAATGAATGTTATATTACAGGTAGAACAAAAAGAAAAGCTATTTCCCGGGGATGTTCGGGAGATGGACAGCAGCATTCCCCGGAAGAGATTCCGGGGAATTTATTTAGCAATATGAGGAGTCAGAGGTGACCAATATGGGAACAAAGAGAGATTATTATGAAGTGCTGGGAATTGACCGCAGTGCAGATAAAGAGGCTATAAAGAAAGCTTATCGTAAGATGGCAAAGAAATATCATCCGGATTCAAACGAGGGAAATCCGGATGCTGAAGAAAAGTTTAAGGAAGTTACAGAAGCATATAATGTGCTCAGTGATCCTGAGAAGAAGAAACTTTATGACCAGTTCGGCCATGCTGCATTTGAAGAAGGTGCTGGCGGTGCCGGATATGGCACAGGTGGCTTTAATGGAAACGGTGGCTTTGACGGATTTGGAAACAGTCATAGCGGTGCGTACAGAAGTCCGGATGGCAGCTATCAGGAATTTCATTTCGAGGGCGGTGACATGGACGATATTCTGAAGAATTTGTTTGGCGGAGGTTTCGGAGGAAGAAGCAATTCTGGAAGGACTGGCTCCGCACACGGATTTGGAGGAAGTGGCTTTGGCGGTTTTGGTAGCGCAGGTTATGGAGATGACTTCGGAAGCAGCTACAATAGTGGCTTCGGTGGCAGCCATCAGCAGAAAGGACAGGATCTGAATGCGGAAATTTCTATCAGCTTTAATGAAGCTGCATTTGGCTGTGATAAGCTGATCAATCTTTCAGAAGCTGATGGAAAAGGCAAACAGACATTGAAGATTCATGTCCCGGCTGGAATCGATAACGGCAAGAGCATCCGTCTGAGAGGCAAAGGCAACCCAGGTTACGGTGGTGCTCCGGCAGGAGACCTTCTTCTGAAGGTTCATGTAGGAGAACGTCCTGGTTTTGAACGGAAGGGAGCAGATGTTTACACTACAGTAAATGTGCCGTTTGTTACAGCTGCTCTTGGCGGTGAAGCCAGAGTACAGACGTTAAATGGTCAGGTAATGTGCCGTATTCCGGAAGGAACTCAGTCTGGAAGCAAAATCCGCCTGAAAGGAAAAGGCATCCAGGTGATGGGTAAAGCTGGAGTCTACGGTGATTTGTACGTAACGGTTCAGATTCAGGTACCGCGAAATTTAAGTGAGGAATCCAAGCGGAAACTTCGTGAATTTGATATAAGTACCAGAACGGCCGGTGCAAGAGGAACAAGAACTGCATAAAGGTATCATATCATGTAAGATTTTTCTATATCTTGACAATAATCCGAAATCGGACTATAATAAATTTAAAAGTCCGATTTCGGATTATTTGCGTTGAGGGATAAAAACACCTATATTACGAAATTGAGAATGCAGAAAGGAAAATCAGACGTATATGGAAGAGATGACTTTCAGGGATTTCCTACGGGATGTAAACAATATTTATAAGAAAAACTGTGCAGTGTATTATAAACTGGCTTCTTATTATGGTCTTACAGAGACGATGTTCGATATTTTATATTTTGTCCGGGAAAATGAAGATTGTACCACTCAGGCGCAGATTTGCAATAATCTGTATCTCCGGAAACAAACAGTAAATACTGCACTGAAAAAGCTGGAAAAAGAAGGCTGCATTTATCTGGAAAAATCTGCCGGAAATCGAAAGAATAAAACCATTCATTTCACAGAAAAAGGAAATGAACTGGTCAGAAATACGGTGGATCATGTTTTCGAAGTGGAGAGAAGAGCTTTTGAAAGGCTTTCCGATGAAGAAAAAAAAGGAGTCCTGTATTATGGACTGAAGCATGTGAATGTGCTGGCAGAAGAAACTGATCAGTTCCTGGCAGAAGAGAAAGCCCTGACTGAGTAGAAAGTACATTAGTAAGTGTCCGATTTTTGGGACTGAATGTTTTGGGTGTAGTAAATATAAATTTTATAAAATCAAGGAGAAATATTATTTTTATGCAGATCAGACTATCCGATCATTTTACCTACAAACGCCTGCTGCGTTTCACCTTACCTTCGGTGATTACTATGATAATCGCCTCTGTTTACAGTGTAGTGGACGGTTTATTTGTATCCAATCTGGTTGGTGCAATGGCACTTTCAGCCATAAATATTGCATTTCCGGTAGCTATGATCATCGGTTCTGTTGGTTTTATGCTTGGCACCGGCGGTAGTGCGCTTGTAGCGAAGACACTGGGGGAGGGAAAAAAGGAACTGGCGAACCAATACTTTTCCATGCTGATTTACAGTATGCTCATAATCGGTGGAATCCTGACCGCATTGTCACTTATTTTTGTGCGCCCAATCATGAGGTTTGCCGGAGCCAGTGAGCTTCTTATGGAGGACTGTGTCATTTATGGGGCAATCCTTCTGGCCGGCAGTGTCCCATTTATGTTACAGGTCAGTTTCCAGAATTTCTTTGTGGTAAATGAAAAACCAATCCTGGGACTGGTGCTTTCCATCGCTTCAGGTGTGACAAATATGGCGCTGGATTACGTGTTTATAGCAGTGCTGAAAATGGGTGTTGCAGGAGCAGCACTGGCAACGGTTACGGGATATGTGGTTGGCGGTGGTATTCCTCTTATTTATTTTGCGAAAAAAAGAGAATATGGACTTCAGCTTGTGAAAACAAAATTTTATGGAAAACAGCTTCTCCAGGCAGCATCCAATGGCTCTTCAGAACTGATGAGCAACATTTCCGCGTCTTTAATTGGTATTTTATACAACATCCAGTTGATGAAAGTAATAGGAGAAAGTGGAGTGGCTGCGTACTCAGTTATGATGTATGTGGATTTTGTGTTCCTGGCAGCGTTTCTTGGATTTTCTTCCGGAAGCGCTCCCGTTGTCAGCTACCAGTATGGTGCAGGAAATTATGCTGAGCTGAAAAGTGTTTTCCGTAAAAGTGTTGCGATCATTGGATTTACTTCCATAGCGATGGTGACTGTTTCAGAGGCAGTGAGCTATCCTCTTTCTTCTGTTTTTGTGGGATATGATAAGGAATTGCTGGACATGACAGTACATGGATTCCGTATTTTTTCAGTAGGATATCTGTTCTGTGGAATTAATATTTATGCTTCTTCTTTTTTCACTGCGCTGTGTAATGGACCTCTTTCTGCATTTTTGTCTTTTACAAGAACCTTGCTTTTCCGAGGAGGAATGGTTATTTTGCTTCCGCTGCTTATGGGACTGGACGGAATCTGGGGAACAATTGTAGTGGCAGAAGGTCTGGGACTGATCTGTTCGATGTTCTGTCTGGTGAGGAACAAAAAGAAATATCATTATTAGAAAAAATACCATATTTCTTGAAAAAGTGATATTGATTTAAGCATATGGGATGTGACATAATATAAACACGTATGTTATAATGTAATAAGTGTAACAATATGTGTTAATGCTTGAGGTCTACGGACAGGGAGGAAAAAATGGGTAATCAGAGAGAATGCGGTGTACTGCTTCCAATCAGCAGTCTGCCGTCGAAATACGGAATTGGTTGTTTTTCAAAAAGTGCTTATGAATTTGTTGATCAGTTAAAGGCTGCAGGACAGGGGTGCTGGCAGATTCTGCCTCTTGGTCCAACCAGCTATGGAGACTCACCTTATCAGTCTTTTTCTACTTTTGCAGGGAATCCTTATTTCATTAGTCTGGAAGATTTGATCGATGAGGGTGTTCTTACCAAAAAAGAGTGTGATGCTGTGGATTTTGGTTCCAGAGAAGATGACGTTGATTATGAGAAAATTTACAAGGGACGTTATAAGCTCCTTCGTAAAGCTTATGAGAGAAGTGAAATTTCCAAAAATCCAGACTTTGTAAGATTCCAGCAGGAACAGGCACATTGGCTTGGAGATTATGCTCTTTTTATGGCTGTTAAAGATCGCTTCGAGGGAATTCCGTGGACAGAGTGGGCAGAAGATATCCGCCTTCGCTGGAATAATGCACTGGATTATTACAGAAGAGAATTATATTTTGAAATCGAATTTCAGGAATATATGCAGTTTAAATTCTATGAGCAGTGGGCGAAGCTGAAGGCCTATGCAAATAGAAGAGGAATCCGCATTATTGGAGATATTCCTATTTATGTTGCAATGGATAGCGCTGATGCCTGGGCGAATCCGGGACTTTTCAAGCTGGATGAAAATAATGAGCCTACACAGGTGGCTGGATGTCCGCCTGATGGATTCTCTGCTACAGGACAGCTGTGGGGAAATCCATTGTATAGATGGGATGTCCATAGAAATACAGGATTTGAGTGGTGGATAAAGCGTCTGGCTCATTGCTTTAATATGTACGATGTTGTCCGCATTGATCATTTCCGTGGATTTGATGAATATTATGCAATCCCTTATGGTGACAAAGATGCGAAGCGTGGCTGGTGGGAAAAAGGACCTGGCATGGATCTTTTCCGCACAGTAGCAAACAGACTGGGCCATAAAGATATTATTGCAGAGGATCTTGGTTTTATGACAGATTCCGTAAAACGTCTTGTGGAGGAAAGTGGTTATCCTAATATGAAGGTAATCGAGTTTGCCTTTGACGAGCGTGATACTGGAAATGCCAGTGATTATCTGCCTCATAATTATACCAATAATTGTGTGGTTTATACAGGAACTCATGATAATGAGACTCTTCTTGGATGGTTTGCGGATATCACTCCGGAAGAGAGACATATGGTTCGTGAATATCTATGTAATTTCCATGATGATGAGAAGGGCATCTGCCGGAGCATGATTCGTCTTGTTATGGGAAGTGTTGCAGGAAGATGTATCATTCCGATTCAGGACTACCTTCAGTTAGATAATTCGGCTCGTATCAATCAGCCGTCCACACTTGGAAAGAACTGGAAATGGCGTCTTAAGGAAGGACAGTTCAGCAGAGAATTACAGAAGGAAATGCTGGTTCTGGCAACCAGATACGGAAGAAAAAACTGGACACCGGATCCGGACGAGGAGAAATAGTTGCATAAAAAGCAGGAGAAGAGTAAGATTGAGGGCAAGGGTATTTGCCCTCAATTTTGCATATACGGAGGAAACAAAGGTGGAAATTGAGAGAAAGTTTCTTGTGAAGAAGGAAGATCTTCCGGAAAATCTGGAACAGTATCCAAGCAAAGTGATTGAGCAGGGATATCTGTGCACGGAACCGGTTGTGCGGATCCGCAAGTCCAATGATAATTATTATCTGACTTATAAATCAAAGGGACTGCTGGCCAGAGAGGAATATAACCTGCCGCTGACTGAGGAAGCCTATGAGCATTTGAAACCAAAAGCAGACGGAATCGTGATCTCCAAGATCCGCTATGTGATTCCTGAGAAAGATGGTCTGTTCATTGAACTGGATGTATTTAATGCTCCCTATGAGGGACTTCTGTTGGCAGAAGTGGAATTTCCGTCGGAAGAGGCTGCGTTATCCTATCAGCCGCCAAGATGGTTTGGCGAGGATGTGACCTATTCTACGCGGTATCATAACAGCACTTTGAGCAAGCATATACGAGAGGAGTAAAAACATGAAAATCGGATTTATCGGATGTGGAAACATGGCTTCCGCAATGATCGGCGGAATTCTGAAGAATGGTGTATTTGAGAAAAATGAGATTATTGTTTCAAATCTCACAGAAGAGGGAAGCCGAAGAAGCCAGGAAAAACTCGGTGTTGTAACAACTATGGATAACCGTGAGGTTGTGAAAAATGCAAATATTGTTATATTAGCAGTGAAACCCCAGTTTTACGAAGAAGTAATCTGCGAAATCAAAAGCTGCCTGACACCAGAGCATATGATAGTAGGAATTGCTCCTGGTAAAACACTTGCATGGCTGGAAGAGAAATGTGAGCAGCCGTTAAAGGTGGTTCGCCTTATGCCGAATACTCCGGCACAGGTAGGTGCGGGAATGACAGGAGCCTGTGTGAATGATCGTGTGACCAGGGAAGATTTGGAGCAGATCCTTACCATTACAAACAGCTTTGGACGTACAGAAGTAGTACCGGAAAGACTGATGGACGCTGTCAGTGCAGTCAGTGGATGCTCTCCGGCTTATGTGTTTATGTTTATTGAAGCAATGGCAGATGCGGCTGTTGCTCAGGGGATGCCAAGGAAACAGGCATATCAGTTTGCTTCCCAGGCCGTACTTGGAAGTGCCAAGCTAGTTCTGGAAACTGGCATGCATCCAGGAGAATTGAAGGATATGGTCTGCTCTCCTGCTGGAAGCACTATTGAAGGCGTCAGGATCCTGGAGAAGAATGGCTTCCGCAGCGCAGTATTTGAGGCTTTGCAGGGTGCTGCAGATAAAGGCAAAAAAATGTGAAGTTATCAGGAGGTTTTATTATGAGCAAAAAAGTATATATTTTTCTTGCAGACGGTTTTGAAGACATTGAAGGTTTAACTGTAGTTGATCTGATGCGAAGAGCAGGGGTAGGTATTACGACAGTTTCCATAAAAAACACAAAACAGATCACCACAGCTCACGGCATTACCATGTTCACAGATAGAATCTTCTGTGAGACAGATTTTACAGATGCAGACATGCTGGTCCTCCCAGGAGGACAGCCGGGAACTACTTATCTGGGAGAGTTTGAACCTCTTACAGAGCTTTTGAGAAACTTCTATAATAATGGAGGCAGGATTGCAGCTATCTGCGCAGCCCCTACTGTTTTTGCAAAAATCGGACTTCTTCATGGTAAAAAGGCAACTGCATATCCGGCATGTATGGATGGACTTGGGGATGCTGCCAGATCAGAAGATAATGTAGTGGTCGATGGAAATATTACCACAAGCCGTGGCCTTGGAACTGCGATTGACTTTAGTCTTTCACTGATTTCCCAGCTTCTTGGACAGGAAAAAGCAGACCAGATCGCGGAATCCGTAGTATATAAGTAGGAAATGTTCCGCAAAACCTTATTTTTTAAGGAATAACAGGGAAAACAGAAAAAAAAACACTGGCGTTTTTTATTCTGTTGTGCTATACTTCTAAAATGACTGTAATAATGGGGGAGAACCCTGCGCATTTATAACCGTAGAAGGTATGCAGAGAGATATATATTAAGGAGGAACACGAAAATGAGTTTACAGGTGGAGAAATTAGAGAAAAACATGGCGAAGCTTACCATCGAAGTTTCCGCTGAAGAATTAGACAAAGCAATGGAGAAAGCTTACCAGAAACAGAAAAGCAGAATCAGCCTTCCGGGATTCCGTAAAGGAAAAGCTCCTAGAAAGATGATCGAGAGCATGTATGGTAAGGGCGTATTCATGGAAGACGCTGTTAATTCTCTTGTACCACAGGAGTATACAAAAGCTCTTGGCGAGTGCGATCTTGAGATCGTTTCCCAGCCAGAGATCAACGTTACACAGATGGAGCCAGGAAAGGCACTTATCTTTACAGCTGACGTAGCTGTTAAGCCAGAGGTTACTCTTGGAGATTATAAGGGTGTAGAGGTTCCGAAAACTGAGATCGTTGTAACAGACGAGGAAGTTGACGCTGAGATCAAGAAAGAACAGGATAAGAATGCCAGAACAGTTGTTGTAGAAGATCGTGCAGCTGCAAACGGTGATATCACAACAATCGACTTCGAAGGATTTGTTGATGGTGTTGCATTTGATGGTGGTAAAGGAACTGATTATGCACTTACACTTGGTTCCGGTACATTTATCCCAGGCTTCGAGGATCAGATCGTTGGAGCGAACACTGGTGATCACGTAGAAGTTAAGGTTACTTTCCCAGAGGAATATCAGGCAAAAGAGCTTGCTGGTAAAGAAGCTGTATTCCAGTGTGACGTTAAGAAGATTGAGACTAAAGAGGTTCCGGAGCTTGACGATGAGTTCGCTAAAGACGTATCTGAGTTTGATACTCTTGCAGAGTACAAAGAGGACGTTAAGAAGAACCTGACAGAGAAGAAAGAAAATGAAGCAAGAACTGCAAAAGAAAATGCAGCAGTAGATAAAGCAATCGAGAATGCACAGATGGATATTCCGGAGCTTATGACTACAACAGAGTGCCGTCAGATGATGGATGACTTTGCAAGAAGAATGCAGCAGCAGGGATTATCCATGGATCAGTACTTCCAGTTCACAGGCCAGAGCATGGACAAGATGATGGAAGA
>CAKRVL010000092.1 GCA_934408705.1 uncultured Blautia sp. | reverse complement strand
GCCTGTCTGTTTGGAATCTTATTCATGAAGAGCGGCCTCCTTTCTTGCTGCAAAATCCGCGATGATCTGATCATATTCTTCCTGAGTCGGAACCTTATGATGCCAGTTTGCCTTATTCTCCATTACGGAAGATCCGCAGCCTTTTACAGTATTAGCGATCACAGCTGTTGGTTTGCCTTTTACAGTTTTTGCTTCTTCAAAAGCAGCATTTAACTGGTCAATATCGTTTCCATCTTTTACATCAATTACATGCCATCCAAAGGAACGGATGCGCTGGCACAGATCGTCATGTCCCATAACATCCTCTGTATTTCCGGAAATCTGAAGGCGGTTACGGTCAACTACTGCACAAAGGTTATCCAGTTTATACTGATGACCTGCCATAAAGCCTTCCCATACGGAACCCTCTGCCAGTTCTCCGTCACCCATTACTGTGTAAACACGATAATCTCTGTTGTCTTTTTTGCCTGCAAGAGCCATACCTACACAAACCGGAAGTCCATGTCCCAGAGAACCGGAGTTCATTTCGATTCCAGGAAGCTTGTTGTTCGGATGTCCGATATATTTAGAACCAAATTTAGAAAAATGTGCCTTTACATCTTCAATATCCAGGAAGCCCTTTGCTGCAAGCACAGCGTAATAAGCCTCTACAGAGTGACCTTTACTAAGTACGAAACGGTCACGGTCCGGATCGTCCATGTTTTCCGGAGAAATGTTCATCTGGCAGAAATACAGGCTCATCAGGGTATCGATCACACTCATGTCGCCGCCGATATGGCCACCCTTTCCGGCAACAATAATATCTACAGTATCTTTTCTTAAGTCAAAAGATTTTGCCTTTAAATTTTCCATTCTCATTCACCTCTTAAATATGCTTTCACATCTTCTTCAATAGGATCATATAAATCAGGAGTGATTCCCATGTATTTGCATGCCTCGTAAAGCACCGGAACTACATCCTTGTGGATACCTACGCAGTGATGGATGTATGGTCCTTCTACGATCTTGGCTTCCAGACGTTTGATATTCTCTACTTCAACCCAGAGATAAGTTCCCATTCCCTTAGGTCCGTCAACGCCTTTGGCTTTTCCAAGAAGCATAGAATATTCTCCGTTATCACCGTCGAAACGTGCCAGTGTAACTTCGCCGTGCTTTGCTTCTGCTGTAATGCTTCCCGGATGGCTGAATGCCAGCGGATAAGTAAGCTTCGGAGTCTCTCTTGCAACAGAGATCGGCCATGGTCCGCAGTGCTGAAGGAGCTCGCCGTTCTCAATATCAGGATGGCGGATCGTCCAGTCTGCGAAGAAGCTTCTTGTGTCATCCAGTGCTGCTGCCTCAACAAGAAGAGCTGTGATGGCACCGTGGATATCTGTCTCGCATACAACCGGAATTCCCTCTTCATTAAGAAGGGCATTTGCTGCACACGGCATGATTCCGATCTCGCTCTGCAGCTGATTCCAGCACTGGATCGCAGCGGCCTGGCAGCCGTATTTTTTAATAAGATTTCCCATAGCAACCTTAAGGGCAGCTACATTCTCAAGCTCATTGTCTTTTACACAGATTTCCATATTCTGGCGGCAATATTCAACAACCTTGGCAACCTCTGTTCCCTCTTCCTTTGCCTTCTTCATCTCGTCTGTCAGCTCCGGCATTGGAATCGGTGTAAGCTGAATATTAAATTTCTCAAGAAGTTCACCCTCATTGCACATAGTTGACCAGAACTCATATGGTCTTGTGGAAATCTGAAGGATTCTCATGTTACGGAAGGTTTTTACCACATTACAGACAGCCATGAAATCACGAAGGCCGCGCTCAAATACAGGATCATTCAGTCTGCAATTGGTCATATAGGTAAATGGAACACGGAATCTTCTCAATACCTTTCCTGTTGCAAAAAGTCCGCACTGTGTATCGCGAAGACGAACACCATTCTCGTCCGGACGCTCATCAAGAGGTCCCCACAGAAGAACCGGTACATTTAATTCTTTTGCAAGTCTTGCACACTCAAACTCTGTTCCGAAATTACAGTGTGGAAGGAAAAGTCCGTCAATTTTTTCTTTTTTAAATTTCTCTGCGATCTTGATACGTCCTGCCTCATCATAGAGAAGTCCTTCATCATTTACATCTGTAATATCAACAAAATCAATTCCTAATTCTCTTAATCTGTCTGCAGTAAGTCCACGATACTTAACTGCGTCCGGTGCGCTGAAAATGCTTCGTCTGGTTGGCGCATAGCCAATTTTAATATTTGCCATTTTTTGCATTCCTCCTTGTAAGCTTTTATTTATAAGTTTTTTTGTTCGATCTTTTGGGGAAAGCCTGTAGTCTTTGCTGTTCCTTATGGCTTTAGTATATGTCACTTCCAGCTTTATTCCAATATAAAATAAAGTGTTTTGCACTTTATTTTTACTTTATTTCTTGCAAATATATTGTTTATTTTTCAAATAAGAAGTACAATATGTACAATAACAGTAGCAAAGCGAAGCGTTTTTTGCAGAAAATTTTCCAGGAGGTGCCCATATGTCCATTACAGCCAAAGAATTAGCAGGTAAGCTGAAGCTTTCCCAGACTGCAGTCTCCATGGCACTGAATAATAAACCGGGAGTCAGCACCGAAACCAGGCGCATGGTAGTAGAGGCTGCCGAAAAATACGGCTACGACTTTACCAAGCTTTCTTTAAAGAAAAATAAAGCAGGAAGTATTTATGCAGTAAGCTACCGTTCCCACAATGCCATTATGTCTTACTCTCCTATTTTCGATGCTATGGTAGAGGGAATGGAATCCATGGTACAAAAGAATAATTATAAGCTGAAGGTGATTACCTTCTATGAAAAAAGAGACAATCTGGAGCACTATCTGGAGGATCTGCGTACCACAGACTGTGTGGGAATTATTTTATTTGGAACAGAAATGCGCGAAGAAATGGTGCGTCCTTTCCTGAAGCTGCCCTTTCCGGTTGTAATTCTGGATGCATATTTTGAAAATCTTAACTGTAACTATGTGGTTCCAAATAACCGCCAGGGAGCCTACCTTGCCACAGATTATCTGATCAGCCGGAGAATGAAACAGCCCGGCTATTTACAGTCAGCATATCCCCTGCGGAATTTTTCCGAACGTCTGGAGGGCTTTTACCACGCAGTGCATGATAACGGGATGTCCCGTTCCCGCTGCATTATCCATCAGCTTTCCCCCACTATTGACGGCGCTATGGCAGATATGCTTTCTGTGATTGACAGAGGAGATGCACTCGCAGACTGTTACTTTGCAGATAATGACCTGATTGCCATCGGAACCATTAAGGCGCTTCGCCTGCGTGGCTATAAAGTACCGGAGCAGATAGCAATTGCGGGCTTTGACAATATTTCAGAAGGACGGATCATTGATCCTTCCCTTACCACCATCAGCATTCCCCGCCATTATATGGGACAGGTAGCTGCCCGTGAGCTTTTATCACAAATTGAAGCACCCAGACAGCATACATGCAAAATCGAGGTCTCTGCAAATCTGGTCAAACGATTTTCCGTGTAAAACAAGAGTTCTGTCAGCAGATGCTATTTTTCCTGTTTTTTTACCACTGTATACTGACAAAGTCATACGTTTATGGTATACTTACAAAAAAATTGCCGTTACTTCTGCCTTTTCAGGTAACTGCAGACCAGGAGGATAATTTATATGGATGAAAGGATTCTGCGCTTTTTTAGAAAGCATAATATCCATATGAATGATATTAAATATCTGCTCAGACAGGACAACAAAACCTGCGTTTATATGAAAGACGGACGTATTATAAAAACTTTTATTACTGTCAAAGCCTTATATGAGGTACTTATCCCTTACGACTATCTTTCTATTAATAAGGGAACTATAGTTTCCAAATCCCAGATTGATCACATAGAGAACTGCACTTATCATATGCGTGATGGTATTTGTCTCGAAGGACGTAAGCGTGGCGCTACCCTTCATAAGCTTCTGAACAAATCCCTGCAGCAGGATCTCCCTCAGATTCTCGCAACCAATATAAGGTCACGTTTTTCCATGCTCAATGATATGCCTATTGCTTTTTGTGTGATTGAGTTGATTTTTAATGAAGATGGAGCAGGTATTGATTTTATTTTCCGATATTGTAATAAAGAAATGCTTCTTCTTGGAAAGAAAACATCAGAAGAGCTGCTGGATCAGTCTTTTTATCAGGTATTTCCAAAAGCACAAAAAAAACTGCTTGCAGCTTACACAGATGTGGCCGTGAATGGTGGCAGTCACCATTTCAAGACCTACAGCATACAGCTTCATCGTGCGCTTGAAATCTGGTGCTTCCAGCCATTGGAGAATTTTTGTGCATGTATTTTGATTCCTACAGATGAAACCAACGAGTGAACTTTTCCATTCAGAAAAGAGGTGTCATAAATTTCCGACACCTCATACCTTCTGAAAGCCATATAAATTTATATTTATTTTTTCTTAGTTGTAATCATAATGTACCACTGCACAAGTAAATCTGTAGCTATCAGTACCACAACTGACCATATCAGACATTCCTTTACATTAAACTCATAGAATGCGGAAAAACCGCCAATCAGAAAATACACTCCTATATGTACTGCATACATCTTGGAAATCTGTTTTGAATAATAGCATAATTTGTCATATACAAATTTGCATTTTTCTATAATCGGCATTAACCAAAATGCAATGGCAAATACAAGCATTATCATACAGAAGCTTCCAATCACCTTCGTAAGATCCGGAACTCTGTACTGCCCACTCATATACTCAAAAAATCCATCTATACCCGGATGAAGCACGATGCAGCATGTAAACCATATTGCCGCCAGGATTCCACATATCACTCCACTCTTCTTATAGAATGTTCCTTTTTCATTTTCAGGTACTCTTCTGAGCACCTTTCCAAAAACACAGCCCAGAAATACATAGCTCAAATACGGAAAAAAGCAAAAGCTTGTTTCGCCTTTTCCCCCAAAGGTCATATCTAAGATCCAGTTAACCGCCTGATTGTCAGTAATTAACAGCTTGGCAAATGGTGATACCAGTCCTACTATAACAGCACTTATAATATATCCACTAAGCTTCACATCTAATTTTCTGTATATGGCAAGTACCAGATAACACATACCGGATATAAAAAATATATTAACAAATGTAAGCATGGAATACAGATTCCCCTCATACAGCTCCCTGCTGCCCGGTACTTCCCCTGTAATGGAAATCCTTATATGATAACTAATTACAATTATTGCCGCATAACATAAGTTACTCAGGCCTTGGTATAATAACAGCTTTACACCATTTTTGACCATATCCCCAGGTCTGGAATGTCTTGTAAAAACACTTCCGAAGCCCATGGTAAACAGATACAGACAGGCACCTGTAGGCATAAACAGCGCAAACATAATTTTATGTACATTTGACGTTGCCGCATCTGCCCCTGCAATAGTCTGAAAGGAATGTATAAACACAATCATGATCATCAGGAACCCTTTTACCAGGTCAAGCTCCCGCTGTCGTCCTACATTCACTTCCTCTTCCTTTAAAGAAAACATATTAAATCTCCCCTTTTATTTAGTTTCATTTTATAACCATTATAATCTTACCGGTGATACTTATGCAATAAGATTTTAGGCCGTTTAGCTTTGCTTTTTTTCCAATAATTTGATAAAATAAAACAAAATTTTGATTTAAAGGAGATTATTATGAATCCTTGGGATGCAATAGTTTACTGGTACAAAAATACCTTTTGTCCAAAACTAAAAATCACTTTTTTGTCTGCCATGATAACTGGCATTCTGGCACATTTTTTCTGTCTGACAAATGTACTTAATAACTATGACAGCATTACCAACGTACCGGCAGGAGTAGGAACCACAGTAAGCTCCGGACGTTGGTTTTTGATGTATATGGAAAAATTTCAGGATAAATTCTGGCAGCCTTATTCTCTTCCATTTTTCAATGGGCTGATCACCCTCCTGCTTTTATCAGTCTGTGCCTGCCTGATCACAGAGCTTTTCCATATTCAGAATCCACTGAATCGTATACTGGTTGGAGCTATCATGATCTGCTTCCCAACAATAACCAGCACTATGTTCTTTATGTTTTGTGCGCCACATTATGCAACTGCAATTCTCTTCGCTGTGTTAGCTGTATATCTGGCAGATAAAAAATGGTGGGGATTCCTTTGTTCCTTTTTATTTCTTGCCTGTTCCATGGGAATTTATCAAGCTTACCTTCCAGTTACCGCCAGTCTCATGGTACTATATCTTGCATGGAACGCTCTTCGAAAAGAATATGACTGGAAAAAGCTTCTGCAAAGAGGTATTAAATATTTTCTCATCCTTATTTGCGGATTTCTTGTTTACATGGGAATTACAAATCTGACCTTAAAGCACTATGACGTTGTTCTCAACGATTATCAGGGAATCAACGATATGGGAAAACTTTCCCTTAGCCAGATTCCTTCAATAATTCTGAAAATTTACAAGAATTTTTATCACCTTACCAAGCAGAACTACTGCGGTCTGAGCGCGACCTTTGTTATCCAAAAGGGACTGATTCTTCTTGGAATCCTTTCTTTTATATTAATTCTTTATTATTTATTTGCATATAAAAGATGCCTTATGGAACGGCTGCTGATTGTTTTCCTGTTTATCCTGATTCCAATTGCCGCAGACAGCATTGAGATTATGTGTCCTCAAAGCGTAATTTACACCTTAATGGTATATGGAATGGTGGTTATTTACCTGATTCCTATTCTTTTGCTGGAGCTCCTTGCTGGCCGTCAGGCTTTTTTGCAGGAAAAAGAACAGCTCCAGATGTCGCCTCGCCTTAAAAGCTTTTTTACCTGGACGATTTTTCTTTGTATGATGGTTATGATCTGTAACTATATCTGGTCATCCAATGTGAATTATACTTTGATGTATTATGCTGATGTTGAAACCCAGGAATATTTATCCTCTATGGTAACTCGTATGCGTTCCGTTCCCGATTATTCTACGGATGCTCCGGTAGCCTTTATTGGAAAAAACATTTCAGATCCTTCTTATGCCGAGATCTGGAAAAAAGCAGATGTTATTTATGGTGGAAATGAATCGTCACTGATCAATCACTATTCCAGAAATCGTTTTATGAAGGTTCTTCTAAGCTACAAATATAAAAAAGCAGATGAATCACAGATCCAGGCTCTCCAGAGCCTGCCAGAAGTCCAAAGAATGAATTGCTATCCTAATGACAACTCAATTAAGATGATTGACGGAGTTCTGGTAATAAAATTAGAAGACGTCTCTGCTACAGAAAATAATTAAATTACACATTCACTTTTCCTTCCAGATACAAATATTGGCGGCATCATCCAGACGATGTGCCGCCAATATAAACTCTGTTAAACAGATTTCTGCCAGTCCTATAAACCGTACTTTTTCAAATCTACCTTTCCATTTACAACTTCAACACCATCTGCTTCCAACAGTTTTTTCTGTGCATTTTCTCCGCCAAAAGCAAATGCCCCGGCTAATTCCCCTTTGGAATTTACTACCCGATAACATGGAATATGCTCAGGATCCGGATTCTTATGAAGGGCATTTCCCACAGCCCTTGACATTCTGGGATTTCCAGCCAGCTCTGCAACTTTACCATAAGTTGCCACACGGCCTTTCGGGATTTTCTTAACTGCCTCATAAATTTTCTTCGTCGGACTATACGTTATCAGATCATAACTCTCGGCTACCATTCTTTTGATGTCTTTATCCGGCACTGTCCCATCCAAAATAATGGTATTCCAGTGTTCCTTATTCTGATGATATCCCGCCGTTACAGCTTCATATGTACTTCTCCAGAAATCACGCCACTCAGGATCTGCCTTTACATTCAAATTAATATATCCATTACGTTCATAAATCCACAGAAACGCTTTTTTACTTTCCTTTACTCTTACCAGCTGCCAGGTCTGGTCATGGAAAGGCCTTTCCTCATATGTGTCTTGAAATGATAAGCCAAGCTTCAGTGCTTCTTCTCGCGTAAACATAACGTGCCTCCTTTTAATTCATCCTGTTCCTTGCACCATGTTTTTATTGTACCATATTCACTTTTAAAATTAAATGTAACATTAAAATATGATATTATATAAAGAGATCATATCACAAGGAGGCATCATCCATGCAACAGGAATTTATTACCGTAACCTTTAATCGTACTAAGATTGCTATCCGGCGTGCAGATATCCTCTATGTTATCATGTCAGATGATCATTGTACGCTCCATATGCTTGATGGAATTGTTTATCGTTGCCGAATCACATTGAAAGAATTAAAAATGCAATTGAATGAAGATTTCATAGAGGTAAAGCGTGGCTGTATGATAGCTGTATCTGCAATCAGAGATATTCAAGATAAGATTTTACTATCTAGTGGTGAAAAAATCTGCTATACAAAGCGAAAAAAAAGGATACTCAAAGAAGAACTGCAGGAAAAACAGCAGCTTCTGATTGCAAAAATCAATAAAAAAAAGCTGCCGCTGACAGCTGAAGAATATTGCAAATATTATAAGATATGCGATGCTCTCCCATTTGCATTTACGGATATAGAAATGGTGTTCAGTGAAGAAAAAAAGGCAGTGGACTGGATCTTCCGTTATGGAAACGAAGCATTGGCTACCCTGGAAAAGCTGTCCTTAGACAAGATGATCGGAAGTTCCTTTTCCAGTCTTTTTTCCAATATGGATGCAAAATGGCTTCATGTTTATGAACGCGCCACATTGTATGGCGAAACACTGGAAATCATGGATTATAGTCCTGAAATAGATACGAATCTGAAAATTATATGTTTTCCTACATTTCCGGGACACTGTGGATGTATTTTGTTTAATGCAGACAAAATGAAATCTATAAGCGAAGAAAATCATCTGGTCAGATTGGTTGCAGTTTCCATGGAAAGTAATTTTTCCAAATAATAAATGTCGTTTTACCGCTTATCATGTTGATTTACCGCAATAGAAACGTTATTTTGCTATAATCCCATTGTTCCCATGATATATTCATGTTATATTTCTATTAAATATTATTTTTGCATTTAATTAAGATTTACGACAGAGAATATCTGAATTTTTTGCAGAACAAGGGGGGAATATATCATAAAAAGAAAAAAAGCAGCTACTTTGACTACCGCCGCATTGACACTTACCATGACTGTCTGTGGCAGTTCTACTGCAATTGCCGCATCAGAATTAACAGCAGAAAGCAAACCAGCTACCCAGTATACCATTGATGCAAATCAGGAAGTTTATGCATTGCTGGATTTCGAGGATACTGCGGAGTTTGAAAATGCGACAAAGGGTCTGATTGCTTCTCCGGATACTCTGGATATTTATGATGAGAACGGAAAGCTTGTATGGAGTCAGACAGCTTATGCTTTTCTGGATCAGGATGCTCCTGATACCGCTAATCCCAGTCTCTGGAGGGATACGCAGCTGAATCATATTTATGGCCTTTTTGAAGTAACCGATGGAATCTATCAGGTGCGTGGCTATGATATGTCCAATGTCACATTCATAAAAGGTGATACAGGATGGATTGTAGTAGATCCAT
>CAKRVL010000091.1 GCA_934408705.1 uncultured Blautia sp. | reverse complement strand
AAAGTATTTGAGATACTTTTGAATAGAGAATTAGCCACAGCATAGGAGGAAAAGAACATGGCAAAAGCAAAGTTTATGAATGGTGAGTTTTCAGCAAAGTTTAAAGGAAAGAGAAAATTTGTTGCAGAGCAGATGGAAGCAATTAAAGATTATGCGGCAAGAGATGATATGCAGATCAATATTTGCCCGGTAATCCAGGAGAGACCTTCCGAAAAAAAGAATACTGAGAAGCAGATCACACCAACCCATTCCATCAGCGAAAACCTGGAACACGCAGTAGTGGCAATTTACGACAATGCCGGCATCCCGTCATTCATGCACAGATTCCGCAAGGTGACAAATAAGGAACTGTTTGGTGGAAGTGATAAAACAAATGCAGCGTTTATCATTGGAGATGAAGAATACGATGAAATTTACATTTCTGTCTATGAGAACTGCGAAATTAACGGAAAGCCTTATAGCCTGCCAATGCAGAAGCCATGGACAGGAATTACCAATGATGAGGCGGCGAGAGCTTGTTTTTTAAAGGGAGAGGGATGGCATCTTATGACAAGAGCTGAATGGGGATTGCTTGCGAACCTCAGCTTGAAGAATGGTACTTTGCCACATGGCAACACAAACTATGGAAAGTACCATGCAAACCCGGAAGAACATGGAGAGCCAGTAGGAAAATCCGGAAGGACCAAAACCGGATCAGGGCCGGCAACCTGGACACACGATCATACAGTAGAAGGCGTTCACGATCTGACTGGAAATGTATGGGAAATGGTAAGAGGTCTGAGAATAAAAGATGGACAGTTGGAGATGGCAAAGAATAACGATGCAGCATTGGACATCGATCTTACTCTTGAAGGAGATAACTGGGAACCGGTAAGAGATGATTCCGGAAAGCCTATTAGAGTGAGTGTTTCCGATGACGATATCAAATTCCTTGCTGAAGGTGATCACGGAGAGGGATACAATGGACGTAGATGGGGAGATGTTAATATTGATTGCGAGAGCGAAACACTGAAAGAGCTGGCTCTGTATCCTGGAGAGCCGGAAGCCTACTGCTATATTAATAGCACTGAGGGAGAATATTTGCCGCTCTGCGGGGGCGGCTGGAGCAACACTTCCTGTGCTGGCGTGTTCCTCGTGAACCTGAACAACCCTCGGACTAGCGCCCACGGCTTCCTCGGTTTCCGCTCCGCTTATTTTAGAAAACTGAAAACTGAGTAACTGATATGGCGGCTGGAAAGCCGCCGTTCATATATGAGAACGAGGAGAAAAGCCATGGAAGAAAGAAGAGATATAGTTTATATCGGAATAGATCACATCCATACACACCCGGAGAATCCAAGAAAGGATCTCGGAGATTTGACAGAACTGGCAGAGTCAATGAAAAAGCAGGGATGTCTGCAGAATTTAACGGTTGTTCCGGTAGAAGGGCAGCCTGGAGAGTATTATGCGTTGATCGGAAACCGCCGGCATGGAGCATCAAAGTTGGCAGGCCTGCAAGAATTGCCATGCAGGATCGCTGAAGGATTAAGCCGAAAAGAACAGTTGTCAATCATGCTGGAAGAAAATATGCAGCGTAATGATTTGACGATTTGGGAGCAGGCGCAGGGCTTTCAGCTGATGCTCGATTTGGGCGAGACAGAAGATACAATCGCAGAAAAGACCGGATTCAGTAAGAAGACTATTAAGCATCGTTTGAATATTGCAAAGCTGGACTCCAAAACTTTACAGGAGAAGGAGAGACAGGATGGCTACCAGCTGACACTTACAGATTTGTACGAGCTGGAGAAGATTAAGGATATCAAGACCAGAGATAAAATCTTGAAGGATTCTACGGATTCTAGGGATCTGGCAAGACGTGCAATTAATGCTCAAAGAGAACAGAAACGGCAGGAAAATATGAAACTTTATGTTGCCGCAATGAAAAAACTGGGATTGAAGAAAGCACCGAAGGAAGCAATTAATGAGTTTTACTCAAATAAATGGGAGCGTATGCAGGAGTATAGCCTGGATAAAGAACCACCTAAGGAGATGAAGTTCAAGGATAATGGTGAGCAGATTTTTTATTTGGAAAGATATGGAAATATATGCGTGATCCGTAAAGCCAAGAAAGAAAAAAAGGTACTTTCTCCAGCAGAAGAAGCGAAAAAGCAGAATATGCGTAACAAGAAACAGATCAAGGCAATTCTGAAAGAGGCGGCAAATACAAGAAAAGTGTTCATTGAAGGTATTCTGTCTGGAAGAATTGATAAAGTTACAGATGAGAAACAGGTTGAGGCAGACCTTTTTGAACAGATGATGCATTGGGAAGCTTTTGCAGGACATAACAAGTTGATTCAATTTTTTGTTGGCTGCGAAGTCTATAATGCACCGAAAGAAGAAATCGAGGCAGCAAAGAAGAAAATGCAGGGACTCAGTGTATTGCAGAAACTTCTCTGTTTAGTATCGGCAATGGTTGCAGACGCAGACTTGGTTGAGTGGAATTATACATACAGCACAACTAGGGGTGAAAAAGTAAAGGCTTTCTACAAAGTTCTGGAGCAGTATGGCTTCCGATTCTTGAACGATGAAGAGAAAGACGTGGTTGAGGGAACCAGTGGTTTATATGTGAAGAAAGAAGGAACAGAGTAGATGTACCTATTGGAAGAAGATTTGAAATTTCCTAAAGATAGTTTCAAAAGCATGAAGTACCAGCCTTATGAACTGAAGCCTAATTTTTCAATGTACCGTGTATACGAATGGCACACATATTGGTACGGAAAAGTGTACATATCGTTTTCTGGAGGTCTTGACAGTACAGTCCTGGCGTACATCGTGTGCCAGGCGTACAGAAAGTATAAATTGACCGGTAAAATCCCCCTGGTGTTCGCGGACACCGGGACGGAATTTCCGGAAATCAGAGAGTTTGTTAAGACATACACGGAATGGCTCAGAGGACAGTTTCCGGAGCTTAATATTGAGCTGGTAGTGATCCGACCGAAGCATAGTTTTAAGTGGGTGTGTGAAAACAAAGGATTTCCGATTACAAGTAAAGATACAGCAGGAAAGATTAGAAAGCTGAGACATGGAAAACTCAGCGAGAAATACAGAAACTACATGCTCAACGGAGATCAGCGAGGAAAATTCGGAATGCTGGCGAAGAAGTGGCAATATTTAACGGACACGGAACGGATGCCAGCAGACATTTCAGAGTATTGCTGTGAGGCACTGAAAAAAGAACCATTCAAGAGGTATGTCAAAGAGACAGGCAGACAGCCATTCATCGGCATAACACAGGACGAGAGTTTTAGAAGAGAGAACCAGTACAATCACACGGGATGCAATGTGTACGACGGTCACACAATAAAGAGTCAGCCTATGGGATTTTGGCCGAAGAATGAGGTTATCCAGTATGCAGTAGAGCAGCACATTCCAATCTGCAGCGTGTATGGAACGCCATACCAGGATAAGAAAGGCAGCTGGTACTTCACGGGAGAACAGAGAACCGGCTGTTGCGTGTGTGGCTTCGGGTGCCACTTAGAGCCAGTTCCAAATAGACTGCAGAGATTGAGAATGTCGGACAATGATAAACATAGAAAAATGTGCGAAGGGTGTTTGAAAATTAAGAACCATGGAATGACATACGAACAGGCGTTAAATTTCGCAGGCATCCCAACAGAGGAGGTAGAGTAGTATGAAGACAGGTAAATATGCGAAAGATGGAAGAGAGATGCAGGTGGGTGATGTTGTACACTTCAGATGCAAAGATCATCCGCTGAGCGGAAAAGGTGTAGTCTTCATGGGAAAGGAAGTGGATGGCTTAGGAGAAGATCCGTTCCGCATCAGAGATACAAGAGCTGGAAGAAATAATGGAAGGATATACCCTTATTACGATGATGCGGTATATCGAATTGACGGAAGAGAGGGTGAGTAGTCATGGCAAAGCAGATGGTTCTGAACCGAAAGATGTACAAGGAAATTAAGAAAATGGACCACCAGGATATGTCCAACTACCTGTCACGTTATTACATGAACGCATATAACCAGGGCAAGGAAGATTCCGAAGGATTGAAGGCAGATGAGCTAAGAGAAATCCTTTTGACAGTAAAGGGAATCGGACCAGCAAAGGCAGAGAACATTATGGAAGCAGTTGGAAAAGCCCTTGCAGAAAAGGGGTGAGGGAAATGTGGCAGCGAGGAAATGAAAGTGATGGCGAGTGGTGCGATAAAACCAGGAAAGGTGAGCTTGCGGCAACCGTGCTGGCCGGATTCTTCTTTTTGGTGGTGCTGGTAATGCTGGCACCGGGAATGATCGCATTAAAATTGCTGGACTGGGTATATGGAAAATTATATTGGAGGGAGAGTTGACAAATGGAAGAAAAGAAGGTATGGTTAGAAGTACCAAGATTTACTGGCGAAAATGTCCCGGTGAATGTAGCTGCAAGAGTAATGAAGAAAGATCCTCAGTTTGTGAGACAGGGAATCATCCAGGGATTACTCACGTTTGGAGTAGCTTTCAAGAAAGATGGAAGTAGCCAGTACGATTATTACATATCACCTATGAAATTCTGGCAGGAAACGGGTTATGTTTATGATGGAATTGAGGCGTAAAATCGGTCTGAGAAGTGCTGGAAAAGCACCAAAATTGGTGAATAGGAAACAAGTAGGTAACAAAATGTTCGATACTTCCTAATTTTGCGGGCTTTACCGCTTCCATTGAGGAAGCTGCTAAGGCTGGCAAGTTCTGATTATATAAATTGTAAAAGCGTTGAAAATGCCGTAAACTCCAGGGTTTACGGCATTTTTGTTACTATCGGGATTTCTTGCAAAACAGCATGAAAATACATGAAAAAATGGTGGTAACTAACAAATAACTAACAGGTAACTGACAGGCGTAATCTGATTGCAGTCATACTGCTGGCGGCATCTGTCAAGTGCATTGACGAAAACGAAATTCTATGGTAAAACTTTACTATGCCAATACATTACAGGAGGTTGACTTAAAATGGCAAAAGAAGCAAAGACAAATGCGATGAGAATGCTTGACCGGCAGAAGGTGAAGTATGAGACAATTGCTTATGAGTGTGATGAGTTTGTAGATGGAATCCATTGTGCGGATATTACAGGAGCACCTTATGAGCAGTCTTTTAAGACACTTGTGATGGAAGGAAAAAGCGGCGGTTATTACGTTTTTGTGGTTCCTATTGAGAAAGAGGTGGATCGTAAGGCGGCAGCCAGGGCAGTAGGTGAGAAGACGGTGGATATGATTCATGTGAAGGATATTACGAAGATTACAGGTTATGTAAGAGGCGGTTGCAGCCCGATCGGAATGAAGAAACCTTTTCCGACTGTCTTTGATGCATCTGCAGGAGGATTCCAGGAGATTTATGTGAGCGGAGGCAGGATCGGTCTGACCTTAAAGGTTCCGGTGGATGATCTGTTGAAGGTGACAGGTGGAAAGCTGGCTGAAATTACAGCAGCAGAATAAAAGCTATGGCTTGCAACTTTTATTTTAAGTATAAACACATTTTACAAAAGAAAAGGGTATATATGTTAAAATACATATATAGGTATTTCTGATAAGGTGTCAGGAAGCTAACAGAAATGTAATATAATAAGGCCTCTGCAGGGACGGGGCAGCAAGGAGGATTTATGAGAGAAGGAAAGAGATTTAAGAAATTGCTGATTGGGATTGCGGCAGCTGCTATGACGATGATGTGCGCACTGCCTGTATCAGCGGCGACTAAGACATTTACTCCAATTACTATTAAGTCTGGTAAATGCGTACATCTGATGAATACAGACATCAGAGGCAACAGGATTACTGCATATACTTACCGCATTCAGCCACAGAGTGCCGGAACCAGATATGATGTTGTATATGCATATGGTGGAGAGGCCGTGGCGCTGAAGGATGCCCGTACAGATTCCGGTGAGATCACTAATACTACTTATGTGAAGAGCACCAGCTCCTCTAATCAGGGAATGATCGCATGTATTAAAGTAACATCTGGTTCTGTTAAGCTTAGGGTGCAGGTTAATACTGCTAATACAGCAAGTAAGCTCAGAGTGGCATACCAGAAGAAGGGGCATAGTCCATTGAAGAGCACTAAGGCGATTAAGAAGGGTAAATGGATTAAGATGACCAGAATAAACAGTAATATCTCCACATTACCTCTTATTGTTGCATCGAAGAAAGGTGCATCCATTAACCGCAAGCTGAATGCCACTACTTTTGAAACATATAATTTCAAGGCGAATTACACCTTATGCAGACGTTATGCTAACAAGAAGAGGGTTGCTTCTTACAAGCGTAAATACCTTACTACTAATGGAAATACCAAGTATCATTTTATGTTGATTCCACAGAGCTCAGAGGGCAGATCATTTACAGGAATCCTTACTACTAAGAAGGGTAGTGTGACTTATTATTTCCCGTCTGATTACATCACAATCAGAGGTGCTGCTGGAATCAGCTGATAATAAAATAGTTAAGAAATAGAGTGTATATATTATAAAAGCTCCCCTTTACCAGAGATAATCCGGTAAAGGGGAGCTTTTTTGTATAAGGATTAGTTATCCTGTGCGTCTTCCTCTGTGATCTGGAATACGTGACGCTTCTTAGCCATTTCATCGCTGGCAAGATATTCATCATAAGTAGTGATCTTATCGACCATAGTACCATTAGGAAGAATCTCCATAATACGGTTGGCAGTTGTCTGAACAAACTGATGGTCATGGGAGGTGAAAAGAATAACACCAGGGAATTTGATCAGACCATTGTTCAGAGCAGTGATAGATTCCATGTCCAGATGGTTGGTAGGCTCATCCAGAATAAGAATATTAGCACCGGAAATCATCATTTTGGAAAGAAGACAGCGAACCTTCTCACCACCGGAAAGTACGCGTACACGCTTCACGCCATCCTCACCAGGGAAAAGCATACGTCCAAGGAAGCCTCGTACATAAGTGGCATCCTTGATCTCAGAATACTGTGTCAGCCAGTCTGTGATAGTAAGATCGTTGTCGAATTCCTTTGTATTGTCTTTTGGAAAATAAGCCTGAGTAGTTGTGATTCCCCATTTATAGTTACCTTCGTCAGGCTCCATTTCACCGGTAATGATCTTGAAGAAGGTTGTAATAGCCTGCTCGTTAGCTCCAACGAAGGCTACCTTGTCATCGTGTCCAAGAGTGAAGGATATGTTGTCCAGAACCTTCACGCCATCAATGGTCTTGGAAAGATTCTCAACCATAAGAACCTCATTTCCAATTTCGCGGTTAGGGCGGAAGTCAATGTAAGGATATTTACGGCTGGAAGGACGCATATCATCAAGCTGGATCTTCTCCAGGGCTCTTTTACGGGAAGTAGCCTGCTTGGACTTAGAAGCATTGGCGCTGAATCGGGAAATAAATTCCTGAAGCTCTTTGATTTTTTCTTCTTTTTTCTTGTTGGCTTCTTTCATCTGCTTGATAAGAAGCTGGCTGGATTCATACCAGAAGTCATAGTTACCTGCATACAGCTGAATTTTGCCATAATCAATATCAGCAGTCTGTGTACAAACCTTGTTAAGGAAATAACGGTCATGGGAAACAACGATAACGGTATTATCAAAGTTGATCAGGAACTCTTCCAGCCATTCGATCGCAGGAAGGTCCAGATGGTTAGTAGGCTCATCCAGAAGCAGAATATCAGGGTTGCCAAAAAGAGCCTGTGCAAGAAGAACCTTAACCTTCATACTACCTGTCAGATCTGCCATCTGTGTATAATGGAATTCAGTATCAATTCCAAGACCATTGAGAAGAGTAGCCGCATCGGATTCTGCTTCCCATCCGTTCATCTCTGCGAATTCACCCTCCAGCTCACTGGCACGGATTCCATCCTCATCTGTGAAGTCTTCTTTTGAATAAATGGCTTCCTTCTCCTTCATGATCTCATAGAGACGAAGGTTACCCATGATAACAGTGTCAAGAACAGTGTAGGCATCATATTTAAAGTGGTCCTGCTGTAAAAAAGAGAGACGCTGTCCTGGTGTGATCACAATATCACCATTGGTGGGCTCCAGCTGACCGGAAAGAATCTTCAGAAATGTAGATTTTCCGGCACCGTTAGCACCGATAAGACCGTAGCAGTTCCCTTCTGTAAATTTGATATTAACATCTTCGAAAAGAGCTTTCTTTCCAACTCGCAAAGTAATATTGTTTGCTGAAATCATAATTTCCTCCTATAAATACATTATCCTGATAAATACACATATAGTAATAAGTATAGCCGATTTTCATTTTATCGTAAACTGGCAATTTTGCAACAATTATTTCCTGTTTAAAGGCTGTTTTACAGCAGAAACATGGAGAAAGAGGATGAAAGCAGGAAACCTTATGCTTTACAAAGAAAAATACCGCTGTTATAATTGCTGATACAATGGCAATTAAGGGTATTTGACTGGAGGAAAAATTATGCCGAAGAAACAGATTTATCTCACTGGATTTATGGGAACCGGGAAAAGCACCATACTGAAGGGAATGCATGAACTTTGCGGATTCAGAATGATCGAGATGGATGAGCAGATCGTCCAGGAGCAGGGAATGAGTATTCCTGAGATTTTTGAGAAAAAGGGAGAGGGATATTTTCGTGATCTGGAAACGGAGCTTGTAAATAGAATCTCAGTTATGGATCATGTTGTTGTGTCTTGTGGCGGCGGCACTGTTATGCGCCAGTGTAATGTGGACGCGATGCGAAAAAACGGAATCATTGTTCTTTTGACAGCAGAACCTCAGACTGTTTACCAAAGAGTAAAGGGCAGCCATAACCGGCCACTCCTTGAAAAAAACATGAATCCGGAGTATATCGGCCGGTTGATGGAAGCAAGACGTCCTAAATATGAAGCGGCTGCAGACTGCATTATACAAACGGATAATCGTACTGTCGGGGAAATTTGTCTGGAAATAAATAAACGTCTAAAAATTGACGATAATCAAAAATGACGTGAAATTAATGTTGAAATAATTAAAAAACGGTTGAAAAACAGGTGGAGAATTGTTATAATTTAGAATACTTGGGAGGGGAAGAAACGAAAAACTTACGTGGTTTGTAAGGAGAAAGGTATTAGTATGTTTATTACAAGAGAGTGCGATTATGCAGCAAGAGTTCTTCGGGCACTGTCAGGGGAAACCCGCCTTAGCGTTAATGAAATCTGTGAGAAGGAATCCATTACCGCCCCCTTTGCCTACAAGATTTTAAAGAAACTTCAGAAAGCCGATATCGTAAAGGGATATCGTGGCGTTCATGGCGGTTATGCCTTGAATAAATCACTTAGTGAGCTGACACTGTATGATGTATACAAGTCTATTGATCCGGATTTGTTTATTATTGAATGTATGTCAGCTGGCTATGAATGTCCTGCAGATGGAAGAGGCGACCACCTTCCATGTTATATGCATAGAGAACTGTGTGACATCCAGCAGGGCGTATGGGAAATGCTTAAGAGGAAATCTCTTCAGGAGATTTTTATGCCAGAAGCTTAATATTAATATAATATAGGAATAGATGCTTCTGAGGACTGTAAGAGGTTACGCCGGTCAGACTCCGTGATGGGGGGACCGGCTTTTTTTGTGTAACAGGAAATGTTTTTATAAGGCTTTTGTATGTGATAATATACAAAAATCAAAATGGACATCAATGGAAGATTATGCTATAATGTCATATGGACTTTTAGACACATTGTGTCTAGAAATATTATTTTCATCATACCTTTAAGGAGGAAAAACAAACTATGGCAAGAAAGATGAAAACCATGGAT
>CAKRVL010000090.1 GCA_934408705.1 uncultured Blautia sp. | reverse complement strand
ATTCTATAATATTTTGATTTTGTAAAAGTCAATACCTTTTTGCCGATTTCTGTCGAATTTTACATTTTCATAACAATAACCAAAACATTTGTTTCGATTCCTGTTATGTAAATCAACTCATCCACATGCTTTTCCATGTGGATAATGTGGATAACTTTGTGCATAACTTGATTTTTCAAGGTTTTTCCATTTTTTCAAAAGTGGATAACTTTCTCTGTACTAATTCACCTATCCACATTTTCATAGACTCTTTGTGCAATCTGCTAATTTCAACATTTTTCGACATTTACTCTTGAAAAATATCGTCTTTACAATACCTTACAAAATGCACACAAATACAATTTCAGTTCTCACCATTCCCCTTATTCGCTATAGAAGCCGTCAGCTTCAATATATGTCCCTGCGCCTACAGGAGTCTCATAATCATAAGCAGAAATCTTAATTCCTGTAGCAGATGTACTGGCATGGATAATCTGTCCATCACCGATATACAGTGCCACATGGCTGATTCCACCACCGTAAAAGACCAGATCTCCCGGTTCCAGATCTGCAATATCCTTTTTCACAGACTGATAATACTGATCAGCCGCAACTCGCGGAAGAGAATATCCAAACTCTGCAAGCACTGACATCACGAAACCAGAACAGTCCGCTCCGTTCGTCAGACTTGTACCGCCATATACATACGGATTCCCCTCGAACTGCACTGCAAAATCTACAATCTGCTGGCGAAGCTCTTCCTCAGAAAGCACATTCCCGGATTTTTCTCCCCATTCTTCTCCAGCCTTTTCCACAGCTTCTTTCGTGGCTGCGGATACACTCTGTGGAAAAATTACCTGCGAACAGACAGCCATACACATAGCTACTGTACAAATCAATCTCTTTACTCTATTTTTTAACATTTATATTCCCTCGTTTCAAATTGTTACATTTATATTAACCGTGTGTAACAGTTTCGTATAATATCACAACAATCTGATACCGTCAATTTTGCCGGCATTAACTGAAAAATCCGCTTTTCCGTGAAATCCCACAACATTTCCCTCTTCTTGCAGCTGGTTTTTGTCACCCCACACATGTCTGTACACAAAACGATCACATCACCGGTATCATGGAAACAAATATTTCGCATACTCCACTGAATTTCTCAATAATATAGTAGAAATCCCCCTGCTCTGGAGGGCACAATATGCCAGACAGTCCAAAATCCACTGTTAATATTTCCAAATCCGCCCTGTTCTCCCGGATCATTCTGGTGGCTTTTCCAATCATATGTCTCATATTTTCTCTGCTTTTCATCCATGTTTTCTCTGAAAATGCACGTTTCGAAAAATTCACAACAACAATATTTGAAAAGGAGGTTTCCGGCAGTGCCCTGACACTTCATTACTCCCTTGCCAATCCTGAAAAGCAGGGAATCCCCCGCCCCCTTGCCACTCTTGGCACTATCCGCACTGACAACAGCAAAGCCATCGCGCAGTGTCAGGAATATGAGCGCAGGCTGAAAGCTTTTTCCCCGGCGAAGCTCACCACCGTAAACCGGCTTACTCTGGATCTGCTTCTTCTCTACTACCACACTGAAGCCTCCCTGGATGACAACTATCTTCTGGAGGAACCTATCAGCCCCAGCCTTGGGATTCAGGCACAGCTGCCTGTGCTTCTGGCAGAATATCCCTTCTACGAAGATCAGGACATTACTGACTACCTGAATCTTCTTTGCAGCATAGATGAATATTTCCAAAGCATTCTTACCTTCGAACAGGCGAAGTCTGACGCTGGATTCTTCATGTGCGATGAAACCCTTGACCGTATTCAGGCACAATGCCGTTCTTTCATCCAGGATCCGGATTCCAACTATATGCTGGAAATCTTTTCCCAGAAACTAAAGGACTACGGAAGACTCTCCCAAAAGGCTCAGAAACAGCTGATTCGGACTCACAGACAGCTTCTCCTGGAAAAAGTCCTGCCCGCATACCAGAAGCTCTCAGATGGTCTGGAGCAGCTCCGCGGCACCGGCCGGAATACCGGTGGTCTGGCAGGATTTTCAGGTGGGAAAGAATATTATCAGTATCTTCTTCAAAGCCAGGTAGGTATCTATATGCCGGTGGAAAAACTAGAGAACCGCCTGACTCAGCAGCTTTCTGCCGATTCCCGGGAAATTTCAGAGCTTTTGGAAAAATACCCCGGGCTTCTTACAAGGCTGAATGAGAAGCCTGATTTACCGGATATGGCTCCGGAGCAGATTCTGAAGCTTCTGGAAAAAGATATCCAGCAGGATTTTCCTGCCACTGCTTCCGTTGACTTCCAGATCCGGTCTGTACATAAATCTATGGAAGAATTTCTAAGCCCCGCTTTTTACCTGACACCACCTGCAGATACCGGAACACCAAATGTTATTTATATCAATCACGGACGAAAAATCTCTAACCTGGAGCTTTTTACCACACTGGCCCATGAAGGATTCCCCGGGCATCTTTACCAGACTGTTTACTTCGGGCGGCAAAACCCATCTCATATCCGGTATCTCATTGATCACAGCGGCTATGTAGAGGGCTGGGCTACATACGCAGAAAGCTATGCCTATGATTATGCCGCAGATTATCTTTCTTCCGGACAAACGGCTTCCCGGGAAGACGCAGCCTTCGCCCGCCTGTGCTGGCTGAACCGCAGTGTTAACCTGTGCATCTACTCTCTTATGGACACAGGGATTCACTACCGTGGCTGGACTCCTGCCCAATCTGCCAGATTTCTGAAGCTTTTCGGAATCCGGGACGCGTCTGTTACCGCAGAAATATATCGTTACATCACAGAAACCCCTGCCAATTACCTGAAATACTACGCAGGCTACCTGAACTTTCTGGATCTGAAAGAAGAACAACAGGCACTTCTGGGCGAAAATTTTGATCTGAAGGCTTTTCACCAACAGCTCCTTACTATCGGTCCGGTACAATTTCCGGTGCTGCGAAAATATATCAGCGAAAAACTATGATTCCAGATATCTGTAACAATTTTTTAAATATTTATGTAATAACTTCTTTCTTTGGCCACAATAATTTGCTATAATGAATCCATGTTGAAATACTAAAAAAGTTTCTTATATTATTATGAAAAAGGATAAAATCATGAAAAAACGAGATAATCTTCCGTTAAATTATAAAGAACGTCTGAACTCCAGAACCAGTTTTCTGGTATCAATTGCAGTTCTGATAGTTTTATGTCTGGTATTTAACCAGATGGACTACTCCATGATCCGCCAGCCTGCTGCACAGGCGAAGAAAGCAGCAGACCTGCAGAAGCAGAAGGAGGAAGAGGCGGCAGCTACCACCCCTGAGATCACCACAGCTACAGTTCTGGCAGTTGGTGACAACCTGGTTCAGCCAAGTCTCCTTGCTTCCGGTCAGTCAGAGAGCGGTACCTGGAATTATGACAGTGTTTACGCGAATCTGAAATCTGACATACAGGCAGCTGACATTGCCATAGTTAACCAGGAGACACCTTTCACAAAAGATCACAGCTCAGTAAGCGGCACAGCGCCCTACGCCACTCCTACAGAGGTTGGAGACGCTCTTGTAAATGCAGGCTTTAATGTAGTGACATCTGCCACTGCACTGATTGACGATAATGGTACCTCCATGATCAGTGAGACCTTGAATTATTGGGAAACCAGCCATCCGGATATCACTCTTGCCGGTATTCATAAGAGCCAGACCGGCACCGATGGAGCGAAGATCGTAGAGATAAACGGAATCAAAATTGCATTCCTTAACTATACTTTCCCAGCCTATGGAAGCCAGACAGAGTCTTCTTCTGATTCCGCGGACAGCTCACAAAGCACCGGGACAGCCTCAGCTTCCACCAAGGGCTCCATGGTAGACACCTTCAATACTGCAAGTGTTACTGCAGCCATCAAGGAAGCCAGATCCTCCGCAGATTGCGTGATCTTTTCTGCAAACTGGGGTAAGACCGAAGAACCTATGCCTACAGAATATGAGAAAGAATGGGCGAACTTCCTTATGGAGCAGGGTGTGGATGTTGTGATCGGCACCAATCCCAATGTACTTCAGCCATATGGCTATCTTACTGATGATTCCGGTCACAATATGCTGATCTATTACTCTCTTGGCAATTTTGTTACCGGTCAGGAGACATTGAAGCAGCTCCTCGGAGGTATGGCCTCCTTCACTATTCAGAAGACGGTAGATGGCACCCAGTCAAGCATCGAGATCCAGGATGCCACTCTGACACCTTTGGTTATGCATTACAGCTACGATGATCAGGAATATGCTCCATATAAGCTTTCAGATTATACAGAAACCCTTGCTGCCGCCCACAGCGTCCGCGAGGTAATCGGCGATGAATTTTCCCTGGAAAATCTTCAGACCAAATATGATGAGATCATGTCTATGAACGTGACACCCTCCACCAAGACTGATTTCATGGATGTTACCTTTGATTCCGACGGCAATATGATGGACTCCCAAGGAAATTACGTGGAAGATAATGACTCCATAACTTCCTCCTGGTACTACCAGACACTTGCCTCACAGAAAGGCTCTGATTCTTCTGATAGCAGCTCAGAAGAATAAAAGGTAACTGTTCGTAGTAATAATAATAGCCTTTTCCCCTGTCTTTTTTCACAGATGACTTGTATTTTCAGACAAAATCAGATAAAATTTATACCAGAATATGTTAATGAAGACATTCCCGGACGATACTGTAATTTTTACCATCTTACATAAAACTGACAGATATTGACCGGTAAAAAAGAAAGGGGTTATCAATATGGGACTTATTAGAGCAGCACTTGGTGCCGCAGGCGGTACACTTTCAGATCAGTGGAAAGAGTTTTTCTACTGCGATGCCATTGACAATGACGTTCTGGCAGTAAAGGGCCAGAAGAGCACCTCCAAACGTTCTTCCAACACCAAAGGAAGCGACAATATCATCACCAGTGGGTCCGGAATTGCAGTTGCAGACGGACAATGTATGATGATCGTAGAGCAGGGCAAAATCGTTGATATCTGCGCCGAGCCAGGCGAGTATACCTACGATGCCTCTACCGAGCCAAGTATTTTTTCCGGAAATCTCGGCGATGCCATTATGAATACCTTCCACACCATAGGCAAGCGTTTTACCTACGGTGGCGATACCGGCAAGGACCAGCGTGTTTACTATTTCAATACTAAAGAGCTGGTTGACAACAAATTCGGCACCCCGAACCCGATTCCATTCAGGGTTGTAGACCAGAATATCGGACTTGACATTGACGTTTCCGTTCGTTGCAGCGGTGTTTATTCTTATCGAATCTCAGACCCGCTTCTCTTCTATTCTAACGTATGTGGTAATTTCGATCAGCAGTATGACAGATCACAGATTGAAAGCCAGTTGAAAACTGAGTTCATCTCCGCACTTCAGCCAGCGTTTGCAAGCATCTCCCAGCAGGGAATCCGCCCAAGTGCTCTTCCTGCTCATGCAATGGAGCTTTGCGACGCTATGAATCAGGCTCTGACTCAGAAGTGGAGCCAGCTTCGTGGTCTTGTGATCGTATCTGTTGCCATGAATCCGATCACACTTCCAGAAGAAGATGCTCAGATGATCAAAGAGGCTCAGCGTATGGCTATCCTTCGCAATCCTGCTATGGCAGCTGCTACTCTTGCAGGCGCACAGGCAGACGCCATGAAAACAGCAGCAGGCAATGCCGGCGGTGCCATGACTGGTTTTATGGGCATGAATATGGCAAACATGGCTGGTGGCTTTAACGCACAGAATCTTTACGCTATGGGCCAGCAGCAGGCTGCACAGGCTCAGCCCGCACCCCAGGCTCAGCCCGTTCAGACAGGCAGTGCTCCCCAGCCCGCTGCGGATCAGTGGAAATGCTCCTGCGGCGCTCTGGTATCCGGTAATTTCTGTCCGGAATGTGGTTCGAAGAAGCCTCAGGCTCCTGCAGCAAATGCTGGCTGGACCTGTTCCTGCGGCGCTGTAAATACAGGTAAATTCTGTTCCAACTGCGGTTCACCAAAGCCGGCTATGAAGCCTCGTTATCGCTGTGATAAGTGCGGCTGGGAGCCGGAAGATCCAAGCAATCCACCGAAATTCTGCCCGAATTGCGGCGATCCATTTAATGAGAATGACATCCAATAAACCATTGTCTTTCATCCGGGACATTCTGACTATAGGAATGTCCCCATATTCCGAAAGGAGATGAATTATGTCTGATTTACTAGAATATAAATGCCCGTGCTGCGGAGGCGCCATCGAATTCGACAGTACACTCCAAAAGATGAAATGCCCTTTCTGTGACACAGAATTCGATATGGAGACAGTGAAGGAATTTAACAAGGCATCCGCTGAACAGCCTTCTGATGACATGAGCTGGGAAAATGCTTCCAATACAGCCTGGAAGGATGAGGAAACTAACGGAATGTCCGTTTACATATGCCAGTCCTGTGGTGGCGAGATCGTTGCAGATGAAAGCACCGGCGCATCCTCCTGCCCATTCTGCGGCAATCCTGTAGTTATGTCCGGTAAGTTCTCCGGCACTCTCCGTCCAGACTTCATTATTCCATTTAAGCTGGACAAGAAAGCAGCTAAGGAAGGTCTGGCCAAGCACCTGCACGGCAAAATCCTTCTTCCAAAGGTTTTCAAAAAGGAAAATCATATCGACGAGATCAAAGGTGTCTACGTGCCATTCTGGCTTTTTGACACAGATGCCTCTGCTGATATCCGTTATCATGCAACCAAGACTCGCTGCTGGAGCGACAGTGACTACGACTATACAGAAACAAGCCATTATTCTGTATTCCGTGCCGGAAATATCGGTTTCGACCAGATTCCGGTAGATGGTTCCTCCAAGATTGACAACGATTTAACAGAGTCTCTGGAGCCTTATAAGGTTGCTGATGCTGTAGAGTTTGCCACACCATATCTGGCCGGCTACGTTGCAGACAAATATGACGTATCTGCCGAAGAGTGCGCAGAACGCGCTAACCAGCGTGTTAAAAGAGCAGCAGAGAACGCTTTCCGTGACACTGTTATCGGTTATGATTCCGTTACTCCTGAGGATACCCGTATTCAGCTTCACGGCGGCAAGACACACTATGCACTTTTCCCTGTATGGCTTCTTTCCACCACCTGGAAGGGCAATCACTATCTGTTCGGAATGAATGGCCAGACCGGTAAGTTCGTAGGAAATCTGCCAGTTGATAAGGGTATTTTCACCAAATGGTTTCTTGGACTGACTGCAGGCTTTTCTGTTGCCGCTTACGCCATTGCATGGCTGATTCATACATTTTTTTAAGGAGGAGCATGCCATGAAAAAACAAGCATTTGGAATTATCCTGACGGCAGCACTTGGAGCAGGAAGCCTCTTCGGTGCAGCTATACCAGGCACAGGAAATCTTTTTGGCAGTACCCTGCCAGGCAGCGGAGCTTTCACCGTACAGGCAGCTTCCACAAATAACAGCTTCGGAACCACTTCCCAGAGCTCTGACTTTTCCCTTGTTTCAGATGCAGCAGATCTTCTCACCTCTGATGAAGAGTCCCTGCTTCTGGATAAGCTTGAAGCTGTCAGCGAAGAATACGATTTCGATGTAGCAGTTGCTACCGTCCAGTCCACAGATGGTGTGGCAATGAATAAATTTACCGATGACTTTTTCGATGATAACCAGTACGGAACCGGCGATAATTATGACGGTATTCTTTTCATGATCAGCATCGGAGACCGTGAATGGCACATTACCACCCACGGATATGGTATGACCGTATTTAACCAGGATGGACTGGATTACATGAAAGAAAAGGTTGAGCCATTGTTAAAGGATGAAGACTTCTATGGCGCCTTTGACAGCTATGCTGATCTGTGCCGGCTCTTCCTGGAGCAGGCAGCCACCGGAGAGCCCTATGACTCTTCCACACTTCCCCGGGAGCCGCTTCCATTTAAGTGGATTCCTATTTCCCTGGGAATCGGACTTGTACTTGCGTTTTTCTGTACTTCAGGTATGAAATCCCAGCTTAAGAGTGTGCGGGCAAAAGACAGTGCAGTAGATTATGTACGTCAGGGAAGTATGAACCTGACAAATTCTAATGATATTTTCCTTTATCAGACTGTAAGTAAAACCGCTAAGCCGAAAGACAACGACAGCTCTTCCGGCGGATCCGACAGTGACCATGGCGGTACAGGCGGAAGCTTCTAAAAAAAAGAAAACCTGATCCAGAGCTGGCAAATGAACGTTTCATCATTCAGCTGCTCTGAATCAGGTTCTTTTTTTATAAATCAATCATCTTCCATCTCTTCTTTTCTCTTGGATGTCTCAAATACATAGTCATTACCAGGAAGAATAGCGTTCAGAAGAATTCCTACGATTGCAGCAAGTGCCAACCCGGTAAGGGTGATATGCGCACCGGCAATGGTAAATGTAAGTCCCTGGGAAACACCAAGGCCGCAAACCAGGATAACCGCTGTGATAACAAGATTACGGGAACGTGTCAGGTCCACCTTGTTCTCAACTACATTGCGGACACCAACAGCTGAAATCATTCCGTAAAGAATGAAGCTGATACCACCGATGATCGCAGACGGAAGAGAACTGATCACTTCTGCCATCTTCGGAATAAAGCTTAAAATCACAGCATAAATAGCTGCCAGACGAATTACCTTCGGATCATAAACACGGCTAAGTGCAAGAACACTGGTGTTCTCACCATAGGTTGTATTTGCAGGTCCACCGATCAGTGCAGACAGTGATGTGGCAAGTCCGTCACCAAGAAGAGTACGGTGAAGTCCCGGATCCTCAATAAAATTACGGTCAACAGTTGCAGAAATAGCAGAAATATCGCCGATATGCTCCATCATGGATGCAATCGCAATAGGTGCCATTGCAAGAATGGCTGTAATATTAAATTTACAGAGGAAGAATTTCGGGACACCGACAATCGGTGCACTTGCTACGCCGGCGAAGCTAAGAATAGCGCTTCCATCTGCATTTGTCATGCCCAGGGCATTCATGATCAGGGCAACCACATAGGATACTACAATACCCATCAGGATCGGAATGATACGAAACATTCCCACACCCCAGATATTAAAGAAAATAACAGTTCCAAGTGCCACCAGCGCAAGCAGCCAGTTCTGAGATGCATTGCTGATAGCAGACGGTGCAAGGCTCAGACCGATGCAGATAATGATCGGACCGGTTACAACCGGCGGCAGATAACGCATAACTCGTTTTACGCCAATCGCTTTCACGATCAAAGCAAGCACAAGATACAAAAGACCTGCTACAAATACACCTCCACATGCATATGGAAGCTTCTCTCCATAAGACATGTTTGCAAAAATTCCCGTATCCAGCTCTGCAACTGTAGCAAAACCACCCAGGAATGCAAATGATGATCCAAGAAATGCAGGTACCTTCAGTTTGGTAAGTACATGAAACAAAAGTGTTCCGAATCCGGCGCAGAACAAGGTTACCTGAATGGATAAGCCCTCACCGTGAAAATAGTTGTTTACCAGGATTGGCACCAGAATGGTTGCGCCAAACATGGCGAACATGTGCTGGAGTCCCAGAATCAGCATCTGGGGAATTCCCAGCTTTTTGGCATCATAAATGCCTTCTACTCTGAATTTCATAAAAAAATCCTCCTTTTTTCCCTTCCATTAGTATAAAGTAATCAACACCTTTTTACAATTATTGACTTTCCCTGGAAAGTGCGGTATCATTTTAACAGTATTCCCAAAGAGTATTTTGTATTATTGTGTCATACAATAATAACGTTTATTACACTACGGAGGTTTTTATCATGTCTAATTTTTCAGATATTGACAATATTTTTATTATGGATCACCCGCTGATCCAGCATAAGATTTCCATTCTTCGTAATAAGGAGACCGGAAC
>CAKRVL010000089.1 GCA_934408705.1 uncultured Blautia sp. | reverse complement strand
CTTCCTACAAGAGAAGAAATCGACGTTCCTGTAAATGAGATGCTTATCGTCGAGTTGTACTCCAAATAATGAGCCCTGATAATACCCTCAATTGCATACAACCCAGAAGGAGGGAAATTAATAGTGTTTGATTTTAATAAGCCGAAAATCGAAATTACCGAGATATCTGAAGATAAGAAATTTGGAAGATTCGTTGTAGAGCCTCTTGAAAGAGGTTACGGTACTACACTTGGCAATTCTCTTAGAAGAATTATGCTGTCCTCCCTGCCGGGAGCAGCAGTAAGCCAGGTTAAGATTGATGGTGTTCTTCACGAATTCAGCTCTATTCCAGGCGTTAAAGAAGATGTGACAGAAATCATCATGAATCTTAAGAGTCTTGCAATTAAGAATAACAGTTCTGATAATGAGCCGAAGTCTGCATACATTGAGTGTGAAGGCAAGGGAGTTGTTACAGCAGCTGATATTCAGGCTGATTCGGATATCGAGATCATGAATCCGGATCAGGTAATCGCTACCTTGAATGGTGGTAAGGATTGCAGACTTGCAATGGAGCTTACCATTACAAAAGGCCGTGGTTATGTGAGCGCGGATAAGGGCAAATCAGATGACATGCCAATCGGTGTGATTGCAGTCGATGCAATCTACAGCCCGGTTGAGAGAGTCAATATGGTTGTGCAGAATACCCGTGTAGGTCAGGTGACAGACTTTGATAAGCTGACACTTGATGTTTACACCAATGGCACACTTGATCCTGATGAGGCAGTAAGCCTTGCAGCTAAAGTATTAAGTGAGCACTTAAGTCTTTTCATTGACCTTTCTGAGAATGCAAAGACCGCAGAGGTTATGATCGAGAAAGAGGATAATGAGAAAGAGAAAGTTCTTGAAATGAGCATTGATGAGCTTGAGCTTTCAGTTCGTTCCTACAACTGTCTGAAGAGAGCTGGTATCAATACTGTTGAAGAGCTTTGCAATAAGACTTCCGACGACATGATGAAAGTACGTAATCTTGGACGTAAGTCCCTTGAGGAAGTACTTGCTAAGTTGAAAGAGCTGAACTTACAGCTTCAGCAAACCGAAGAGTAAGATTATTACAGTGGGAATTTGCTAAGCAGCAGTCCAGTAAGACCGAACAAGCATGGACTGCTGTCCCACAGATGGAGGAAAATTAAATGGCAAAATATAGAAAATTAAGCAGAACAGCTGACCAGAGAAAAGCTCTGTTAAGAAACCAGGTTACAAATCTGTTATACAACGGAAAAATCGTTACAACAGAAGCTAAAGCTAAAGAGATCCGTAAGATCGCTGAAGGCCTTGTAGCTATGGCAGTTCGCGAGAAAGACAACTTTGAGACTGTTACTGTAACAGCTAAGGTTGCAAGAAAAGACGCTGAAGGCAAGAGAGTAAAAGAAGTTGTAGACGGTAAGAAGAAAACTGTTTACGATGAAGTTGAGAAGCAGATCACAAAAGATGCTCCATCCAGACTTCACGCTCGTCGTCAGATGATGAAAGTGTTCTACCCGGTTAAAGAAGTTCCGGCTAAGGGCGCTGGCAAGAAGAAAAACACTAAAGAAGTAGATATGGTTAAGAAAATGTTCGAGGAGATCGCACCAAAATACGCTAACCGTAACGGTGGATACACCAGAATCGTTAAGATTGGACAGCGTAAAGGTGATGGCGCTATGGAAGTGCTCATCGAGCTGGTTTAATTCGAAACTTAATTACTGATCATATTAAAAGAGATATTTACGTTTCGTAGATATCTCTTTTTTCATTAGTATATATAGAAAAGAACTATATGAGAAAGCTTATTTTATTATTGGAAATCTGTTTGTTTGCCTGGCTTCTGACAGGCTCAGTCCGGTATGAAGCCGAAGAAGAAATACCAATGGATACACCGGAATTTAACTGGGAAAACTACAATATCATAACACATGCACTTGGGGGACTTGATGATCTCACATATCTGAATTCCCGGGAGAGCTTTATTAACTATTATGATAAGGGCTGTCGTCTTTTCGAGGTGGACCTGACACAGACCAGCGACGGTGCATGGGTATGCCGTCATAACTGGAAGGAATCCCTGGGACAGTGGGAGGGAGAGGAACGTAAAGTGCTTTCCCTGGACGAGTTTTTGAGTACACCAATATATGGGAAATACACACCCATGACATTTGAGGATTTGTTAAAGCTGCTGGATGAGTATCCGGATGCATTCGTAATGCTGGATTCCAAGCAGTATTCTGTGCGAAACTACCAGCGGACCCTTGAGGATTATGCACAGTACAGGGAAATCGCTATAAAGGCTGGTATTGAGCATACTCTGGGACAAATTATCCCACAGGTGTATAATTCTGCCATGTATCCGGGAACAGCACTATTATATAAATTTCCCGCTTACATTTACTCCTTGTGGCAGGATTATTCAGAAGAAGAACTGAAAATTATCGCAGACTTCTGTCAGACCAATCAGATCAAGGCTGTAACGATTTATTGGGATTACTGGTCAGAAGAAGTGCAGAAAATTTTTGACGAAAGAGACATTTTGGTATATATTTATACCATAAATGACAAAGAAAAGGCCAGAGGCTATCTGGCAAAAGGGGCTAAGGGCATTTGTACAGATGTGCTGATTGCTGACAGCCTGAACTAAGACGAATATATTACTTGAAAAAGGATCAGATACACATGAAAATCAGAACAATGGCTGCTGTTTTTGCAGCGAAATCTGCAGGCTTTATCTGCAGGAAAATGGGGCGTCAGGGAGTTACCTGGGCCGGCAAGATCGCATTAAAAATCAATCCTCACATTCTGGAAGACCTTTCTTCCCAGGTGCACAAGAAAATATTTGTAACCTGCGGAACTAACGGTAAAACAACTACGAATAACATGCTTTGTGCAGCTCTGAAAAACGAAGGACAGAAGGTGGTATGCAACCATACAGGATCCAACATGCTAAATGGCGTTGTAGCAGCCTTTGTACTGGCTGCAGGACCTACAGGCAGGCTGGATGCAGATTATGCATGTATCGAGGTAGATGAGGCTTCTACACGCCATGTTTTTCCGGGCTTGAAGCCTGATTATATGATTCTTACCAATCTGTTCCGTGACCAGCTGGACCGTTACGGTGAGATCGACATCACTATGAATATATTGGAGGAAATGATCCGAACAGTACCGAAAATGCAGGTGATCGTAAATGCTGATGATGCACTTTCTGCATATCTTGCAATGGACTGCGGTAATCTTTATATCACATATGGAATCAGCAAGCCTGTTCAGAAAAGTGCAGCTAATGAAATCCGGGAAGGTCGTTTTTGTAAAAAATGTGGCGCCAGACTGGAGTACAGTTTTTATCACTACAGTCAGTTAGGTGATTACAGATGTCCGTCCTGCGGTTTTGAAAGACCACAGATACAGTACGATGCTTATGATGTAAAGGTGGGTGACCAGCTGTCATTCCAGGTGGAGGATAAGCGTTTTACCGCCAACTATAAGGGCTTTTACAATGTATACAATATTCTGGCAGCTTATGCAGGACTTCGAACAGCTGGTTTTTCCGGAGAGCATTTCCAGGATATGCTTCAGAAATTTAATCCGGAAAATGGCCGTATGGAGCAGTTCCGTATTAAAGGAACCGGTGTTATGCTGAATCTTGCCAAGAATCCTGCTGGTTTTAACCAGAATATTTCTGCCGTTATGCAGGACAAAAATCAGAAGGACATTATCATTGCTATCAATGATAACGCCCAGGATGGAACGGATATTTCCTGGTTATGGGATGTAGATTTTGACCTTCTTGGAGACGAAAGCATCCATTCTATTACAGTAAGCGGATTACGCTGTCAAGATATGCGTCTGAGGATGAAATATGTGGATATTCCGGTCATGCTGGAAGAAAATGTGGAGACAGCTATCCGTAAAAGAGTGGAGGATGGCGTTGGCAATCTGTATGTGCTGGTAAATTACACAGCGTTATTTGGTACTCATAATATTCTTAAGAAAATGGAGGGAGAAAAGATATGAAGCTGACAATCGGACATTTATATCCGGATCTCCTGAATCTGTACGGAGACAGAGGAAATATCCAGTGCCTTATGAAACGCTGCCAGTGGCGAGGCATTGAAGCAGAGACTATTGCATTTGAGCTGGGAGACAGCATTGATTTTTCCAGACTGGATATTGTGCTTCTGGGAGGTGGCTCAGACAGAGAGCAGATGCTGGTATGCCAGAAGCTGAAGGAGATTCAGCCGGATTTTAAGAAATACGTGGAAGATGGCGGTGTTGTTATTGCAATCTGCGGTGGTTACCAGCTTCTGGGAAAATATTATAAGACAGATCAGGGCACTATCACAGGACTTGATCTGGTGGATCTCTACACTGAGCAGGGAGAGGGACGTCTGATTAGCAATATCGTTCTGAAAAGTGATCTGTTTGAAATGCCTGTGGTTGGTTTTGAAAACCACGGCGGACGAACCTGTATCAATAACTGTAAACCTCTTGGAAAGGTGCTATATGGTTCTGGAAATGATGGAAAAACAGGTTATGAGGGCGTTGTTTACAAGAATGTGATCGGAACTTATTTACATGGTCCGCTTCTTCCTAAGAATCCACAGCTGGCAGACTGGCTGATCTCCCATGCGCTTGAGAAAAAGTATGGAAAAGCAGTTCAGCTTGAACCACTGGATGACACAGAGGAAAAGGCTGCAAACGAGTATGTATATCACCGTTTTGTAAAAGAAAGCTGATAAGGGGAACGATATGGCAAAGGGAATCAATCAAAAAGGAAAAATCCTTTATCTCGAAAAAATATTACGAGAAACCAGCGAAACACATCCATGCACCATGCAGGAGATTATTGGCAGACTTCAGGAAAATGGAGTCAGCGCAGAGCGAAAAAGCATTTATGATGATATGGAAGTGTTAAGAAGCTTTGGCATGGATATTAAGTTTAAAAGGGGAAAATATACCGGATACTACGTGGCTGGGGAAAGCAGTATCGCTGAAACACCGGTACTAAATACAGCTACGGCAGAGCCGGCTGACCAATCTGATAATGTAAAAGAAAAGAAGCTGCCCTCCTGGCTGCTTCCGCCATCAGATTCTGAGGATGATAAGCCTCTGAAGCTTTTGTGCAGCAAAGAAAAAAAGAAAGAGATCATGGCTGTCCTTGGAAATTATGCTCAGTATAAGGAAAAAGAGGACGATCTCTTTGTAGTGGCAATACAGGTAGATGAAACCCCGGAGTTTTACGGGTGGCTCACCGGACTGGGGCGTGATGTACTGCTCATGAAGCCGAAGAAGGCAGTTCAGGCTTACAGGGATTATCTGAAGGGAATACTGAAGGAGTATAAATAATTTATAGAAAGGATTTTTTATGAAAAAGCAAATTGCAGGCATTCTTACAGGACTTCTGGTATGCAGCGTTTTTCTTGGCGGCTGTGGTAAAAATGAAGCTACAGAAGCGGTAAAGGAGAGCGTGGAAACCGAGAAAGAGGGAACCGGAGATAATACAGAAGCCGCTGATAAGAAGAATAAAGATAAAAAGTCCGATAAACAGGACAGTGAAAAGGCAAAGAGCGATGATAGCGCTGAAACCGGAGATAAAGAGGAGATTAAGGCAGATGTAGCTCTCGATAAGGTAGGAGTATTACTTCCGGAAGATGGAACTGATATTAACAGAAGTCTGGAGCGGGAAGAGCTGAAATCACGTCTTGAGGAGGCTGGTTATGAGGCTGCACTGTATTTTGCAGAAAATGATGCGGATAACCAGATTGACCAGATCAGAGAGCTTCTTACTGATGAGAATCTGAAGGCTCTGGTGGTTTCTCCTGTGGATCCTTATTCTCTTTCTGATGTGTTGGAAGAGGCTTCTGAACAATCTGTTCCGGTAATCGATTATGATGATCTGATCATGGACACATCTGATGTGAAATATTTTGTCACCTTTAACACCCGGGCAATCGGAAAAGAGATTGCCAAAAATATTGTGAAGCTGGAGGATCTGGATAAGGTTCGTGAAAATAAAGAGTCACGCACCATTGAATTTCTTATGGGATCTCCGGATGACGATGCTTCTCTGTTCCTTTTTAATGGAATTATGGAGGTTTTGGACGAGTATCTGGAGGATGGCACACTGGTCTGCAGATCAGGCCGTCAGACCTTTGATGAAAACAGTATTATGCGTGAAAACGCAGATTCGGCAGTAAAACAGATGCAGGCTGTAATTGATGAATTTTACTCTCAGGAGAAAACACCTGATATTATCTGTACAGCGTCAGATGAGTTTGCTCTGGGGGTTCTGGATATTCTGGAAGAAGAAAAGCTTCAGCCGGGAGATGAGAACTGGCCACTGATCACTGGTGTGAACGCAGAAGCGGAGGCTGTGAAAAGTGCTGCTGAGGGAAAACTTGGTTTTACGGTTATGATGGATAGAAGAGACCTGGCAGAAGCCTGTGTTACCCTTGTGGACACATACCTGAAGGGAAATGATGTGGAAATCAGTAATTATTCCCAGTATGATAACGGAGTGAAGATCATCGGTACAGTTACCTGTGATGGTAAGCTGATCGACAAGGATAATTATCAGATTCTGGTAGACAATGGTTTTTATCTGTCAGAAATGATCGCACCGGAGGCACTTCCTACGCTAACTCCGGAAGCACTTCCTACTTTAACTCCGGGAGCGACTTCTACTCCAACACCTGAGGCAGAGCCGGAGGTTACCACAGAAGAGGTTCCGGCAGTAAAGAAAAAAGCATAAAAAAGACAAACCTGGCCAGAAGCATAGGCTTCGAAACAGGTTTGTCCGCAACATAAAAGCAGCTGGATTACAGCTGCTTCAGTACGTTTAAGAGTTTTGTATTATCGTCGGGCATCATGATGCAGAAGCGGACAAATTCGCCGTCCAGGCACTGGAAGGAAGAACAGTCGCGGATCATCAGGCCTTTTTTGATGCAGGCCTCAAAGACATCGGCGGAAGTCAGACCGTCCCGGCGGATTTTTAATAAGATAAAATTGGCATAGGCAGGATAAACTTTAAAAGTAGGGATATTTTGAAGTTCCTGCTCCATGCGGTCACGCTCATCGAGAATCAGATCACGCGTTTCCTGAATGTAGTCGTGGTCACGGAGCATCAGCTCTCCGGCAAAGGCACCAAGACTGTTCAGTGACCATGGCGTCTGTTTTTCTCGCATTTTGGAAAGAAATTCCATATTTCCGGTAATTCCGTAACCGAGACGCATGCCTGGTGCAGCATAAAATTTAGAAACACCACGCAGTACCATGAGATTGGTAAATTCTCTGGTCAGAGGAATCGCAGTTATTTCTTCGACATCCGGTGCGAACTCTACGTAAGTTTCATCGATCATGACAAAAATATCTTTATCTGCACAAAATGCGATCAGTTTGCGGAGATCCTCCTGCATGATCGCAGAGGAAGTCGGATTATTCGGATTGCAGAGAATCAGGAAATCATAACCGTTTTCCAGAGTTTTGCACAGATCCTCTACATCGAGAGTGAAATTTCGTTCTTCTCGCAGATGATAATATTCCTGTGTGCTTCCGGAGAAAGAAAGTTCTCTGGAATATTCGGAATATGTCGGTCCGAGAATCAGGGTGTGTTTCGGCGCACGTTCCTGAATCAGAAGTGAGATCAGTTCACTGGAACCATTTCCCGGTAAAATAAATTCAGCGGGAATCCTGCAGTATTCTGAGATCGTATTTCTGAGAGATACATAATCTCTGTCCGGATAAGAAGAAAAAAGATCGACATTTTCTGCAATTTCTTTTTTTACAGAGGCGGAGAGGCCAAGAGGATTGACATTTGCCCCGAATTTAACGATATCTTCTTTATTTAAATGATAGTAGTCACATATTTTTTCTATGTCACTTCCATGAAAAACCATTTTTGTAGTCATAAGGTTACACTCCTCATTATTTCGCTATTTACTATAATAAATCATCGAAGCGTTTATTACAATAGACAACCGCCGAAGATGTGTTATACTAGAAAAACAGGTGTTGCTGTGAACACAGGCAGTATTCCGCGAGGTGTTTTGGAATGGATTTTGACCAAGTTGCTGTGAACGGAGTGAACAGTAACAAACAGGTGTTGTTGTGAACAGCAATAACTAATAAATATGCAAGACGGGGGAATGAATATGAGATTGCAGACAGTACAGGATGCATTGAATCAAAAAAATATCAGGTTTGAATATACCGAAGAAGACGGATGCGGAAGTCTGGATTTTATGTTCCGCGGACTGAAATTCCATGTGTGGGAATATCACGATGGAGTCTGGGGGGCAGAGACAAATATCTATGAGGCAGGCAGAAGTGAGGATATTGAGGGCGATTATGAAGAAAAGATTGCCGGAGAAATTCTGTCATGGCCGGATATGATCAATAATTAAGCAGGAGAGAAAAATGAAACTTGTAAACATTTCCGATGAAGGCGCAAAATATAAATGGCAGCTTTATGATCTGTATGATAAAGCATTTCCGGAACAGGAGAAAAAGCCCCTGCAGGTAATGGAAAACCTGGTAGCAGATGGAAAGATGGAGATGCTTGCAATGGTTGACGAAGATGAATTCGTAGGACTGGCAATCAATCTGATCGATGCGTAGCAGGATAGGGCGCTTCTGGATTATTATGCAATTGTACCGGAGAAAAGAAATTACGGATATGGAAGCAGGGGACTGGAGGCATTACTTAAAAAGTTCAAAAATCATAAATATATTTTTGAAATAGAAACACAGGATGAAAAAGCAGAAAATGCTGAAGAACGCAAAAAAAGAAAGGATTTTTATCTTCGGAACGGACTTCAGGAGACGGGATTGTTTGTAAATGTGTATGATACAGATTTTGAAATCCTTACATCGGACGGTGAGCTGACTTTCTGGGAATATGTAGATTTTCTGCGAGAAGTAATGTATGAAGAATACGTACAGATTCTTCGCCCGACATTGATTGCGATGAAAAAATAATAAAAATACAAAAGGAAATTGAGGACAGGGAACGTGGGAGAAAATGTGGTTTTAGTTTATCTGGTAGTATGTTTTTTTGTATTTCTGGCAGGATTTGTGGATTCGATTGCCGGAGGAGGCGGACTGATCTCGCTTCCGGCATATATGATTGCAGGATTGCCGGTACATACTGCAATTGCAACAAATAAAATGAGCAGCTCCATGGGAACTTTCGTGGCATCTTTTCACTACATGAAAAAAGGCTTTATGAAATGGAAAATCTGTATTCCGGCAGTTTTGGGTGCAATTGCCGGATCCTGGATAGGATCTCATCTGGCTCTTCTGATTTCGGAGAAAGCTTTAAAGATCGCCATGCTGGTTGTGCTTCCGGTCATTTTGTTTTATGTACTGAGAAGCAAAGCACTGAAAGGAAAAGACGAAAATGCAACAGAAGTAATCAATGGAATGCTGATTTTTAAAAGTATTCTGATCGCAGCTGTAGTTGGTATTTATGATGGGATTTATGGACCGGGAACAGGAACATTTCTGATGCTTTTATTTACCGGTTTCTGTCATATGACATTAAACGATGCAGCAGGTGCCACAAAGGCAATCAATCTGACAACCAATATCACAGCACTTGTCGTATTTCTGATCAATGGCAAAGTGCTTTTGCCACTGGGAATTGCAGCAGGAGTTTGTAACATGGCAGGGAATTATCTTGGAAGTCATAGCTTTACTTCAAACGGTCACAAGATCGTAAAACCGGTTATGATTGTGGTGATCGTGATCTTCTTCATTAAAGTATTAACAGAACTGATTTGAAACACACAAAAGCCAGAGCTTAATAGCCCTGGCTTCAGACTGTAGACAAACTTGGTGTTGGGTGTTATGCCCAGCACCATTTTTCTTTTAAAACTTCTTTTCTTTTTATT
>CAKRVL010000088.1 GCA_934408705.1 uncultured Blautia sp. | reverse complement strand
AAAGGGTGGATACAGGGATTCGAACCCTGGGCCTCCAGAGCCACAATCTGGCGCGCTAACCAACTGCGCTATACCCACCACAGCGTGCCTGAAGGGATTCGAACCCCCGACCCACGGCTTAGAAGGCCGTTGCTCTATCCAGCTGAGCTACAGACACATCTCTCTGTACATACAGAGAAGCGGGTGATGGGAATCGAACCCACGTATCTAGCTTGGAAGGCTAGTGTTCTACCATTGAACTACACCCGCATTTACGCTGAAACGGTAATGTTGTTACAGCAGTCGGGGTGACAAGATTCGAACTTGCGGCCTCCTGGTCCCAAACCAGGCGCTCTAGCCAAACTGAGCCACACCCCGATGTCTTACAACATCATTTCTATGAAGTTGTCATTCCTTGTTCTCTCAAGAATTTGTTTTCTCTCGCTCAAGGCAAGAGTTATTATATTATATGGTTTCTCATTTGTCAACACCTTTTTTATAATTTTTTTTATTTTTTTCAAAAAAAGATGTAATTCCCGAAAACCCGCTAAAAATGCGGGTTTCCAGGCCCTTCACCCTCTGTAGTTTTCTCTTTTGTTGTTATTTTTCAAAAAATTTCTCAAAAAAATTTTATTTTTCCCAGATAAAATACAGAGGTATATTTCTCTTATAAATATCGAATTTCCACTTCCGGCTCTTCACCTTCATGCAGCTCCATCACCACATAGCTCGGTCTGCGTCCTTCCTGCCTTGGAAAAGAAAGACTTCCCGGATTGATTACCAGAACACCATTTTTCTTCTCCAACACCGGCTTATGAGTGTGACCAAAACATACGATCTCACAGTTTCTGGCTGCTGCCTCTTCTGAAACGCCATAAAGATCCATAGAAACTCCATAATTATGTCCGTGAGTCACCATAATCCGGTGTCCTTCCAGCACGATTTCATCTTCCCGTAGAAGATCACTGAAAAAATCATTATTTCCTGCCACAATCGTACAGGGACATTCTGCCAGGGCTTCAATAAAAAACTCTCTGCCCTCCACATCGCCGCAATGGATCAGATAGTCAAAGGGCTGTTCCACTGCCACTGCCATCTCCAGCCGTTCATCTCTTCCATGGGTATCACTGACAACCAGCACTTTCATCGCAATTCTTCCTTTATAGCCTGTAAAGCCTTTCCTCTGTGACTGATCTTATTCTTCTCTTCCATTGACAGTTCTGCAGATGTACAGCCATATTCCGGCAGGAAAAAGATAGGGTCATAGCCGAAGCCATTTGCACCTTTTTCCTCATAGCCAATGCGGCCTTCCATGGTGCCACGTACAGTTTCCACTCTTCCATCCGGAAAAGCTGCCGCAATTGCGCAGACAAAACGCGCGGTACGTTCCTCGTCCGGCACTCCCTCCAGCCTCTGGATCAGATTTGCATTTTTAATATGATAGTCTGTATTCTCCCCCATATAGCGTGCAGAATAAACTCCTGGCTCTTTGTTCAGATAGTCGATTTCAAGGCCTGAATCATCAGCAAGGACAATTTCACCATTACCGGTAAGCTTGCTGATGGCAGTTGCCTTGATTACTGCATTTTCCTCGAATGTTTCTCCATCTTCCACAATATCTGCCTGGATTCCCGCTTCCTTCATAGACACCACTTCCGCATCCAGATCAGCCAGAATTTTGCGGATTTCTTTCATTTTATCTGCATTTCCTGTTGCAAAAATTATCTTTTTCATTTATTAATATCCTCTCTCTTATCCGGGGCTGTCCGTCTCGGCGGCTTCGGTCCCAAGAACTGGTAGAAATATGTTTTCAGCATTCCATTATAAATCTTACGATTCTTATCTGCCTTACGGCCAATATCATTCTCTGCTTTGTCATAAGAAGTGATCAGATACATAGACCACTTATCCAGGCTGCTATAGCTCTCCCCAATTTCCCGGTAAAGCTGTGGCAAAGCAGCTTTTTCCTCCAGACGCTCACCATAAGGCGGATTAGTTATTATAAAACCATAGGGCTTCGGGTGACGAAGCTCCTTAACCGGACGCTGCTGGAAATGGATCAGACTCTCTACTCCGGCCATTTTAGCGTTTGCACGGGCTGCCTTCAGTGCCTCTGCGTCAATGTCATACCCCTGGATATCTGTCTCGATTTTCAGATTTACACGATCCTGAGCCTCTTCTACAGCCTCATACCAGCATCTTCTCGGTACTACATGCTTCCAGTCCTCTGCAAGAAAAGAGCGATTCATTCCCGGAGCAATATCTGCAGCCATCATAGCTGCCTCAATTGGGAAAGTACCACTTCCGCAGAATGGATCCACAAGGCTTCTGTCTTTTTTCCATGGGGTTAACATAATTAATGCACTGGCAAGAGTCTCAGTGATAGGAGCCTTAACCGTCATCTGTCGATAGCCTCTCTTATGTAAGGAAACACCTGAGGTATCGATTCCAATGGTAGCTACATCCTTCATGAACGCCACACGGATAGGAAAGCTTGCACCATCCTCCGGGAACCAGGACACATTGTATACGGCCTTCAGACGCTCTACAATGGCTTTTTTCATAATAGACTGGATATCGGATGGACTGAACAGCTTACTCTTCACAGAATTAGCTTTGGCCACCCAGAATTTGCCATCTGCCGGGATGTAACGCTCCCATGGCAACGCCTTAGTTGCCTCAAAAAGCTCATCAAAGGTTTCAGCCTTCACTTCCGCAACCTTCAGAAGAATACGCTCTGTAGTACGCAGAAAAACATTGGCATCTGCGATTCCCTGGGCGTCAGCAAGAAAAGTAACCTTACCATCCTCAACCTTGCTGATCTCATATCCCAGATCCAGTATTTCTCTTTTTAAAACCGCTTCCAGCCCAAAATGGCAAGGTGCGATCAGTTCAAATCTTTCTGTACTCATTCACTGTTTTCCCTTCTTAAAGCACTATACTTTTTATAATATTTCCATCAAAATCCCTGATAGAAAAAACACCATCCTCAAGCACTGCATATGTAGGAGGATTTCCTTCTTTCGGAATGGATACTGAGCCCGGATTCAAAAGAATGTAACCGTCCATCTGCTGTGCCTTCAGCACATGAGTATGTCCATGAATCAAGATATCCCCCTCACATAATGGCGGCAGATTATCCTGATTATAAACATGTCCATGAGTCGCATAAAGCGTCTTGCCGTCAATTGCCAGAATACAGTAATCAGCCATAACCGGAAAGTCCAGAACCATCTGGTCAACCTCTGCCTCACAGTTTCCCCGCACAGCGTATATCTTATCCTTCATGGCATTCAGCATGGGAATCACCTGCTTCGGCGCGTATTCCCTGGGTAAATCATTTCTGGGGCCATGATAAAGCAGATCGCCCAGCAGAACCAGGCGCTCTGCTCCCTCTTTTTCAAAAGCATCCAGCATCTTTCTGCAGTAATATGCAGAACCGTGAATGTCTGACGCAAACATATATTTCATAAATTTGGTTTCTCCTCTGTTTTTAGTATTCACATTGTCCTCCGCCAATTAGTTTACATAACTTATGCGAAGGGCATTTTTCTTCTTTACATTATCATGCCTTGAAAAAAATTACAAGATAGTTCAGGACTGTTTCCGATTGCTTATATATCACATACCAGATTTCTTCCCCTGTACTCGTTCATTCCCCCGATTACAGTTTTTGTCTTATACCCATTTCGTGCCAGGATTCTGGCCGCCCGCAGGCTTGCGCCACCCCGCTCACAATACAGCACAAGTATTTTTCCTTTAGGAAAATCATATATCTGCATTTCCGCAAATTTCTCATAGGGAACATTTACTGCCCCCTTTATATGACCGGCGTGAAATTCTTCCTGACTTCTCAGATCTATGATAAAGGAGTCTTTCCGTCCAACATAATAATCCAGCATTTTTCCGGAAATCGGCTCTACAGGAAACATAACAAATCCCCTTTTTTATCAGTATATGCACATACCGCAGTTTATGAATCTTATCCTCTGCCAGATAATCCCGTTCTTTCCCAGAAAAGGTGCAGAAGCAACTGCCCCTGCACCCTTTCGAAAAACCATTTAATATCTGGAGGTAGTATCCTCCTCAGACTTGTAAGAATTACGGTTCTTATTCTTACTGCTGTTCTTCCCATAACTGTTTTTGCAATCCTGAGAATTCATTTCACTCTCATAAGATTTACCTGTAGAATTTTTGCTGTTTTTGCTTTCAGACTCATAATTTTTAGCCATTTGAGTGCTCCTCCTGTCTAGTGCTGCCTCATGGGATCCACTTCCCATTCAGCAGCTGTTTTCAGATTACTTTGTGTATTGTAACCAATTGCAGCGCGAATATTCATCAAAATGATATTGCTTTTTTTTCCAATTTATATTATAATCGTTCTTGTAAAAGAATTTACCCTTCAAAAATTTTTTTACATAACCCCTTATTTAATTATTTATACTCCCCTCGAAACACCCGGTAGCTCCCCTACCGGGTGTTTCTCTTTGGATTTATAAGGGTTTGCGGGATTTTGGGGTTCACCATTCTTGTAATATTTCTGTAACATTTACCCCTCGTACCCAAAATATACCCAAGATTGCATTTCAAGTACCCAAATCAGTTTCCTCCGACGCAAAAATGAGGACAGCTTTTAACCACCCTCACTCAAATTCTTCAAAAACAGAAATTGTTTTTTTCTTTCTTCCCATGTATAATTAAGCAAGAAAATACGCAAGTTAATAAGCAAGTTAATCATTATACACGGAGGTATTTTATGGGAGATTACGCACCACCTTTTACCATTACCAACAAAATACTAACATATGTGTCCTCTATTTCAGAAAAAATCGGACGCATTACAGCTACCAGCAGCCTTGAATCCAAGCCGCACCTTAGACGAAACAACCGCATTAAATCCATCCTTTGATTCTTGCCAGCGTGTTCCACTATGAATTTGTTTTTATCCATCCATTTTCTGATGGAAATGGCAGAATGGCAAGGCTATGGCACACCGCTATTCTCGCAAAATGGAAGCCTATGTTTGAATATATTCCTATCGAAAGCCAGATTGAGAAATTCCAGACTGAATATTATGACGCAATCGCCCAATGCCATAGGGCAGGCTCTTCCACTGACTTTATTGAATTTATGCTGTCACAGATTGATAAAATTCTGGATGACATCCCGGCCCAGATCAATGAAGAAAACCATCTGCTCTCAGATTATGTTCAGAAACTACTTTCTGTAATGGAATATGACATTCCTTATACCAGCAGCGCACTAATGGAAAAACTAGATTTGAAATCAAAAGAAACTTTCCGAAAAAATTATTTACATCCTGCCATTAAGCTTGATCTGATCCGCATGACTATCCCGGATAAGCCCAGGAGCAGAAGTCAGAAATATATTAAGCTTTGAACCCAAGCAGACTTTCTGGCAGAAAAATTCAAGGGGGGGGACTTTGCTCCCCCTTTATTATGCCAACATCTCTCCACTCAAATAGGAGCACCGCAGATAATCTGGATTTGTATAATACACGCTGGAATTAAAATCAGAAATTTCATCTGTTATGAATGATGAAAAAACGTCTATGATTCCTTGGCTGGCATCTTCCTCCTTCATTGTGGATAAAACCAGTTCCTGATAGAGCATCCCAATAGATGTAACAGATGGAACTTCATATCTGCACTCTTTAACCGTATCAAAATCTCCATTTTTAATCCCATAATCTTCAATTAACTCATCAGATACCTGTTCAAAGGAAAGACAGTGGTTCACTTCTGCAAGCCGAAGCTGTCTCTGGATATCTTTTTTAGAGAAATATCGGATCACATCCTGTCTGTGGTTCTTGGTCTTACGTGCTATAAATTCAATTAAACTGCACACATAATAGATATCATCTTTCTGTTTCTCGGTCATAAATCGGCTCACTCCTTTCAAATTCCAGGCACCGCAGTGCGTTTATTGTATGAAAACTGATCTGATGTGTAGGATGCTTGAATTTTGCGTATTCCCAAAATACATTTCTTGGAATCTTTCCCGACATAAAGCCATTTACAAAATCCCATATTGTATCATCAGCCATCGGTCCTTCTACTATATCATAGGGATGGCTTTCTCCAGAACGACATCTGGCAATAAAGTCAAGCCACTCATCATTCATTTCAGGGAAATGCAAAATCTTTAATTCTGGATTTTCCGTGTATTTATAAACATTTACAATTCCATGGGAGGATCTTCGATCAGCCCAGCGGTAAGCCTGTTCATAACTATTGGTGCAATAGAATCCCCATGAAAAATCTTTGGTATATCTGGTTATTCTGATTTCCGGGTAAATAACTTCCATAGCACTTCCATGATACAACAAATTATTCTCCATAATCCTATCTCCTAATGAAAACTAGAAATTGGCACTTAAGTTCTAGAGCGTGTTATATAAGTTCTTTATTCAGTGTACCATTTTTTCGCCATATATGCTACACCTCAAATTTCTTTTCACTCAACCTCTATCCTCTCATAAATTCGAAATTTCTTTACCAGCCAAAACATCAATATCATCCCAATAGGAAACAGATACCCGGCCACATTCCATTTTCCTTTTGTAGTGATCAGAATATTATAAATCCCATGAAAAACCACACAGGCTCCAAGCGCCCCGATGGTTCCGGTGACCATGATCCATTTTTTCTGAAACACATAGGCGATTCCGCAGCCAAGTGCAATTCCGCACAAAAGGTGGAGGGAACCAGCTGACACACCACGAATCAGCACATAGGAAAAATCCGCTGCCCCATTTTCCGTAAGATAACATACATTTTCAAAAGTAGCGAATCCAACGGCAATTCCAATAGCCGGGGATACGATATTGTGCCTGTCAGGCTCAAACACCAGCAGATAGAACAAAAGTGGAAGAAATTTTATTACTTCCTCGCAGGCAGGCGTGATCTCCATCACCGCCACCGCAGGATCAGCCCCATAACAGCCCGCAAAAAAACTGCTCACATAGGCGGACAAAAGGCAGCTTCCCATTCCCAGGATCACAAATACCGTAAAAGTCCGTTGTTTCCCTTTTCGGAATAAAAGGCTCAAAATAAGGGGAACTGCAAGACACAGAAAAATATTCTCAATATAGTAACTCATCCTCGTTCCACCTCTTTTCGCAGGGCAAAAAACAGATATGCCAGTGTAAGAGTCAACATAATATCCACTGCAAAGTAAAGATTAAATCTGGTATAATTTTTAATAAATTCAGACACAATATACAATGCTACCTGCAGCCATGCCACTAACAGCATAATTCCATCCAGAAGATGATGTTCACGTTCTCTTCTTAGCACTTCCATACATCTAAGGACAATGGTACCCACAGTAATTCCAAAGCAGCCTGAAAAAAACAGGGATGGTCCAAATATCTGAAAAGCCATAACCAGACACAGGATCAGCAGTGTTCCAAAAACAGAGGCAGCACCAGGAAGCCTTCCGCGCAGATTCCTTCTGGATAAAGAAAGAGATAAAAAGAATAAATATGCAGCCAGCCAGGAAATCTCTGCCACATAGAAAACCTGCGGCACCTTTCCCATAATGATAAGATACAGTACATAGTAGAGAGTTCCCATCATAAAGCAGCCGTAGCCGCCTGCAAGGAGCAGAAAATCCCTGCTCTTTTTCTTACAGGCAGTTACAGCAGATGCAGTCATTACGCAAAACAACACGAGGATCTGAAATATATTATCTACGATTTCAAAATTCATCAGACTGATTCTCCCTGTTTTTCCGGTGCAGGCGGTATAACAAAACTGTCACGCATATGCCTAACAGAAAACAGATCATTCCCATCAGGATATACCCCTGTGCACTGTTATTTTCAAAAATACTGGCTGCGCCCGGAAAAAAAGCGTCCATTGTATATGCTGGCTGGTTTGCCACCTGCGGCATCAAAATCCCCAGGCATACGATCAGGATCACACAGGCTGCCACGCATCCAAAATCCTGGATACGCTGTCTGCGCTTCTGCTCTTTTTTCCGTATTTCCAATGTTTTTTTACGAATCAGTTCCATTCTTTCCTGTTCTGTCCGCATTATTGCTCTCCTTATTTCACTTTTACCTTCACTTTTTTATACACACCGTTGTTCGCAAGCACATAAATGCTGCAGGTTCCTTTCCCTTTTGCCTTGATCACACCTGCTTTACTTACTGTTGCCACTTTGCTGTTAGTGGTGTAATAGCGGTAAGAACTTGTGTGGGAAACCAGCTTTTTGCTGCTGTTCTCCGCTTTGACCTCGCACTTCAGCGTGAAAGTTTTTCCGACTTCCAAGGTAACCTTTTTCTTATTCACCTTGATGGAAGCTACGTTTGTTGTGGCAGCCTGTTTCATTGCAACATGCACGCCATTGGATTTTGCAATATAGATCTTTCTTCCTTCCACCATCTTATAAGCTGCAATAAAGTACTTATATTCACGGTCTTTCTTCAGCTTCTTATGGGTTATGGAAAGTTTTCCGTTTTTGACAGTTCCGACTTTTTTATAATTTATGCTTCCGTCACAGTAACGCCAGTAGACATCGTAGCCTGTTGCACCAGCATATTTCTTCCAGGAAAGGGTAATGCTGTTCTTCTTTGCTTTTCCCTTTGCGAAAAATGCCGAAAGTTTCAGACGGTAAACATCTTTTCCTTTCAGTTTAGACTGGTCAGCCTGCTGGATTGTGAAAGTACCTTCCTTAAATGTAATCCTGTAATTCGGGTTGGCGCCCGCCTCCTGGGAAGCTGTGACCGCATAGGTTCCCACCTTTTCACCAGCTTTTCGTTCCATGGTAATTCCGGACAGGGTGTCTTCTCCTGCCAGACCATCTGCTATATAGGTAAGAACCGGATCTTCCTCACCGGCGATCTTCTTCAGATTATCAGCTGTTACCGTTATCGCCTTTGGAGCAACGGTTACTGTAACTGCTTTCCTGTCTGCAGTATAATTCGCACTCTCAGCAAGAGATACCGTCAAAGCTGCCGTTCCTGCTCCAACAATCGTTACCGTACCTTTCTCATCGACTTTTACAACCTTGTCATTGCTGCTTGCATAAGATTTTAAACCATCACCTTTATTGCTTACTCCCAGCTTAAAGGCTCCCTCACCGTAACTCTTGTCTGACACAGCCGCTACACTAAGCCCTGGGGTTGCTTTTGTGACAACAAATTCTGCGGTTGTGCCTTCTGCTTTCAGGTTATAGTTGCTGTCTGTAATAGACACGGTTACCGTATAAGTTCCTGCGAGAACCGGTGTCTCGGTTCCATTTACCTCTGTTCCGTCGTTTGCTTTGCCAGTATAAGTCAAAATAATCTCTGGCTTATCATCTCCAACCAGTCCGTTCAGGGCCGCTGTTGCAGGGATAATGGCACCTTCGTAGATTCCACCGTTTGGTGTGATGGTAACGGTAATCTCTTTCGGATTGATATCAGCTGTGGTACTTGTCTGCTGTCCGTTAGCAGCCAGAACATAGTTATCTGCTGAAACGCCGCCCAGTATCAGGTTTGTGATCGTAACTGTTTTTCCTTTGGCTGCATTACAGTCAGCAAATGCACCGTCTGCACTTACCGTAAGAGTATCTCCCTTAACCCGGCCTGTAAATACCGCTTTGCTGTAATCCAGTTCTGCATTCGCAGTTCCATCATATACCTTTTCATTTGCGACAATTCCAGAGATTACCACTTCTCTTGGCTTAATGGTATAGGTCTTCGTATCTGAAGCAGCGGTAAAATCACCGTTTTCAGGTACACTTACCTTTACTTCATAAGTACCAGCATGCGTTGGAGTTTCCGTCTGCCAGGTTCCATTTACGTTGTACTCAACTTTTACTTTGGCATTGCTGTTTGTTGTGTACACTAGATCTGCAGGCTGTCCGTCATACTCTTTAGCAAGAACACTCGTGATTTTTATATTAGCAGTCTGACGTTTTACATTTACTGCGATCTGGCTGTCGGCAGGTTTGTCACCGCCTTTGTATTCTGTCACGCCCTGCGGATGATATGCAACTGTCAGTTTATAAGTGCCTGCTTCCAGAGTATCCAGATATTCTCCGCTGAATGTGATCTTATCT
>CAKRVL010000087.1 GCA_934408705.1 uncultured Blautia sp. | reverse complement strand
CACCATATCTTCTTCTGTCCTCTGACAGATAACCGATACCATATTTAACAGCATCCTGTGGGCTGTTGATTGTAACCTCACGCAGCTGTCCATCTTTGCCCATGATGGAAATTGTTCCGCTCTGCTTCGGATCTGCTCCAAACAGTGCTCTGGCAGTCTCAGTACGTCCGGCACCCATAAGTCCGGAGAATCCGAGGATCTCACCTTTACGAAGCTCAAAGCTTACATCCTGAACCATCTTACCAGCATTTAAGTGCTCAACCTTCAGAACAACCGGAGCATCTGGTGCAACCATACTATGTTCCTTAGGATCTTCGTAAATAACACGACCAACCATCATGTTAATGATATCTTCTTTTGTACTCTCTGCTGTGATCAGTGTTCCTACATAACCACCATCTCGCATAACAGTAACACGGTCTGTAATAACCTTGATCTCATCCATACGATGAGAAATGTATACGATTCCAAGTCCCTTCTTACGAAGATCCTTGATGATCTCAAATAAGTCTGCAATCTCTTTCTCAGTAAGAGCTGCGGAAGGCTCATCAAAAACGATAACCTCTGCCTTGTGGGAAATAGCCTTTGCGATCTCACACATCTGCTGCTTACCAACAGTAAGATTGCTCATCTTCTCTTTTGGATCGATTTCAATATTCAGATCCTGAAATAATTTCCTGGAATCTTCGATCATCTTCTTATCATCTACACGGATACCCTTTTTCGGCTCACGTCCGATAAAGATATTCTGTGCAACAGTAAGATCTCCGATCATATTCAACTCCTGATGTACGATTACAACTCCGGCATCTTGAGCTTCACGTGTGTTGTGGAATTCAGTCTCTTTGCCTTTATATGTAATTGATCCGGAATCTTTCTGATAAATACCGGTAAGTACCTTCATCAGTGTGGACTTTCCGGCTCCGTTCTCTCCCATAAGTGCATGTACTTCACCGCGTTTCACTTCGAAATTAACATGATCCAGGGCATGAACTCCAGGAAAGGACTTATCAATATCCTTCATAGTTAAAATAACTTCACCCATTGTCGAATCCTCCCTTATGATCAGTTCTTTCTGCGTCTTGCAGAAACGTCAGCGTAAACTGCTACAATAACAATGATACCTGTAATAATCATCTGCTGTCCTTTACCAAGACCAAATGCCATGATTCCCTGCTGAAGAAGAGAGATGATAAATACACCGATTACAGTACCGCCGATGGAAGCAAGTCCACCAACCATGGATGTACCACCCATTACACAGCCTGCAATTGCTTCGTTGTTATACTGATCGCCATATCCTGGCTGAACGGTTGTATAAGTAGCTACAAAGAACAATGCTCCGATTCCTACAAGGAATCCACAAATTACATATGCAAGCATTCTCCATTTTCTGGTGTTAACACCGGAAAGACGAACAGCCTCACTGTTGGATCCAAGACAAAGGATATAACGTCCTGGCTTGGTATTGTAAAGAACAATACCGCAAAGCACTGCCATTGCGAGGAAGATCACAAGACCTACCGGAAATCCGTTGTAGGAAGTAATGTTACGGAACCATCCGTTTACCGGATCAGAACTCTGTGGCCAGCTGACTGACTGAGTCTTGGTAAATACGGAAGCGATTCCTTTCGCAATGTTCATGGAAGCCATGGAAACAATGAATGGTGGAACTGACATGTAAGAAACCAGCCATCCATTAAAGATACCAAATGCAAGACCGATGAGCACACACAGTACCATAGCAGCTGCACAAGGAACTCCATAAGAAGTCATGCAGTAACCGGATACCAGCGCACAGCAGAACATAACCGGTCCGATGGAGAAATCGATTCCTCCTGTTGCGATTACGAATGTTACTCCAAGTGATAAGAAGCCCAGGAAGTAAACATAGTTCAAAGTAGATTTAATGCTGTCGCCTACAGGGAATTTACTTCCGAGTACTGCCTTGAAAACTACGAACATGAGAACCAGAATACATGCAAGCAGGATTCTGTTCAAGCCGAGCTTCTTCACAATTGGATTTTGTTTTAACTTTTCCAACTTTTCACCCTCCTTAATTTTTTGTTACTGTTCAGATCCCTCACTTTAATTGCTTTCGCAATCCTGCCTGAACAATAACCTTTGCACTCTCTGCGTTTTCTATATCATACATTGAATCCCGCATAATTGTAATAGAATATTTTCCTTAAAAAGGTTAAAAATTTACACATTGTTATTTTAAAGTGTTAAATGGAAAAATTAATTTCTCGATTTCACTGGAATACATATTCTCTGGAGTTACAAGCTGACAACCGGAATTTACATTTTCATCGTAGGGCTTGCCCTGGAGCATACGTACAGTCTCAGTCACCCCAAGATATCCCATCTTAAATGCCTTCTGGACAACAATCCCCTTAAAAACACCTTTCTCCATAAGCTGTACTGCTTCCTGTGAACTGTCTACTCCTACTACCTGGATCTGGTTCTCTTTTCCCAGCTTCTGGACTGCCCGCGCTGCACCTACAGAAGAATATTCATTCATTCCGGCAATCAGCTCCAGATCAGGATACCTCTCCATCAGCTCTTCTGCAAGCTGGGATGCCTTGTCAAACAGAGAATTACAATACACCACATCAACTACATTCTTATTATAATCCCCCAGTCCCTCACGGAATCCCTTCTCTCTCTCAACAGCAGTAGACACCCCTTTTACATGGCTTACTATAACGATTTTGGAATCCTTGTTAATAAGAGTTCTGGCATATTCTCCCAACAGCTTTCCGGCTTCAATATTATCAGTCGCCACTGTCATATCCTGAATATTATTTTCTGTATAGGAGTCAATAAATGTGATCCTGATTCCCTTTTCCTTTGCCTCCTGCAGCAGTTCGTCAGACGCATCAAAGCTGGAGGGGGAAAACAGAATGGCATCCGGGTTTTTCCTGATAGCTTCTGCCAGAAGTCTGTTCTGCACATCTACATCCTGTTCTCTCTCAGGAGCCATCACCTCCAGATCAGCCCCCCATTCCTGAGCTGCCATTCTGGTTCCGGAAATCAGGGAAGTCCAGAAGTCATTGGTTCCGTCTTCTGTTTTCGGTATATAGATCAACGACCATTTTTTGTTATCATTTTTCTGACGGATATACAGCATACCTCCTGAAATCAGGCACACCGCCAGGGCTATGCACACCAGCACAAGCCATTGTTTACGCTTTTTCATGATGCTCCTCCTGATCCATAGGAATCACTACTGTAACTGTAGTACCTTTTCCCAACTCACTCTTATAGCTCAGGCCATACTCCTTTCCATAATACATGGAAAGTCTCCGCTGAACATTATATACACCAACACCATTAGAGTGATAATTAACCTTATGCTTTTCAAAAATACGTCCCAGGGTTTCCTCGTCCATTCCAACTCCATCATCTGTAATCTCGATCACTGCATTTTTATTTTTCTGATATCCTTTTATAATGAGCATTCCTTTGGACTCTTTATATTTCAAGCCATGGTAAATTGCATTTTCCACGATAGGCTGCAGCACAAGCTTTACAATATGCACATTATTGATAAAAGGATCCACCTCGATCTGAAATTCAAGCTTATCCTTATAACGCATTTTCTGGATAGTAAGATAGCTTTTTACATACTGAATCTCCTGGCCGATGAGAACTGTCTCATCCTCGTTACTAATGCTCTGACGCAAAAGTCTGGCCAGAGAAGCTGTCATCAGAACAACATCCTCATATTTCTTTCCCTCAGCCATCCATATAATAGAATCCAGGGTATTATACAGAAAATGCGGATTAATCTGAGACTGCAACGCCTTCAGTTCACTCTTACGCTTCAATTCCTGCTCATGAACATTCTGTGCCATCAGGTCTTCAATCTTATGTGTCATTACATTAAATGAAGTGGTAAGGCTTCCCACCTCATTCTGAGAGGGAATTTCCAGATTATCCGCAGCCTTGAAATCTCCCTCCTGCACACGTTCCATAGAATCACGCAGCTTCTGGATAGGAAGAGTAATACTGCGGGCAATAAAACTGGAAATGAACATAGCAATGGCAAACAGTACAATTGCTGTCATAACATAAATATTGTTCGCCTCCCGGCTGCTCTTTAAAAGCTCTGCCATGTTCATACAGCCCACAATGGTCCATCCTGTAGTCTCAGAGCGAGAAAGAGTATAAATCTTCTCATCAGCACCTTCACCTGTTACCACTGTATCTGAATCTGCATTCATTACAATGTCAATATTCTCAGTCTGCAGTTCATTATATAACTGCTGCTGGCTTGGGTGATAAACAATATTCCCGTTCTGATCCAGGATAAATACATACCCTTTATCTCCGATACTGTTCTGATCGCAAAGCTCGCTGATAGCGCTATAGTTCAGATCAATAAATACAACTCCGTCGCTGTTTCCGGTTCCATAGAAATTATGCACTTCACGGCTTAATGTGATCACCCAGGGGCGCTGTCCTTTAATTACGTGCTGTACATGGGAAGAGCTAAGACAATACTGGTTATAATTATCAACTGCATTTGTATACCATTCCTGGGTAGACAGATCAAGATCCGGATTAATAGCCTGATATCCACTGTTAATAAGCATTACTCCATTCTTCTGTACAATTCCAATGTTGCAGATATCCTCACGGCCCTTCAGGATCGTGCTGAACTGCTCCAGAAGACGCTTTCTATGTCCTTCCTTCGCAGCCTCATCTTCACCAATCTGCTGATACAAAAGCTGATACGCATCCTGGCTTTTTGCAATAACAGAGGCAATATTATCCATATAAGTAATATATGAATCAATATTCTGATTCAGCTGCTGTATGATCGTCTGAGTATAAATAGCCGAGTTCTCATAAATTGTAGATGTGGTATATCTCACCGATATTATGGTTGTCACAAGAACAGCGCAGAGAACCAGGGTAGAAATAGCTACAAATATGGTGCTTTGAATACTTTTAAAGCCTTTTAAAAATTTTTGTTCTCTGCTTTTTTCATTCATTAGCTGTTTCCTCCAAAACCTCCCAGTCCTGCTCTGACTGAAAACTCTCCTTAAGATTATCAGAAACATATATCTTATTATCTGTAGTGATCAGGATCACATCAAACTCTTTCCTGTGCTGTCGCCAGAACTGACTGGCATTCTCAAAGCCCATGATATAAAGAGCTGTAGACATCCCATCTGCAAGAGTGCCATCTTTAGATACAATAGTAACTGACAGTAAATCCCCATCTGCCGGATACCCTTTTCTCGGATCGATAATATGAATATAAACCTTTCCATTTTCTTCAAAATAACGTTCATAACCACCAGAAGTAACCACAGCCTCATCTTTAACCGATAAAACACCGATATAATCCTGCTGCCCGCCTTTTGGATCACGAATCCCCACTCTCCAGCTGCTGCCATCGGGCTTGGCACCAATTGCCTGAATATTCCCTCCAAGTGAAACCAGGGCAGAAGTAACGCCATATTTCTGAAAAATCTTTGTCAGCTTCTCACCGGTATATCCTTTAGCAATCCCTCCAAGATCTATCTGCTGGTTTGCTCCTAAAATCACCTGTTTCCGGGAATCCTGCACCTGAACATCTACTTTTTCTCCATCCACCAATGCCAATACATCCTTTATCCTTGCATCTGACGGAACATGATAATTCCCGGTTGGAAATCCCCATAAATTCATTACCGGATAAATAGTATCATCAAAAAGCCCATCTGTTTCCTGATATATTTCTTTTCCTCGTTCAACAAGTGAAGCCAGATCATCCGACACCAAAAGGCTACCCTTCTCATTTAAAGCGTATACTTCACTTTTCTCATTTTGAGCTGATAACAGTTCATCCAGTCTTTTAACCTCTTCTATAGCTGCGTCTACCGCTTTCTCACTGTTTCTCCCATAAGCAGTAAACTCCATATATGTGTCCATTGCAAATAGCTGCTTCTGACATTTTTTATTCTGATTAAGATACAGACTGCATCCACCTGCCAGAAGCAAGATTCCCGCACATATTCCAGCTGCTCTCAACGCTTTTCTTTTCATACAGATCGTTTTTCCCTTGCATATTCAGTAGGTGTTTTACCGGTCATTTTCTTAAAGGAAATTCCAAAATAATGAGGATCTGAAAAACCTACCATTTCTGCAATTTCATAGTTCTTAAGAGCAGTCTGTTCCAGAAGCTCCTTTGCTTTCTCCATACGTGTCTTAATGAGAAATTCAAGGAAGGTGCCTCCTGTAGCCTCCTTAAAAATAGAACTGAAATAACTGGTACTGATATTCAGATAAGAACAAATATCATTTAATCCAAATTCCGGCTCCTGATAGTGTTTCTTAATGTATTCCATAGCAAGCACAGCCTGTTTCTGTCCACTGGAGCTATTTAAAGAAGAGCAGCTTTTAAACACCTCATGGACATAGCTCTCTGCCATTTCAAAGGCCTCTCCGAAGGTCTTCTGCTCTGTTATTTCTTTCACAAGAAGCTCCCGTTTATGGAACAAATCCTCAGCCTCAGAAGAAAAATTTTCCCAACAGCTTCCTGCATGACGCAGGATCATCTGCAGGCAGACACAAGCCTGGCTTTTGTCAACTCTGGCTGTCTTGACTGCGTCCTTCATAACCGCCAGAGCCTGATCCATCTTATTTTCATCTCCGTTCTTAATTCCATCTATCATGTCACTTAATGGCTTCTGTAACGAGAGGCTCCTATCCTGTTCCAGGGTTTCTGTGTCAATAAGAAGATTTCCCCCGAGAAGATAGCGCAGCCCGATAGCTTTCTCCGCCTGGTGATGTGATTTCACTGCCTCACCTGGATTTTTCACCCATCCTCCGATTCCGGCAGAAACTTCAATACCGATGACTTCTTTTACTTTATTTTTGATTTCCTGGCAAATCTCCAGTATTTCACCGGCAAATTCCCGGCTGTGATTTCCCATAAAGAGAATACAAACCCGATTATTTCCCTCCTGATATGCAATACCCACTTTGTTCTCGTTCACAATCTCATCAGCCACATTAAACAGGACAAAAGCCATCAATGCACTTTCCTGGCGTTTCTCCATATCGATCTGATGAATATCCGAAAAAAGATCCATATCAAATACTGCAACGCGGTAGGAGGCTGCATCCAGTTTGATTCCCATCTCTGCAAGCTCGGCCAGACTCTCATTCACATCTCTTGTACAGCTAACCAGTGACTCAATTGCCTTTGAACGGATAACCAATGCATTTTTGTGATAATCCTGGGAGGTCTTTGTAAGTGATTCTATTTTCTTTTTCTCTTTGCGCTGCTGATCCACCTTCTCTTTCATCTTCTCTATAACTGCCCGGAGTTCCATTGCAGTTACAGGCTTCAGCATATATTCACTTACATTGTACTGAATTGCTCTTTTTGCATATTCAAATTCTCCAAATCCACTGAAGATTACAATAACGATCTCGGGAAAATTATCATGGAGAAAATGGCTAAGCTCCATTCCATCCATGTAAGGCATAAGAATATCTGTAAGAACAATATCTACAGGATGATTCTTTACGAAATCTGCTGCCTGTTTTCCATTCTCACAATCTCCTACAAGCTCGCAGTCCATGGACTTCCAGTCAATATTCTCCTTAATCGCATCACGCACCAGGATTTCATCATCTACAAGTAAAATACGATACATAGTTTTTGCTTTTCCTCCTATATATAGCATGTATCTCATCGGCACCCCCTGCCGACTGGCTGACACATGTCATTCTATCAATTTAGTCTAAATATTATATTATCACAGCCTATAGTTTTAAGCAAACTAAACAAACTCCTTAATAGTAAAAAATTGATTTCAGTTAACAGTAAATTTCTACAGTAAATTTTTCATCTATTTGCGTAAAATTTTGCCTTGAAAAATCTATAAAAGAAAGGTAACTTATAAAGTAGAATACTTTCGAAATCAGCAGTCGGTTTTATTCTCCGGCATGCCTGACTTTCGAAGAGAACGAAGGGAGAACATATTATGTTAAAAGGAATTCCAGAAATACTTTCACCACAGCTTTTAAAAGTTTTATGCGAGATGGGACACAGCGACAGGATCGTTATTGCAGATGGTAACTTCCCTGTAGAATCCATGGGTAAGGACGCCGTTGTTGTTCGTTGCGACGGACATGGCGTTCCGGAGCTTCTTGACGCTATCCTCACAGTTATCCCGCTTGACGCTTATGTTGAGAAGCCAGTTACCTTAATGGAAGTTATGCCTGGTGATCCGGTTAAAACTCCAATCTGGGATACATACAAAGAGATTGTTTCCAAGCATGACGAGCGTGGTGCTGAAGCAGTTGGAAACATCGAGCGTTTCGCATTCTACGAAGAAGCAAAGAAAGCATACTGCATCATTGCAACAGGTGAGAAAGCTGTATATGCAAATGTTATGCTTCAGAAGGGTGTTGTTATCAACAAATAATTTATTAACAGACTGTTTTTAGCAGACTCCTATGAAAGAAGCTCCGCCGGAATTTCCCGACGGAGCTTTTAATGTTAATTCACTTTACATTATTCACTTTTCTTATTGTGCTTTTTAATAAGCCAGATTACAACAGCTATTCCAATGATAATTATAACTATCAGAATCCAGATTACTGAATTCATTCCATTGGATGTACTCTCTACATTCTCACTGGAAGCTTCTTTTCCTGCATTATCAGCAGTAGCTTTGCTCTCATCAGCAGCTGCCTTGGTTGGTGCTACTGTTTCTGTCGCTTCTGGTGTAGGTGTAACTGTCTCCTCCGCCTCCGGTGTGGGGGTAACGGTCTCCTCTACCTCTGGTGTAGGGGTAGCTGTCTTCTCTGCCTCCGGTGTGGGGGTAGCTGTCTTCTCTGCCTCCGGTGCAGGGGGAGCTGTCTTCTCTACCTTCGGTGTTGGAGTAACGGTCTCCTCTACCTCCGGTGTAGGGGTTACTGTCTTCTCAGGTGTGATTGTACTTGCCTGTCCCGCAGCTTCTGTTTCGGTCTTCTTTTTATCTGTTTTACCCTGTAAAGAAGTATTACCGGTTTCTGCTTTTCCTTCTTCTGTATCAGGAATCAGTTCTACAGAGCTCTCCTCTGAATTAGTAGCCTGCGCAATATTGACCCATCCGGAAACTCCACCGGCTTCTGTTTTTCCCCAAATGCCATCTTTACCTGTATCTACTTCTGTGTTAATATGCAACTTCTCGCCATTGGCTATTTTACAGCCTCCGGATACTGTACCGTATTTATAGCCTGGTCCCTTACGAAGAGAAACAGAACCATCTTCCTCTGCATTTACAATAATGTCATAATCCACATCCTGGCTTCCATATAAACGAAGCTCTGACGCAACAGCTTCGGCAAGAGTAACCGGTTTCAGATAATTCTCTTCAAGAAAACCAAATACATTGTGAAGCTGTGCATATACCCAGATTTTACCGGCATCATCCTTAGTCTCTCCTTCTACATGAATAGCAGTCCCATTAGGGATCAGCTCATCATTCAGCTTCGTACTGGAAATATCAGCCTCTGAATACATGTCCACACCACCATCCGGTGATTCCACTATCATGTAATAATCTGTTTTATAATCCACCTGCTGCGTCTTTCCCGCATCTGCAAAAACACCCACAGATGTACAAATAGTAAGAAGCACAGCTAGCAGTATTCCCAGCTTTTTCTTCATATATATCCTCTTTTCCTGTTATGTACATTTTATTTTTTATTGTAACACACAAGGAAAAACTTGCAACCTTTTTTCTTGTATTTCTCACTTCATTTCCCGGCATTTTCTCTGCTTGCATTCTTTGTTCGCTGATTCGTAAAAATAACAATTTAAGAAGTCAAAAGGAGCGGAACCTAAGTTCCGCCCCACACTTAAAAATACTCTTATAAAATCAATTATTTATACAGAGGTCCGTAGTTCTTGCAAGCTCTGAAATCTGCGCCCTCTTTGTCCATTCCAAATGCATTCCATGCAGCCGGACGATAGATATCTTTCTCCGGAACGTTATGCATAGATACCGGAATACGAAGCATAGAGCACATTGTGATCAGGTCAGCTCCGATATGTCCGTAGGAGATAGCACCGTGGTTAGCTCCCC
>CAKRVL010000086.1 GCA_934408705.1 uncultured Blautia sp. | reverse complement strand
TTTTAAACACTATTTGTAATGCTACCGAAGAACGGCAGAGAGAAGCAAAAAGCATAGCCGGAGAGGTAGACACTATGTTAGTCGTAGGTGGCCGACATAGTTCCAATACTCAAAAGCTGTTTGAAATATGTAAAAAGGAATGTGAAAATACTTACTATATACAAACACCTGTAGACTTGGATTCAGATATGTTCCAATGCAGTAGTTATGTAGGTATTACAGCAGGGGCTTCAACCCCAAAGAAAATTATTGAGGAGGTTCAAGAACATGTCAGAATTAAGTTTTGAACAGATGCTGGAAGATTCCGTAAAAACAATCAGAAATGGAGAAATCGTACAGGGAAAGGTCATCGATGTGAAAGAAGATGAAATTATCCTGAACATTGGCTATAAGGCTGATGGTATTATCACCAAGAGTGAATATAGCAATGATCCTTCCGTAGTACTCACAGACGCTGTACATGTAGGTGACTCCATGGAAGCCAAAGTGCTTAAGGTAAACGATGGCGAAGGCCAGGTTATCTTAACCTACAAGAGACTTGCTGCAGAGAAAGGAAATAAACGCCTTGAGGAAGCATTTGAGAGCCAGGAAGTATTAAAGGCTCCTGTAACTCAGGTACTTGATGGTGGATTATGTGTTAACGTTGAGGAGACACGTGTATTCATTCCTGCAAGCCTTGTTTCCGACACATATGAGAAGGATCTCAGCAAATATGCTGATCAGGAGATCGAATTCGTTATCACAGAATTCAATCCAAGAAGACGCCGTATCATTGGTAACCGCAAACAGCTTCTTGTTGCTGAGAAAGCTAAGAAACAGCAGGAGCTTATGGAGCGTATCCATGTTGGCGATACAGTAGAAGGTGTTGTTAAGAACGTTACAGATTTCGGTGCATTCATCGATCTTGGCGGCGCTGATGGACTGCTTCACATCTCTGAGATGTCCTGGGGCAGAGTAGAGAACCCGAAGAAAGTCTTCACAGTTGGTGAGACTGTTAAGGTTATGATCAAAGATATCAAGGGTGAGAAGATTGCTCTTACAATGAAATTCCCGGAGGAGAATCCATGGCTTACAGCTGCTGAGGATTTCGCTGTTGGAAACGTAGTGACTGGTAAGGTTGCACGTATGACAGACTTCGGTGCATTTGTAGAGCTTGCACCTGGTGTAGATGCACTTCTTCACGTATCTCAGATTTCCAGAGAGCATGTTGCAAAACCATCTGATGTACTTACCATCGGACAGGAGATCCAGGCTAAAGTTGTTGACTTCAACAGCGAAGACAAGAAGATCAGCCTTAGCATGAAAGCTCTTGAGGCTCCGGCTGAGGAAGAGACTGTAGAGGAATAAATCTGATTCTGTAAATGTAAATAACCGCCATTCACAGTGTTGTGAGTGGCGGTTGATTTTGGTATCAGAGCTATAATTAGAGAAGAGGCATTGTCCATTTTGGGTGATGTCTTTTTTGTGTGGCAATAATTATTTAAGTTTCCAGAACAGATAGTCAAATGAGTGTATCAGATATTGCTTTTGCTTTGCTGTATCGCTGAGAAATTCCTCTGAGCATGGAAACCAGGTATAGCAGGTAGCTCTTGTAGCTGACCGTTTCAGTCCTTTATCCATAAATTTACTGATGGTTTTAGGTACAGCCATGTCCTCTCCGGGAAGGTAATCGTAGCTCTTATAATTACTGTAATACTGCCGGATCCGGTTGTTTACAGGCTTTACAAGAAGGCTTACCGTATTCTCCTGCCCAGTGATGTAGAACTCATCTATGCTGTTGGAAAAAGCAGCAGGCAGGCTGTATTGCAGCTTTATTTGCAGAATCAGGTTTTCACCGTCGTAATCAATTCCATTTATATCAAATACTCCATCTTTGAGTATCAGATAGCTCGTCATTCTAAAAACATCACCAAGCCCGAGAAGATCCTCCATATTGTGGCCCATGACCGTATCCAGATCGGTCTGATTCCTGTGCGCCATATACTTTTTGTAAATCTTGATACATTCCCCACCATTACAGTAAACACGTTTCTGCTCCCCCAGAAATGCCTCCAGCTGCTCCTGCTTCAGTCCGGGAAGCTTCAGGAAACCTTTTAGTGGGCGAAGCACCTTATATAGATCAATGGAAGGGAGCCCCTCGAAAGGATCAGCCAGCTCATGAAAGCTGTAGCGAGCCTGAAGATACGGCTGATCAAAGGAATCTCCGTTATACTGAATGGTGCAGGTGAAATTTTCTATAAATTCTGAAAAAACCTCTAATAATGCTTTTTCCTCCCGAAAATCAGGCGCAAGCCACTGATATAGCTGCCAGCAGCCCTCCTCATAGCAAATTGCGCCAATTAAATATAAAAATGATGAATTTCGTCCTAATCCTGTGGTTTCAATATCATAAAATAATGGCGAAAAATTGACATCATCAGGGCTGTTTCCAGATAAATTTTTAACAGTCTCAAAGTCCGGAAAGCCTTGTAAAATCGGCATTTTTTTAACAATCAGCATGTCTATACTCCTTTCATGGATTGTATTTAATTATACACAATTTTTTTATCTTTAGGTAGTGAATTTTTTTACAAAATGCGGTATAGTATAATGTATGGAATAGTCAGAATATATAAAGAAAAGGAGAAACATATGTGGGATTTAGCAATTAACGGAGTGGATTTCTATCATATTGCCAATTGGTTTTACATATACAGTTTTCTTGGCTGGCTTTGGGAAACCTGCTACGTGTCCGTGCGAAAGGGTAAACTGGTTAACAGAGGATTTATAAATGGACCCTTGTGTACCATATATGGCTGTGGAGCACTTGCTGTATATCTGATTCTCCTTCCTATCAGTGATAACCTGCTTCTTCTGTTTGTGGGGGGAGTTGTAGTTGCTACAGCGCTGGAATATGTGACAGCGGTATTGATGGAGAATATTTTCCATACCTCCTGGTGGGATTACAGTGATAATAAGTTTAATTTTCAAGGCCGTATCTGCCTTGGATGTTCTCTGGGATGGGGACTGTTTACAGTAGGGCTTTTCAGGGTGCTTCATCCGGTGGTTGAAGAGTTTACACAGCTATATACAAGGAGAACCGGTGAGATTGCAGTTTGTGTGATCACGGTAGTTTATATCGTAGACTTTGCTTTCTCAGCAGCAGCAGCTTTCCATCTCCACGAGCGTATTCCTGCATGGGAGCAGGCACTGGATCAGATGCGTGTGGAGCTTCTTATACAGGCTCGTGAGAAAATGGAGAATCTGGAGGATCGCAGCGGGCTTTCCAGAGAGAAAATTAAGAAGCAGCTGGAAGGTCAGAGAGGGCGATTTGATGATATTGCCCTGATCAAGGAACTGGAAGAGAAGAGAACCGGTATGCTGGCAGATATTTCTGAAGAGCTTCAGAAGCGTAAAGAGGCAATGGCAGGAAAAGTCAGCCACAATATGCAGCGTTTCGTGAAGGCATACCCGGATCTGAACCGTGGTTATAAGCTACACAGAAAGAAAAGAAACAGCGATAATAATAACTAGACAAACGTTAAATTAACATATAAAACGGACAAAAAATCAGGTTGCTGCGGACAAAAGAGTCAGTGATCAATAAAATAAAGGCGGTGAATATTAGTGCGATTAACTTTTAAAGGCGGTGTACATCCCTTCGAGGGGAAAGAAATGTCAAAGGACTGTCCGGTAGAGAAATATCTTCCAAAGGCAGATCTGGCATACCCATTGTCCCAGCATATCGGTGCTCCGGCTAGGGCTGTGGTTGCCAAGGGTGATCATGTGCTTGCAGGGCAGATGATTGCAGAAGCCGGAGGATTTGTGTCTGTGCCGATCCATGCTTCTGTGTCCGGTACAGTGAAAGGTATTGAGAAACGCCTTACAGCTACCGGAGGTATGGTAGATTCTATTATTGTGGAAAACGACGGATTATATGAAGAAACAGAGTTTCATCCGGCGAATCCGGCAGATCTTACCCGTGAGGAAATCATCGGAAGAATCCGTGACTGTGGTGTAGTAGGTCTTGGAGGTGCAGGCTTCCCCACACATGTGAAGCTTTCCCCCAGGGAACCTGACAAGATTGAATACATACTGGTAAATGGTGCAGAATGTGAGCCTTATCTTACAAGTGATTACAGGCGCATGATGGATCAGCCAGAGAAGGTTGTAGAAGGTCTGAAAATCGTAGTAGGACTTTTTGAAAATGCAAAGGGCTGCATCTGTATAGAAGACAATAAGCCGGACTGTATTGAGAAAATGAAAGAGCTGACAGCAGGCATCCCGGAGATTGAGGTAAAGGAGCTGTTGACCAAATATCCTCAGGGCGGTGAGCGTACTTTGATCTATGCTGTGACTGGAAGAGAAATCAATTCCTCTATGCTTCCAGCCGATGCCGGATGTATTGTAGATAATGTTGAAACAATATGCAGTATTTATGATGCAGTGGCACTTGGCAGACCGATCATGAAACGGATTTTTACAGTAACGGGTAAAGGAATCAATCGTCCGGCACATTTTGAAGTCTGTACAGGAACAGACATGGCTGAGCTGATCGATGCTGCCGGTGGATTGAAGGAGCATGCCGGTAAGGTGATTTCCGGCGGCCCTATGATGGGCTTTGCTTTGTATGATCTTCATGTACCATGTGTGAAGACTTCTTCTTCTCTTTTGTGTATGCAAAGTGATCCGGTTGCAGATGCCAGTCAGGATGAGACTGCCTGCATTAACTGCGGACGCTGTGTAAGTGTCTGTCCGGGACATGTTATTCCGGCAAGACTTGCTACCTTTGCCCAGCGGGGTGATATGGAGAATTTCCAGAAATTTGATGGAATGGAATGCTGTGAATGTGGCTGCTGCAGTTATATCTGTCCGGCCAAACGTCCGCTGACACAGAGCATTAAGTCCATGCGTAAAATGGTGCTGGCAAGTAGGAAGAAGAAATAATAAGGGGGAAGAAACGAATGGAACAAATGTTTAATGTATCATCTAATCCCCATGTCCGGGCGAGGATGACCACTGCGAAGATTATGCAGCTGGTTGCCATAGCACTTTTGCCTGCTGCCCTTATGGGAATTTATAATCATGGATTAAAGGCACTTGCAGTTCTGGTGGTATCCACTGGCTCTGCAGTGCTTGCAGAGTGGTTATATGATCATTTTATGCACAAAAAGAATACTGTGAAGGATTTCAGTGCAGTAGTAACAGGACTTCTTATCGGTTTGAATATGCCTGCCGGAATTCCACTCTGGATCCCGGTGCTGGGCAGCGTGTTTGCGATTATTGTGGTAAAACAGCTTTTTGGCGGCCTTGGGCAGAACTTTATGAATCCGGCTCTTGCAGCCCGCTGTTTCCTTATGATTTCCTTTGCCGGTAAGATGACAGATTTTTCAGTATCAGATAACTTTAAGGGTGTTGTAGATGGTGTCACAGGAGCCACACCTCTGGCTGCTCTTCGTGACCATGGATTCGTGGCAGGCTCCTCCGTTCCGGTTAAGAACCTGATCTTTGGTAATATCCAGGGAACTATTGGAGAGACTTCTGTGATCGCGATTCTGCTCGGTGCCGTAATTTTGCTTTGCTACAAAGTGATCAGTGCCAGAATCCCGCTTACCTATATTGGCAGCTTTGCGGTATTTGTGATCATTTACATGCTTGCTTCCGGCAAAGGCTTTGATGCGAATTATCTGCTCACCCATCTGTGCGGTGGCGGTCTTATGCTTGGCGCATGGTTTATGGCAACTGATTATGTTACAAGTCCCATTACACCAAAGGGGCAGTATGTATATGGCGTCTGTCTTGGTGTTCTTACCGGAATTTTCCGTATTTTCGGAGCTTCCGCAGAGGGCGTTTCCTATGCGATTATTTTCTGCAACCTCCTGGTACCTCAGATTGAGCGTTTTACCCGCCCGGTTGCTTTTGGAAAAGGAGGCGCGAAGAAATGAAAAATAAGATTGTGAAAGATACTCTTGCGCTGACAGTGATCACACTGGTTTCCGGACTGCTTCTTGGCTATGTTAATGATATTACAGCAGGCCCGATTGCAAGCCAGCAGGCAAAAGAGAAGGAAGAGGCATATAAGGCTGTATTTGCAGATGCTGCCAGCTTTGAGGCAGTTACAAGCGGGGAGGATACTGATCTGGAGAGTTATCTGGATGAAAATGGTTATACTGCCCAGAATGTTGACGAAGTCATGCTGGTAAAGGATAATCAGGGAAATGAGCTTGGTTATGCTTTTACAGTGACAACTGCTGAAGGCTATGGCGGAGATATCCGTTTTGCCATGGGTGTCCAGGATGACGGAACCCTCAACGGAATTTCCATTTTATCCATCAGCGAGACTGCCGGTCTTGGTATGCGTGCCACTACAGATGATTTTAAGAACCAGTTTAAAGATAAAAATGTAGAGAAATTTACTTACACAAAAACCGGTGCCGCCTCAGACGATGAGATCGACGCATTAAGCGGTGCGACAATTACTACGAATGCTATGACAAATGGTGTTAACGCAGGACTTGCCGCGTTCCGTTATGAGAAAGGGGGCAGCCAGAAATGAAAAAGAATACACCATCTGAACGATTGATAAATGGAATTATCAAAGAAAATCCTACTTTTGTACTGATGCTTGGTATGTGTCCTACACTGGCGATCACCACATCAGCTATTAATGGTATTGGAATGGGACTTACCACAACGGTAATTCTGGCAGCTTCTAACCTGATGATTTCGCTACTCCGCAATTTTATTCCGGATAGTGTGCGTATGCCTGCTTATATCGTTGTTGTAGCATCCTTTGTTACAATTGTGCAGATGCTTTTGCAGGGGTTTATTCCATTTTTGTATTCTTCTCTTGGAATTTACATTCCTCTGATCGTAGTAAACTGTATCATCCTTGGAAGAGCAGAGGCATATGCTTCCAAGAATAAACCAATTCCGTCATTGTTTGATGGTATTGGAATGGGACTTGGATTTACTTTAAGTATCACCTGCATCGGTGCTGTTCGTGAGCTTATCGGTGCCGGAAGCATTTTTGGAAAACAGATTCTTCCTCTTGCAGACGCTGCAGCCGGAAAAATAGGTTATGAACCTGTAACAATTTTTATTCTTGCGCCTGGTGCCTTCTTTGTCCTTGCGTTTTTGTCTGCACTTCAGAACAAATTCAAGCTTGGCGCTGCAAAGAGGGGGATTGATCCAAGCAATCCAGAGTGCAAGGGCGGTTGTGCTTCCTGCGGAAATTCCATGTGTTCAGGAAAAAGGGGGTAGGATTAGATGAAAGAATTATTGCTGATTATTGTAAGCTCAGCGCTTGTAAATAACGTAGTTCTCAGCCAGTTTATGGGCCTTTGTCCTTTCCTGGGAGTATCAAAGACTACGGATACTGCTGCAGGTATGGGCGGTGCTGTTATTTTCGTAATCACCTTGTCATCCTTTGTAACAAGTGTGATATACAAGCTGATCCTTCTGCCGCTGGATCTGACCTACCTTCAGACCATAGTGTTCATTCTGATCATTGCAGCATTAGTTCAGTTCGTAGAGATGTTCCTGAAAAAAAGTATCCCTTCTCTTTATAAAGCACTTGGTGTGTATCTGCCGCTGATCACTACAAACTGTGCGGTTCTTGGTGTGGCTCTTACAAATGTGCAGAAGGATTACAACATTCTGGAGGGTACTGTAAATGGTTTTGCAACTGCATTCGGTTTTTCTATTTCTATTGTACTGATGGCAGGAATCCGTGAGAAGATTGCTTACAACGATATTCCGGAAGCATTCCAGGGATTTCCTACTGTACTTCTGACAGCAGGACTGATGGCAATTGCATTCTTTGGATTTTCAGGATTAATTTAAGGAGGCGTCAGGATGAATATTGGTGCGATTATAGCAGCAACAGTTCTTGTTGCGGCAGTAGGGCTCTTCATCGGTGTTTTCCTTGGAGCAGCCGGAAAAAAGTTTGCTGTTGAGATTGACGAGAAGGAGGTTGCCATCAGAGAGGCTCTTCCGGGAAATAATTGTGGTGGCTGTGGTTTTCCTGGCTGTGATGGCCTGGCAGCAGCGATTGCTAAGGGCGAGGCGCCTGTGAATCGTTGTCCGGTAGGCGGTGAACCGGTTGGAAAAATTATTGCCGGTATTATGGGACAGGAGGCTGTTGAGACTGCCCGTCAGGTAGCTCATGTAAAATGCTCCGGAACCTGCGAAAAGGCCAAAGAAGAATATATTTATACAGGAGTGGAAGATTGTGAAATGCTTCCGTTTGTGCCAAATGGTGGAGCAAAGACCTGTACATATGGATGCTGTGGCTTTGGAAGCTGCGTGAAGGTCTGTCCATTTGATGCTATTCATATTGTGGATGGAATTGCTGTGGTAGATAAAGAAGCATGTAAGGCCTGCGGAAAATGTGTTGCCAAATGTCCGAGGCATCTTATTGAGCTGATTCCATATGACCAGAAGGTAGCTGTGGACTGCAGCTCACACGATAAGGGCAAACAGGTAATGACTGCCTGCGAGATTGGTTGTATCGGTTGTAAGAAGTGTGAGAAGACATGTCCCAATGGTGCAATTACCGTTGAAGATTTCTGTGCACATATTGATTATGAAAAGTGTACAGGATGCGGAGCATGTAAAGAAGCCTGCCCGAGAGGAGTTATCCGGGAAGCATAAACATAGAATGAAAAAGCCTGTGTTCGTTGGAATGCAGGCTTTTTTTCTCTGGGGGATTGTGCTATGATGTTCTAATCGGTTATGAGCAAGCAACAAAGCGGACTGCGAATATCCGATTTAACTTTTTGACAAACGAAAGAGGAGACATGCATATGATTTGGAAATTACTTTGGCTGTTTCTCATCTATTCCTTTGCAGGATGGGTTCTTGAGACAGTTCTTGCTTCCCTGAAACAGAAGAAATTCGCAAACAGAGGTATTATTAATGGACCGTTCTGTCTGATCTATGGATTCGGCGGATTCTTTATTACTGCATTTACAAGAGAACTGACGGGCATCTGGCTGTTTATTGGCTGTGCCATTGTAGCTTCCCTGCTTGAGTGGATAGCCGGTCACTTAATTGAGATGTGGTATCACGAAAGATGGTGGGATTACCGGAAGATTAAGTGGAATCTGGACGGCTATGTCAGTGTGCCAACATCCTGTGTCTGGGGTATTCTTGGCGTATTTGTGATCAAAATCGGAAATGGGCTTTGCATGTCTTTGTACGGTCTTCTTCCGGGACTTATAAGCAGAATCATCATATTGGTACTGCTGGGCTTTCTGGCATTGGATGCCATTGCCACGCTGGCCATACTTTTTGGACACAGCAAAAATCCTGAGAAATGGATCGCCGCAGATCGGGATATTGATTCTGTAACAAAGAAGCTTGGGGCGAAAATTGATGATGTTGTAAACCGCCGAATTACCAAAGCCTATCCTCAGAAGCAACATACGGAGAAGGAAGATGCGCATCCGGAGATTTTTGCCTATGGCTGCAGCTTTTATAAAATTGTATTGCTGTTTTTCATCGGTGCATTTCTTGGTGATATTACAGAGACTATTTTCTGCAGGCTCACAGCCGGATACTGGATGAGCCGCAGCAGTGTGGTATGGGGAGATTTCAGTATTGTGTGGGGACTTGCCATTGCAGCAGTTACAGCTCTTCTCTATAAATACAGAAACCGCTCCCAGCAGTTCCTTTTCTGGATGGGTACTTTCCTTGGAGGTGCCTATGAATATATCTGCAGTGTTTTCACAGAAATCGTTTTTGGAACCGTATTCTGGGATTACAGTGATATCCCCTTTAACCTTGGCGGCAGGATTAATCTTCTGTACTGCTTTTTCTGGGGATTTGCAGCAGTGGCATGGTTCAAAATATTTTATCCTCCTGTTTCCAGAATGATCGAGAAGGTTCCGGTAAAAATTGGAAAAATCATTACATGGATTCTGATCGTATTTATGCTGGCAGACGGAATCGTATCCAGTGCTGCTCTTGCCCGCTATAACGCAAGAAGTAATGGTGTAGAGGCTTCCAACAGCTTTGAAAGCTGGGTAGACGAACACTTTGATGATGGGCGGATGGCGCAGGTATACCCCAAGGCAGAGAAGGTTGGTTAAAGGCTTGTTTTAACCGAATAAATGCGTGACATGAATTTTAGAAGTTATAATAATGCTGTCAGTGTGAAAGGATTTTTTACACCGACAGCTTATTTTTTGCCGGAATTTAACAGGGAGAAAACAGCGGATTTTACAAATAATGTATAGAATCAAACTTGTTCGAAGTAATCACTTTATGAAAAAGAAGGAGAAAATGTACATGAAAGCAAAAAAGATCAGCGCATTATTATTAGCAGCAGCAATGACCG
>CAKRVL010000085.1 GCA_934408705.1 uncultured Blautia sp. | reverse complement strand
TTGCGGGAACCGCGAACTCCGCTTCGCTACGTTTGCGTATCGGAAATATGCAATGCTCTGCTTCGCTTCGCATTTCCTTTGCGGGAACCGCGAACTCCGCTTCGCTTCGTTTGCGTATCGGAAATATGCAATGCTCTGCTTCGCTTCGCATTGCATATTTCCTCCATTATACCCTTACCGAATAAAATAAGCAATAATGGGAATGTTATTTTTAAGTATACTAATTATCGTAATTAAAGCGAAAAATATTCTCACATGAGGAGGCTGGACATATGAAAAAACACACTTTTCTCTTCTGTGGCATTACCGGATGGTGCCTGGAAATCCTCTGGACAGGACTTCACGCATTCCTTCGTGGAGATATTACCATGAAAGGCACAACCTCTCTTCTTATGTTTCCCATTTATGGTTGCGCAGCCTTAATCCTCCCTCTGTATCAACGACTGAAAAATGTTCCTGTACTGGTGCGGGGACTCCTCTATACCGCCGGATTTTATCTCGGAGAATTCGCAAGCGGCTGCATTTTACAGGCTTTTCATATGTGCCCCTGGGATTACTCCAGTATTCCACACCACTACAAAGGAATCATTCGTCTGGACTACCTTCCAGTCTGGTTTCTGACCGGTTTATTTTTCGAAAAAATACTTACAAAATCATCTTGAAAAATCAGCCCAATTAGTATATGATAGGTCGAAGAGATTTTGAACCATAAAAACATACTCATATACGGAGGTATATCATGAGACACTTAATGAGTCCGCTGGATCTTAGTATTCCGGAACTTGAAAAGCTTCTGGATCTTGCCAGCGATATTGAGAAAAACCCCAAAAAATACGCACACACCTGTGACGATATGCGACTTGCCACTCTTTTCTATGAGCCAAGTACCCGTACCCGTCTCAGTTTTGAAGCTGCTATGATGAACCTTGGTGGTAAGGTTCTTGGCTTCTCATCTGCTGATTCCAGTTCTGCTGCCAAGGGAGAGACAGTTGCCGATACTATTCGTGTTGTTTCCTGCTATGCAGACATCTGTGCTATGCGCCATCCTAAGGAGGGTGCTCCGCTGGTAGCTTCCATGGTTTCTGATATTCCAGTTATCAATGCCGGTGACGGTGGTCATCAGCATCCTACCCAGACACTTACAGACTTACTTACAATCCGTTCCTTAAAGGGCCGTCTTGACAATATCACTATCGGTCTGTGCGGAGACCTGAAATTCGGTCGTACCGTTCATTCTCTGATCGAGGCTCTGGTTCGTTATAACAATGTTAAATTCGTACTGATCTCTCCGGAAGAGCTCCGTATTCCAAGCTACATCCGCGAGGACGTTCTGAAAAAGAACAATATTGAATTCGTAGAGGTTGAGCGTCTTGAGGATGCTATCCCGGATCTGGACATTCTCTACATGACACGTGTTCAGAAGGAGCGTTTCTTCAACGAAGAGGATTACGTCCGTATGAAAGATTTCTACATACTGGATGAGCAGAAGCTTTCCCATGCAAAGGAAGATATGTATGTTCTTCATCCCCTTCCACGTGTTAACGAAATCGCTGTTGAAGTGGATAAAGATCCGAGAGCTGCATATTTCAAACAGGCTCAGTACGGTGTATATGTACGTATGGCCCTGATTCTTACATTATTGGAGGTTGAACTGCCATGTTAAATGTTGGAGCACTTCGTGAAGGTTTCGTATTAGACCATATTAAAGCAGGCAAGGCTATGACCATTTATCATGATCTGAAGCTGGACAAGCTTGACTGTACTGTAGCGATCATCAAGAACGCAAAGAGTAACAAGATGGGCAAAAAAGACATCATCAAGGTTGAGTGCCCCATCGAGGATCTGGATCTTGACATCCTGGGCTTCATTGATCACAACATCACAGTTAACATCATCAAAGATGAGAAGATCGTTGAGAAAAAAGAGCTTCGTCTTCCGAAGCAGGTTGTAAACGTGATCAGATGTAAGAACCCTCGCTGCATCACCTCTATTGAGCAGGGACTGGATCAGGTTTTTGTTCTTGCAGATGAAGAGAACGAAGTTTACAGATGTAAATATTGTGAAGAGAAATACAGAGGTCACAGAAATAAATAATAATCGCTGAAAACAGCTTTTATTTATAACAATAATGACATTTTATCGTGGAGGCTTAATATAGCTTCCACGATTTTTTTGCAAAAAAGAACCTGAGAAAATTCAGAAAAACTAAAATTTCTCAGGTTATAAATTACACTATAACTATTTTCCAGATGCGCAAGCAAACCGATAAGCCGGGTTATGTCGTTGAGTGATCATCTATCTAGGCCTTTCGTTGCCAAAAAGCTCAAGCGACCTACCTGAAAGCACGACGGGCAGCCGTATAGCTTTCTACTCGGTCTTGCTTCGAATGGAGTTTACATGTGCCCGGCCTGTTACCAGGACGGCGGTAGTCTCTTACACTGCCTTTCCACCCTTACCATGGATACCATGGCGGTTTATTTCTGTTGCACTGGTCTGGGAGTCACCTCCACCGGACGTTATCCGGCATCCTGCCCTATGAAGCCCGGACTTTCCTCGTCTGAACCCTTTCGTCTGTCCAGCCGCGATCACCTGGCCTGCTTGCGCAAGTGCTATTTTAACATTATTATTTTAATCTGTAAAGCCTAAAATTTATCAAGTATTTACAATCAAGTATTAAAGCAGCTTCCTCCAATAAATTCCCGCAGCAATGAATTATTCGGCACTTCCTCACTTGGCACTGCTACGAAATAATCAAAGAACTTCAACAGGCGGTTCGCTTCCAGATATTCAGGATCCTCCTTGGAAATTCCAAAAAGTAACGGCTCTGCATATACCTTCAGGCAGGCAAGCTCATAAATCAAAGCAGAATTAAACATTGCATCTGCTTCTTCCTGATATGGGAAAATATTTTTTTCTTCTCCCCTTCTCACAGAAGGCCATCTTGCAATGGTTTCCTTAGCGGAAGTCCCCCTGGTTCTGGCATCGCGCACAATTCTGCGGATCAGTCTGCCATCTGTAGTGGGAATACGGTTATGCTCATCTATATTCAGCTGTGTCAACGCACTGATATAGATTTTAAACTTACTCTCTTTTGGAAGGGCATAGCTTAACTTATCATTCAAGCCGTGAATTCCCTCAATAACCAGAATATCCTCTTTTCCCAGCTGAAGGAAATCCCCCTTGTATTCTCTCCTGCCGGTTTTAAAATTGAATACCGGAAGCTCCACTCTTTCTCCATTGAGAAGCGCCAGCATATCCTTATTGAACTGCTCTACATCAATAGCTTCCAGACATTCATAATCCTTTTCCCCGAATTCATCCAAAGGTGTAAGCTCTCTGTTTACAAAATAATTATCCACAGCAATAGGATGAGGCTTCATTCCCTGGGCAGCCAGCTGTATGGACAGCCTGTGGGAAAAGGTAGTCTTACCGGAAGAAGATGGTCCTGCGATCATGACAAACTTCTTATTTCCATTTTCGACAATCTGTTCTGCGATCCTGGCAATCCTGGATTCCTGAATCGCCTCCTGCATAAGAAGGATTTTCTGGATTCCCTGGGAAGTTATCTGATCATTCAGCTCTCCAACTGTGGAAATCTCCAGCTTCTTTCCCCACTCCTCGGAAGCCTTCTGAACCTGAAAAATCTTATTCTGAGGCTTAAATTCAGGAAGCACATCTGGAGCCTTCGCTTCCGGCAATATAAGCACAAAGCCTTCATCATACAGCATCAGGTCAAAATATGGCACATAACTGGTATCATATGCCATTGCTCCATAGAAATAATCCTCGAAATTCTCGATGCTGTAAATATTCACTCTGGAAACTCTGCGGTACCTAAACAGCTTCTCCTTATCGTACATTCTGTGATGATGGAAAAGCGCAATAGCCTCATCTGTTCCCACACTGCGCTTCTTTACCGGAATCTTCTCTTCTACCAGCTCAGCCATTCTCTTTTTTATCTGATCAAGAAATGCCTGATCCAGCTCCTGCTCCCCCTCTATAGTAAAATAAAAACCGCTTCCTACAGAATAATGGAGCACTACTTTATCTACTTTTTCTTTACCTGCAAGATCATAAATTGCTTTTAAAAGCACCAGACATGCAGTCCGTTTATAGGTTTTATTTCCAATACGATCCTTAGTAGTTACCAGCCGCACTTCCCCATCTCTCAGGGCTTTTTTATGAAGCTCCCGTATCTTGCCGCCTGCAATCACAAGAATAACCGGTGCCGGGCTGTCCGCCTCGTACTCTTTTACAACATCTTTATAGGCAATCCCCATGGGAAATTCCCTGGTTTCCCCATTGATCGTAAGTTTCACTGTCTGATCCATAAAACCTCCTTGTCTGGTCCAATAGACCACTTCAGAATTCCGGACTTATAATATAGTATACGGACATCTCACTTTTGCACAGTCAACTGTAAGCTCCGGAAATGCTTTTTCCAATCTGTTCTTCATATCTTCCATGAAAATATATTCCGTGCCATAATGCCCTGCATCAATAATGGCAAGTCCCTGAGCTACAGCATCAATTCCTGTATGATGGTCAATATCACCTGTCACATACACATCCGCACCTGCTGACAATACATCAGGAATCATACTTTTTCCAGAGCCTGTACATACAGCAGCCGTCTTCACTATCTGTTCCAGATTTCCATATACCTTCACATCGGAAAACTTCAGATTCTCCTTTACAAGAAACGCGTAGTCTCTCAGTTTCATCTCCCGGGACAGATTTCCTACACGCCCGAAGCCAATAGGCTCCCCATCCTTTTCCCCTGTAGCACTAAGCACTCTGGTATCTGACAATTCCAGATATCTGGCACTTAAATCTGCCATTCCCAGAATGTCATAATTCGTGTGCATAGCATAATAAGAAATGCCATGGCGCACCAGACGGATGATTTTTCTTCCTGTAAAGCTGTGATTATTGATTTTCTTAATACCGGAAAAAATCATCGGATGATGGGTAACGATCATGTCCGCTCCTGTCTGGATAGCCTCATCTAACACCTCTTCTGTAAGATCCAGAGCAAGAAAAACATGGCTTACCGAATTTTCATCATCACCGGTAATAAGACCTACATTGTCCCAGTCTTCGGCAACAGCTGCGGGAAAATTGCTCTCCAGCCAGCCAGTCAGTTCATTAACCTTCATATTCTGCCAGCGCAGCAGCGATCAGCTGCGCCTCCTCCTTTACTTCCGAAATACGCGTGTTCACTGCATCCGCCTCAGGTGCCGCTTCTAGCTGCTTCAATATTCCGGCACGGATACGCGCTTCTCTTTGAAGATATCGGTAAAGAACCGGATTCTTCTCCTGAAGAAGGAATTTACCAAAAGCTTCCTGCAGTGTATAGGAATTCTCTCCTTTTTCAGAAAAATCATTTTTATTTTCTTCACCTGGCACCACGCGCATCATGGGATAAAATTTCCCATCCTCTTCCACCATTTTCTCTTCCACGATCATCCAGCCTTCAGACTGGATAAATCTGCGAAAATGGGGAATATCGGACTGGGGCTGCAAAATCAGCTCAGAAAAAGAATCTCTCACAGATTTACCATCTGTGAGAATTCTTTCCATCAGGGGACCGCCCATGCCAGCAATCACAAGAGTATCCCCTTCTCCAGCCATAAGACCTGCAAGTCCGTCTGAAAGCCGGGTACTTATGTATTCCTCCAGCCCATACTGGGAAATATGCTCCTGCGCCCTGGAAAGAGGCCCCTTTCGCACATCCATTGCAATGGCGGATGGAATTTTTTTCTGCTGTATCAGGTACACCGGCAGATATCCATGATCACATCCCACATCTACCAGCCGGTTCCCTTCTGTAACCATGTCTGCGATTGCAGACAGTCGTAAGGATAACTGCATGCCTCTCTCCTTAATCCAGATAATCCTTCAGCTTACGGCTGCGGCTTGGATGGCGAAGCTTACGAAGAGCCTTAGCCTCGATCTGACGGATACGCTCTCTGGTAACATTAAATTCCTTACCAACCTCTTCAAGAGTTCTGGCACGTCCATCGTCCAGACCAAAACGAAGGCGGAGAACCTTCTGTTCTCTGTCTGTAAGGGTTCCAAGAACCTCCACAAGCTGCTCCTTCAGAAGGGTAAATGCTGCTGCATCAGCCGGAACCGGAACATTATCATCCTGGATAAAGTCTCCAAGATGGCTGTCCTCCTCCTCACCAATTGGTGTTTCCAGAGAAACCGGCTCCTGGGAAATCTTCAGGATCTCACGCACACGGTCAACAGGCATATCCATCTCCTCTGCAATTTCCTCCGGAGTAGGTTCACGGCCAAGCTCCTGGAGTAACTGTCTGGAAACGCGGATCAGCTTGTTAATGGTCTCAACCATGTGTACCGGAATACGGATGGTACGTGCCTGATCTGCGATAGCTCTTGTAATGGCCTGACGGATCCACCATGTAGCATAGGTACTGAACTTATAGCCCTTTCTGTAATCGAATTTCTCAACTGCCTTGATAAGACCGAGATTACCCTCCTGGATCAGGTCCAGGAAAAGCATTCCACGTCCCACATAACGCTTTGCAATGCTGACAACAAGACGAAGGTTAGCCTCTGCCAGACGCTTCTTGGCATTCTCATCCCCCTGCTCCATTCTCTTTGCAAGCTCGATTTCTTCTTCAGCTGAAAGAAGCGGAACCTTACCAATCTCCTTCAGATACATACGTACCGGATCTTCAATGCTGACTCCCTCTGGAACAGAAAGGTCTATTTTGTCCAGTTCTACTTCTTCCTCTTCATCCAGACCATCAATATCAACATCATCATCCAGCATCAGATCATCTGTATTGTTGTCTGTGATTCGAAGCACGTCTACGCCGCTTGCCTCCAGGAAGTCAAAAATCTTGTCTGTCTGTTCAGCGTCTAAAGGCTGATCTTTGAAAAAGTCACTGATTTCCTGATATTCCAGTACATTTTTCTTCTTTTTTGCAAGCTCCAGAAGCTCCACCAGTTTCTCACTGAATTTACCCATATTCATTTCCATAGGTACTCTAACCTCCATATAGTGTTAATATTTTATCCTTATTCAAAAGAAATATGCAATTGCTGCCTTTTTCTTCCAAGCTCCTCCAGATCCTTCTTGGCCTTCACAAGCTCCTGCAAAGCCCCCATATCAGTAGGATCCCAGTTTTTATTTTTTTCTGCCAGACTCTCCTGTTTGATTCTGATCAGTGCATCGGAAAATGCTCTCTGCTGCTCCTCCTTGGTCTCAAGATGGATAGTTGCATTAAACAGAGATGCAACCTCGCGCTGCTCATCACTATCTGTAAAAGCATTCAGAAGCCGTGCCGGATTAACGTCACCTTCTTCATGCTGCTTCCAAAGCATTTCTGCCACTTCTTTGTAAAGGGAAACCACGAAATCAGAAGGCGTAAGGTATTTCTCCACCGTATCAAAGATTCCGGGATATGTAGCAAGCCAGGTAAGCATTAATTTCTGTGACTTATCTGCCGCGCTTTCCTTCTTTTTCAGAGGTGAATCTCCGGATTTCGGCTGGATCCGCTTCTCTGCAGGCGTTCCCTTCATAGCAAGTGTATTTACACGCTTTCGAAGGTCTTCCACGCTGATCCCGTATCTTCTGTATTCCTTCACAATTGCCTCAATATAAAGATTCCGTTCCAGCTCATCGGACAGCTCCAGCAGATACTGGGCACAACGCTCAAAGAACCTGTTCTGTCCCTGGGGCTCGTCCATTGGAAAATCTCCCGAAGCAATACTCACACGGAACATAAAGCTGTCAGTGGCGCCTTCCAGCCTTTTCTCAAAGGCCTGTGCTCCCTCTGCCTTAATAAACTCATCCGGATCCTTATAAGGTCTCAGGTTTACCACCCTTGTATTTACTCCGGCCTCCCGGAGAATGGGAATCGCGCGCAAAGCGGCTTTCACACCGGCCTCGTCACTGTCGTAGAGAAGAAGCACCTCCTTGGTATAGCGTTTCACAAGGCTGGCATGCCCGGATGTAAGTGCTGTTCCCAAGGAAGCCACAGCATTGGTAAATCCTGCCTGATGCATAGAGATCACATCCATATAACCTTCACATAGGATCAGATGATTCTTCCTTGTGGTCCTAGCTATGTTCAGTCCGTAAAGATTACGGCTCTTATCAAAGATCTGAGTCTCCGGTGAGTTCAGGTACTTAGGTTTGCCATCTCCCATAACACGCCCACCGAATCCGATCACCTTGTTATTCACATCCATAATGGGGAAAATAACGCGGTTCCAGAATTTGTCATACATGCCCTGACGCTCATCTACATTGAAAAGCCCGGATTCCCTAAGCAGTTCATCACTGTAATCCTGGGATTTCAGATATTTATACAGGTCATCACTGTATTTGTCCGAATAACCCAGTCCGAATTTCCTGATAGTCTCCTCACTAAGGCCTCGGCCTGTAAGATAATCATGGGCATTTTTTCCATTATCGCGACGCAGCTGGTAATAAAAATACTGTGCCGCTTTCTTATTGATTTCAAGCAGGGTGGCTCGCTTCTCAGCCTTCGCCCTTGCTTCCTTGGAATATTCGATCTTCGGAAGCTCCACACCGGCCCGCTCTGCCAGATGGGAAAGAGCCTCTCCAAAGGAATAGTTCTCATATTCCATTACAAAATTGTATACATTCCCTCCTGCCCCGCAGCCAAAGCAATAATACATCTGCTTAGACGGGGTTACGGAGAAGGAAGGAGTCTTCTCATTATGAAAAGGACACAGACCAAAATAGGAGTTTCCCTTTCTGGTCAGTCTTACATACTGGGATATTACGTCTACAATATCATTTTTCATTCGCACTTCTTCAATGATATCGTCAGAATAACGCATTCTTATCCTCCTTTACTTTAGTATGCCTTACGCCATGGTACTTAATGTACCTCCCAGGCTCTGGGTATGAAAATCTCCTTAAATTTCTTCATGGAGTACTGATCTGTCATGCCTGACAACCAGTCGCATACCGCACGGTCCTTGGGGATACCCCTTTTTTCAATAAGGGTTATGTACTCCCTGGACATCGCTTCGGGATGATCTATGTAATACGCATATAATTCTGTCAGCATTTTGATTGCTTTGGATTCTTCCTTCTTCGCAATGGGATTCAGATATACCTTCTGGAACATCTCCGAGCGAAGATCCATAAGTGCCTGCTCCACAGGAGCTGACATCTGAATGGATGGCTGATCGATACTGTGCTCTATCACATCATGCACAAAGGTATTTAATCTCTCCCTTGTAGTCTGTCCCAGGAATTCCCTGAGATCGGCTGAAATATCATTTTCTGTGATAATGCCTGCTCTCTGGGCATCGTCCATGTCATGATGAACATAGGCGATCTTATCAGAAAAACGTACTACCTGTCCCTCCAAAGTGGATGGATGTCCACTTGTGCGGTGATTCAGGATTCCGTCCCTGGTCTCCCAGGTAAGGTTCAACCCCTCTCCATTCTTCTCCAATACCTCTACCACACGGACACTCTGCCTGTAATGGGCAAAGCCTTCCGGGTGAACAGTATTCAGGGCAGTTTCACCGGAATGTCCGAATGGGGTATGTCCAAGATCGTGACCTAAGGCAATTGCCTCCACCAGATCCTCATTCAGGCAAAGAGCCTTAGCTATGGTACGGGCAATCTGGGAAACCTCCAGAGTGTGGGTAAGACGATTCCTGTAATGATCACCCTCTGGTGCCAGAAATACCTGAGTCTTATCCTTCATTCTGCGAAAAGCCTTGCTATGCAGGATCCTGTCACGGTCCCGCTGATAGACTGTCCGCACATCGCACTCTTCTTCCTCCCGGTCTCTTCCCCTGGAACGCCCACTGTATGCTGCATAAGGGCTTAGCAGTTCCAGTTCTCTTTCTTCCATGCTTTCTCTGATATTCATATATCTATTATCCTCCAAAGACTGACAGGTACGCTGATAATCTTCCTCCTATTAATTATATTCTACACAAAATTTCAAATTCCTCTTTTTTTCAAAAAAAACTTGAAAATTTTTAATTTTTTTCAAAAAATGTGTTGACAATCATATACCCCTTTGTTATACTAATATCCGTCGCAGCGAGAAAGAAACCTTTCTCCGAGAAACGCGATATGCGGAAGTGTCGGAACTGGCAGACGAGCAAGACTAAGGATCTTGTGAGCATTGCGCTCGTGTGGGTTCAAGTCCCATCTTCCGCATGACTATTTAATAGTCACAATTTCATATTTTATCGCGCAGAGGTTTCTCCTCTATGAATGCGATATGCGGAAGTGTCGGAACTGGCAGACGAGCAAGACTAAGGATCTTGTAAGCATTGCGCTTGTGTGGGTT
>CAKRVL010000084.1 GCA_934408705.1 uncultured Blautia sp. | reverse complement strand
AACAGCAAAGGGGATGGAAGCATGAAATTCATTATCAGCGGAAAGAACATCACAGTGACAGACGGGCTTCGTACAGCAGTAGAGGATAAGCTCGGTAAACTGGAAAGGTATTTCACTCCTGACACTGAAGTTGTCGTAACTCTTAGTGTAGAAAAAGAAAGACAGAAAATTGAGGTGACGATCCCGGTTAAGGGCAACATCATCCGTTCCGAGCAGGTCAGCAACGACATGTATGTATCAATTGACCTTGTAGAGGAAGTAATCGAACGTCAGCTCAGGAAATACAAGAATAAGATCGTAGACAGACAGCAGGCAGCAGCTAATTTCCAGCAGGCATATCTGGACAAGGATTATGAAGAGGATGAGGAAGTTAAGATCATCCGTACCAAGAAATTTGATATCAAGCCTATGTATCCAGAGGATGCATGTGTTCAGATGGAGCTTCTCGGACATAATTTCTTCGTATTCTGCAATGCAGAGACTGATCAGGTGAACGTAGTTTACAAGCGTAAGGGTAATACTTATGGACTGATCGAGCCGGAGGATTAAATAGAACTGCTTTCTGATTTGTTTATATTAAAAAACTAAATAAGTGAATGAGAGTGTCCCGGAGGCCCAATGCTTCCGGGATTTTCTTATGTATTTGTGTATTTTATATAAGCTTTTCGTGCAATTTACAGAATAATTCTGTAGTGGAAACCAGCTGAACGGGAAGGTTTACATCTTCATAAATACTGTAGGCCAGAAAGCCTGCTTCATTTTCCAATGGGATAGTGTTGGTGTGCATATCCGGATGCAGTGAGAGGATGTCCCGGAAGTTTCCGGTGATCCCCTCTCCGGTAAGCTTGGCTGCGCTTTCCTTCATAGCCCAGATCCGGCAGAAATCCTGGGGGGAGTTTAAGGAAGCAAGCTCATTCTGGGTGCAGACCCGGCGGATAAGGGAATCTCGGGGTGTTGTGACCTTCTGGATATCCAGCCCGATTTCCTGGTCATGCAGAGCACAGCCAACGAAATCCCCGCTGTGGCTGAGATTAAAAAATGGCATATTATCTCCTGGGAAAAAAGGTTTTCCGGAAGGGGTTTTCTGAAAATCCGGGATTTCCCGAAAACCATATTCAAGCTTAAGCCCGTATAGCAAAAGCAGCCATGCCAGGGCAGAACGCTTCTGATCCTCTGGCTGCTTAAAATGCATTACATATTCCCGGCGCTTTGCAGGCAACAAAGAAATTCCCTGGTGAAGCAGTTCATGTGAAATTGCAGTCAGCTCCTGAAAAAGATATATCATTACGAAAGTTCTCCTGAAAAATAATATAAGTGATGTTTTAAGGGAAAAGTCCGTTTTGTTTTAATATAGCATACAGGATGTTTTTTCGTAAATCATATTTGCGGAAAATTACAAAAAGAGCTCGAAATTTCCGACATATTTTGTTCATCAAATATTTATTGTTTTCCATGCTAAAAAGTGATAGAATATATTGGTATGTTAAACAAAATGCATAATTTTATAAGAAATGTAATTCGTTATATTACACAATATGACATCTAAAAAGATAGACAGGAGTTTAAAGCTAAATGAATATGTTTTCAAAAGTTTTCGGAAGCCGCAGCCAGCGAGAGGTTAAGCGTATCATGCCTCTCGTTAAGAAAATCGAGGATCTGCGTCCCGAAATGCAGAAATTAACCGATGATCAGCTTCGTGGTAAGACGAGAGAATTTAAGAAACGCCTTGAAGAAGGAGCTACACTGGATGATCTTTTACCAGAGGCATTTGCTACAGTACGTGAGGCTGCTAAGCGTGTACTTGGAATGGAGCATTTCCCGGTACAGCTGATCGGTGGAATCGTGCTGCATCAGGGCCGTATTGCCGAGATGAAGACAGGTGAAGGTAAGACACTTGTAGCTACATTACCATCTTACCTGAATGCTCTGGAGGGCAAGGGTGTTCACGTTGTCACAGTCAATGATTACCTGGCGAAGCGTGATGCTGATGAGATGGGACAGGTTCACAGATTCCTTGGTCTGACCGTTGGTGTTGTTCTGAATGATATGAAGCCGGAAGAGCGGCGCGCAGCATATAATTGCGATATTACTTATGTTACGAATAATGAGCTTGGATTCGATTACCTTCGTGATAACATGGTTATTTACAAGGAGCAGCTGGTACAGCGTGATCTTCACTACTGTATCATCGATGAGGTCGATTCCATTTTGATCGATGAGGCCAGAACACCTCTGATCATTTCCGGTCAGAGCGGTAAGTCCACTAAGCTGTATGAGGTTTGTGATATCCTTGCACAGCAGTTAGAGCGTGGAGAAGCCAGCCATGAGATGACCAAGATGGCAGCTATCATGGGCGAGGAAGTTATTGAGACCGGTGACTTCGTAGTAAATGAGAAAGATAAGATTGTTAACCTTACCGAACAGGGTGTGAAGAAGGTTGAGAAGTTCTTCAGTATAGAGAATCTTGCAGATCCGGAGAATCTTGAGATTCAGCATAACATCATCCTTGCATTGCGCGCGCATAATCTGATGCACCGCGATCAGGATTACGTTGTAAAAGATGACGAGGTTATGATCGTTGATGAGTTTACCGGACGTATCATGCCAGGCCGCCGTTATTCTGATGGCCTCCACCAGGCAATTGAGGCCAAGGAGCACGTTAAGGTTAAGCGTGAGAGTAAGACACTTGCAACAATCACATTCCAGAACTTCTTTAATAAATATGATAAGAAGGGTGGTATGACCGGTACTGCTCTTACTGAGGAGAAGGAGTTCCGTGATATTTATGCAATGGACGTTGTTGAGATCCCGACGAACAAGCCTGTTCAGCGTAAGGACTTAGATGATGCTGTATATATGACTAAGAAGGAGAAATTCAATGCAGTTGTCCAGTCTGTAAAGGAAGCTCATGAGAAGCAGCAGCCTGTACTGGTTGGTACTATTACCATTGAAACTTCCGAGCTTATCAGTCGTATGCTGAAGAGAGAGGGAATCCCGCACAATGTATTGAATGCCAAGTTCCATGAGCTTGAGGCTGAGATCGTAGCGCAGGCCGGACAGGCTGGCGCTGTTACCATCGCAACTAACATGGCAGGTCGTGGTACCGATATTAAGCTTGACGATGTATCAAGAGCAGCCGGCGGTCTGAAGATCATCGGTACTGAGCGCCATGAGTCCAGGCGTATTGATAACCAGCTGCGTGGACGTTCCGGACGTCAGGGAGATCCGGGAGAATCCCGTTTCTATATTTCCCTTGAGGATGATCTGATGCGTCTGTTCGGATCTGAGCGTCTGATGAAGGTGTTCACTTCCCTTGGTGTGGCTGAGAATGAGCAGATCGAGCATAAGATGCTTTCCAATGCTATTGAGAAGGCTCAGGAGAAGATCGAGTTTAATAACTTCGGTATCCGTAAGAATCTTCTTGATTATGACCAGGTTAATAACGAGCAGCGTGAGATCATTTACAAGGAGCGCCGCCAAGTGCTTGATGGCGAGAATATGCGCGATGCCATCTACAAGATGATCACTGATATTGTAGACAATGCTGTAGATATGTGTTTCTCTGATGATGTAGATTCTGAAGAGTGGGATCTGAATGAATTCAACAGCGTACTTCGTCAGATCATTCCGATCGAACCGCTTACCGCTGAGAAGGTTAAGGGTAAGAGAAAGAATGAGATGAAGCACCTGATCAAGGAGGAGGCTGTGAAGCTTTATGAGGCTAAGGAATCCGAGTTTCCGGAACCAGAGCAGCTGCGTGAGCTTGAGCGAGTTATCCTTCTGAAGAGCATTGACAGTAAGTGGATGGATCACATCGATGATATGGAGATCCTTCGTCAGGGTATTGGTCTGACTGCTTATGGCCAGAGAGATCCGGTTGTAGAGTACAAGATGGCTGCATTTGATATGTTTAACAACATGATCACTTCTATTCAGGAGGATACTGTAAGAATGCTGTATCATGTACATGTTGAGCAGAAGATTGAGCGTGAGCAGGTGGCTAAGGTTACAGGAACAAATAAGGATGATTCCAGTGTCCGTAAACCGGTCCAGAGAAAAGAAATCAAGGTTTATCCTAACGATCCGTGTCCATGTGGAAGCGGTAAGAAGTATAAACAGTGCTGCGGAAGAAAGACAGCGAATGTATAATTAATACTGAATGTCTTTTACAGCAGCTGTGAATGTGCTGCATTTTGAGAGCGAATCTTCAGAGGTGAAATATCTTTGAGGATCCGCTCTTTTGTTATGAGAAGAACAGGTTGGAGAATTTACCCTGCCAGATAGTGCTTACAGCATCTGGCTTGGCGCAGTTCCAAATTGCTTTTTGTAGGCTCTGGAGAAGGTTGTATAATCGGAAAAGCCGCTGAGCTGGGCTGCTTTTAGGACAGGGACGCCCTCTCCAATCCTGGTGCGCGCAAGGAGCAGACGCTTATTTACGATGTAGCTGTGTATGGTGTAGCCGGTTTCATCCTTGAATTTGCGCATCATATGGTATTTGCTGAGGTAATATTTCCGGGCAAGGGTTTCAATGGACAGATCTTCAGTAAGGTTGTGGTTGATATAACGGAGAAGCTCCTCTATCTGGGAGTCACTGCTATAAGAGTGAGTGTCGTGGATATATTGCTTTTCCAGGAAAATACGGTTTACATAAACCATGAACTGAGTGAAAAGGGCGGTGCTAAGGAGTTCACTGCCAAATTTCTGGTCTTTCAGGGCAGCTTCCAGCTCATATAGAAGCTGTTTTAATTTTTCCTGAGTGCCCGAATCAAGGCGGATCAGGTTGAAGCTTCTGTCAATCGCTTTCTGAAAGCAGCTGAGCAGCTCTGTGAACCTGATATCATCGCGGATCCATAGTACAAAACGTTCATAAGGAACGGAAAAATCAATTTCCGGTTTGTGGATCGCATGACGGTTTACAAGAAGGATGTCCCAGGGCTTCAGATAGTAAGATTTTCCTTCAATGTGATAGGCAGCCTTTCCTGAAAGAAAGATGATTACCTTATGAAAGTCATGATAATGGTAGGAAAATTCACGCTTAGTCTGGTCTTTGATATGGAAAAGCCTGAAGTCCTGCTCCAGATATCCGGTTTTTTCTGTTGGCTCATTGAAATAATTCATATGCTTTGGCTCCTGTTTTGAATATATATTCATGATACCAGTGTCAAAAGGTCAAAAAGCTGTTCGTGCTTGCACGATAAGGCTTTTGAACTTGGGACACGCCAAATATGAGAAAGTAGCGATTTACGCAGTAAATCAGCGGATTTCTCATATTTGGAGGATTGCGGGAGCAGCGTAGCTGCGTAGCAATCCGGGTATCAAATGAGTGTCAAAAGACTTTTTGACACCCATATCATATTCATTATAAATGAAAAACAGCATTTTTTGCAATATACTTCGCAAGTTATTCTATATACATAGAAAAAAATAAACGATATACTGAATTCATAAGATGATAATTTGCAAAGAAAGGAAAGAAAGCAATGAGAGACAGCATTATCATGACGAAATATCAGGGACTTGGAAATGATTATCTGGTACTGGATGCAAGGAAAAATCAGCTGCAGCTCCAGGGGAAAAAAGTAGCACTTCTTTGCCAGCGTGGATTTGGCCTTGGTGCAGACGGCGTATTATATGGTCCGGTTGATATAAATGGAAAAATGGGAATGCATATTTTCAATTCCGACGGAAGCGAAGCTGCCATCAGTGGAAATGGTGTCTGTATTTTTGCAAAATACCTTCTGGACAATGAGTATGTGACTGAGAAAAAATTTGCCATTGAAACCTTATCAGGAACTATTGAAGTGGAGTGCCTGAATGCCAGAGCAACAGAATTTCGTGTCAATATGGGAAAGGCTTCCTTTCTTTCAAAAGAAATTCCTGTGACCGGTGAGGTTCGTGAAGTGATTGACGAGAACTTTACCTTTAACAATGAGGAATATAAAGCAACCTGTCTGACCATTGGAAATCCACACTGTATTATCTTTATGGATCAGGTGTCTCCGGAAAAGGTGAGAGAGCTTGGACCGCATGTGGAAAATGCAGAGGAGTTCCCTGAAAGAGTGAATCTGCAGATCTGCCGTAAGATTGACAAGGGAAATCTGGATATAGAAATCTGGGAGCGTGGCTCCGGATATACGAAGGCTTCCGGTACGGGAAGCTGTGCTGCTGCTATTGCTGCATACAGAAAAGGTCTGATGGAAAGCAGAATCAATGTAAATCAGCCAGGTGGTATGCTTCAGATCGATATTAAAGAAGACGGAACAGTTTTTATGACAGGAATAGTAGGGTATATTGGGGAAATGAGTATAGCGGAGAGCTTTTTCTCATAAAAATGAAATATCACGTATAAGGATCCAGGTATGGAAGTAAGAAGACTTCTGTGCCGGGATCCTTTTTTTGCCTGTAACAGGAAATTACTTCGTGATATCCGCTTTGTTATTGATAAAAAAAGTACAAAGTCTTGCCTAAAAAGAGATAGACAAGACTAATATAAATCTGTAAAATAAACATTGGTTAGAATGCACTAATTAATATTGTATGAGGAGGAAGAAGATGGCTGACAAAAAGTTATTCAAAAAAGTCGCTCCGATCATTATGAGCGTAGCTGTAGCGATGACAGGCACTCCAACGAGTGTTTTTGCAGAAGATTTTATTTCCGGTGAAGAGACAGCTGCAATTTCCAGTGAAGTGACGGATACTTCAGATAAGGGGGCTGGGATTTATGAAGAAACATCAGATGCAGAGGAAGAGGCGGGTTTTGGAGAAGAGAATGAATCTGGCTTTGAGTCTGGTGAAACAGTAGATGGAGAATTTGGCTTCGAAGACGGTGAAACGGATGAAAACTTAGCTGCAGATGCGGAAGGTGAAAACAATAATGCAGCCGATGCTGTGAAAACCGTTGAGGATGGTCAGATTGTTCTGATGAACATTCCCTATGAGGCATTTTACAGATCTGAACTAAAAAATAATGATGTAAAGGTAGATGCATTTACTTCAGCGACATTAAATAAATCCAGAACAAAAGGCATGATAAATGGAAATGCAGCTTACCATACAGATGCAGCAGGAACAAATCTTGCAGGTATTACTTTCCCGGTAAAAGTAACAGATGCGTCCGTGCTTAACAACAATACTGACAAATACAAGCAGGTTACAGACAGCACTTCTGTAACAATCTCTGTTACCAACAAAGGTGAGACAAGCAAGAATACTTATACAGGAAAAGATGCACTGATCGAAGCTGCTGATTATTCCTATTATGTACTGGCAACAGATCCGGCACCAGCCTATTATAAAGAACTTACAGTTGATGCAGATGGAAATATTTCCTTTGGCGCAGTTCAGGGAATGAGTGCACAGACCGTTTCAATCGGTTCAACATTTACAACAGATACCAAATATGGAGATTATGAACTGGATCTGAATAAAGAGACACTGGGTGGTGTTATTGACAGAGAAGCTGACAGCATTTACGGAGCTGTGATCAATACAACAGACGGAACCACATATGCTCTCCGTCATCTGGAGAACATCTATAAAGGCAGTCATCTGGCATGGAGCACGGGCTTTACAACAACTGTACATGACTGTCCGGTAAGTTCTGCACATTATGTATCCATGATGGGCAAAACAATTTCCAGCGTAACATATTATACAAATAAGGGAATTATTAATTTTGACATTGAAGATACTTACGTTCCGGTAAAAACAGGTATCAGCGCAACCGCTGCCAATATTAAGGTGACAGATACAGAGGTGAAGGTGGAATTGTCTCAAGAGCTTCCGGCTGACTATTCCAGGAAATATGCAGTTGATGGTGTTGAGGTAGCAGCGACAGAGACAGGAGTAAAGGTTGTAAATCTTGCACCTGGAACCCATACTCTCACAATCTCTGATGCAAATGGAAAATATGCTTCCATCAGTGCTGCTTTTACAGCAACTACAGACGGTGTAATGGCTGTATATGACGAATATGACGGAAAACTGGTTGCTGCAGCAGACGTTACAGCAGAGCAGTTTGCGGCATATACCAAAACAGTTTCCAAAGTAAAGATTGGTGACAAAAAGTATGCTGCAAGTGGAAAAGGTTCTGTAAAAATCGTTCAGGAGGATGGAGCGCTTGATTACTCTAAAGCTGCTGTAAAGGATGGAGATACAGTTATAGTAAGCGCTGCAGGATACCCGGATGTAACATTTGTTTACAACGAAAATGTATATGTATACGCAGGCCTTACCTGGGCAGAATACTGGTCCTCTGAGGATGTATATAATGCAGGCTCAACAGCTTCATCAGATGAGAAAGACAGAAAAGGAGAAACTGATCTTGGCGCATTTGATGCTGTGTCAAGAGCAACTGCAAACCATGGGCTTCACAGAGGCAGCTTCCAGGCAATTGCTGTATTGAACGGAAAAACAGTTTCTTATTGGAGCAAGGACGGAAAAACAGTTTATTACACAGATGGAACATCGGAAGCATTTAACAGAAACAGTGTAAAGGGATATTCGGTAACCGGTCTGAAATATGTACCAATCCAGATTAAGAGAGCAGACCTTGCAGCCTTTGCAGAAAGTCATGCAATTGTAAAGAATGGTGGACAGCTGATCGGTGGATATGGAGAACAGAATCTGAAAGCTTATGAAGCTGTGGCAAATGTAACCGCAAACACCAATGGATTGAAAAAAGTAACAAAGAATGAGGATGGAAGCTTCACAATTGGAGCAAGACAGAGCGGAACGGAGTCTGGTATTAAGGATGCAGAACTGAAAGAGGCAACCGGACTTACCGTAACAGTAAAGGATGCAAATGGCTCCTATGGTGAATTCCTGAGAGTGGACCTGACCGGAAACTATGGTGATCTTGGTGCACATATGCAGTCTGTAGAATGGGCATATTATGGAAATGATTCTACCTACACAAACAGAATTGCTAATTATGGAACTAAATTTGCAGCAGATAACTGGATGCATAAGTCAATGGGAATCCAGCTTGGACTTACAGAGTCCGGAAGATGCCAGCTTCCAGCAGGATATGATGGAACCGGTTACTGGATGCTTACTGTGCATGCACTGGGATATAAGGATTTCGTTGTAAAGGTACAGGCAACAGATAAGAATATTGTAAAAGCAGCAGGTGATGCAGATTCTGCACCACTGGAAAAAATCATAGCAGAAGCAAAAGCTTTAAAAGAGGCTGATTATACAAAAGAGAGCTGGGCGGCAGCTAAAGATAAGATTGCAAACGAGCTTGCAGAATGCGAGGATATGCTTGCAAATATTAAGAATCAGACATCAAATGGAGTAACAGAGCAGATTGGTCATTTAAGAGAGGCACTTGATCTGCTGGTAAAAGCCCCTGCACCAACTGCAACACCTGTGCCGGCGCAGCCAACTGCAACACCTGTACCAGCGCAGCCAACCGCAACTCCTGCACCAACCGCAACTCCGGCTCCGGTGAAAGGAATTACAGCAACTGCAAAAGCTTCCACAATTTACACCAAAGGAAAAACCTCTACAACCATTACGGTTGTAAAAAATGATGTAACTGGAAAAGTTAAATTTACATCCAGCAACAAGAAAGTAGCTACTGTTTCCTCCAAAGGCGTTGTAAAAGCGAAGAAGACAGGAAAAACGGTAATTACAGTAAAAGTTGGAAACTATACCAGCAAGGTGACAATCCAGGTTAAGAAACCTTCTCTGAAGCTTGCAAAATCTTCTGCAACAATCAAGAAAGGCAAAACCATAAAAATCAAAGCAACTGCCACACCATCCGGAAAAGTAACATATAAGTCCAGCAACAAGAAAGTAGCTACTGTTACTGCAAAGGGTGTTGTAAAGGGTAAAAAGAAAGGTACTGCAACCATTACTGTTACAAGTAATGGAGTATCTAAGAAATTTAAGGTTAAAGTAAAATAAGACAAAACAAAGCTAAGAAACGGGGGGCCGTTTAAAAGCCCCCTGCTTTTGCTTATAATGAGAAAATTATTTTGGTTATATTTTTTTACAGGAGACAGCATGAAAAAACGAGACAGTGATAAGAATCCTTTTGAAAAAAAGAATCTGTTGAAGCTTGCTCCGGCGGCAGTAGTTATTGTAGCTGTGACTGCAGCCGGTGCTCAGGCTGGCAGCAGTGGAAAAGAAGTGACTGCTGAAACCAGAGAGGTTGTGAAATCCCAGGATCTGGAATCGCTTCTGGAAACAGCCTATTCCTATGAGACAGCAGATGACGAGGCAGAAGAGGAGAGTCTGCTGAAAGCAGGCAAAAATGCATCATCTTCTTCAAAGAAAAAAACTTCCAAAATTTCAAGGAAAAAAAGTGGTATAAAAAAAGGAAGTGCAAAGACCCTTCCAGTAAAAACGGCTGCATCTTCAGGGGTAGGTCAAGGGTCAACCACTACACCAACTACAGAAGTTCCGGAAGGCGGCTATAAAGATGGAACTTACCAGGGCAGCGGTACTGGCTTTGG
>CAKRVL010000083.1 GCA_934408705.1 uncultured Blautia sp. | reverse complement strand
AATTCTTCTTTTGCCTGTTCGGAGGTCAGACCGGAAACTCGTTCCAGTTCCTGTACTCCTTTCAGCTCGAGTTCATCTACTCTCTTTTCTTTCTTCTGCAATTCAGCAAATCTCGCTGTACACTCTGCCTCGCGCTTCTCAACTGCTTCAGCCTTCTTATCGACAGTTTCTTCCTTCGATAAGACACGCTTCTCATATTTCTGCAGTTCATTTCTACGTTCCTTGGTTTCTTTCTCCAGTTCATTCTTTGTACGGAGAGATTCTTCCTTTACTTCCAATAAAGTTTCACGTTTCTTTGTTTCGGCCGCTTTTAAGGCTTCATCAATGATGCCTCTGGCCTTTTCTTCAGCTGACCCAATCGTTTCTGCGTCTTTCTTAACCTTATTATCCACAGAAACTTTACTAGTAATAGGAACTGCAATCAGTAGAGTGGCTACTACAGCGACAACTGCAACAATAATTGTTGTCACAGGAGCACCTCCTCAATATTTAATTTTCATTGTGCAATCACAACAATACAAGTTTATCTTTTTTTTAGAATTATGTCAAGTTTTTCTACTCAAAAAGAAAATTTAAATTTCAGAAGGCCCTGAATAGTTTCTCTCACAGGTAATATTCATCTCCTCAAGTACATGGAAAATGTCACCGTAAGAAAAGCCTCTTCGCAGGAGAAAGCCCTGTAATCTGCGCATTTCTTTCTCATCCAGAACAGTGTCTGGCTGATACTTCTTCTCCACAGTAGTACGGAGAACAGCCAATTCATCCGGTTCTTCTACTTCAGCAGCCTCCTCCCATGCTGCAAGGGCGGTCTGGCGGTCAATTCCCTTCCCGGCCAGCTCCTGGAGGATCTTCTGCCGGCTCTTAGTTCCCATCCGGAAAGAAATATAATTCATGGCATACCGCTGATCATTCAGGTATCCATAGGAGCGCACGTAATTCATAGCATCCTCTGCTGCTTCTTCTGAAAAGCCTGCCTGACGCAGCCGGTCAGACAGGCCTTTCTCTGTGCGGTCCATATGTTCCAGAAGAAGCATCGCCTTTCTCCTTGCGCTCTTTAGCTCCTCAGGTGTAACCGCCATATCTTATTCCTCTTCTGTAGATGTACCGGCTGTCTGGGCTGCATCTGCATTCTTCACATCCTGCTGCTCTTCTTCTCCTGGAAGCAGATTATAGTGAATACGTACCTTACGCTCAATCTCATCACAAATATCAGGATGCTCTTTCAGGAACAGCTTGGCATTCTCACGTCCCTGTCCAATCTTATTTCCCTCATAGGCATACCATGCACCACTCTTATTCACAATGGAATTCTCTGCTGCAAGATCAAGAATATCGCCTTCCTTGGAAATACCTGTACCAAACATAATATCAAACTCTGCCTGCTTAAATGGCGGAGCCACTTTATTCTTAACCACCTTGATCCTGGTATGGTTTCCGACCATCTCACCGCCCTGCTTCAATGTCTCTACACGACGTACATCAAGACGTACAGAAGAATAGAACTTCAGTGCACGTCCACCGGTAGTTGTCTCCGGATTACCGAACATCACACCAACCTTCTCACGGAGCTGGTTAATAAAGATCACAACACAGTTAGACTTACTGATAATGGCAGTCAGCTTACGAAGTGCCTGGGACATCAGACGTGCCTGCAGACCAACATGGCTGTCACCCATATCACCGTCAATCTCAGCCTTGGGAACCAGCGCTGCAACGGAATCCACGATGATGATATCAACTGCACCGGAACGCACCATGGTCTCCGTGATCTCAAGAGCCTGCTCACCATTATCCGGCTGGGAAATATAAAGGTTATCAATGTCTACGCCAATATTCTTCGCGTATACCGGGTCAAGTGCATGCTCTGCATCAATAAAGCCTGCAATCCCGCCTCTCTTCTGCACTTCTGCCACCATATGTAAAGCAACTGTAGTCTTACCACTGGACTCCGGTCCATATACCTCCACAATACGTCCCTTCGGTACACCGCCTACTCCAAGTGCGATATCAAGGCTTAAAGAACCGGTAGGAACTGTCTCCACCTGCATGTTAGCACCAGACTCGCCCAGCTTCATTACAGAGCCCTTGCCATACTGCTTCTCAATCTGTCCAAGTGCTGCTTCAAGCGCTTTCTTCTTCTCTTCATTTATCATTATTTCAATTCTCCTTATTCTTAATAATCGTGTAGTCCACATAATCCCAGTAACCATTAAGCGGACTGTATAGCTCTCTCGCCTTTGTAAATACGAACCTATGTTCGTTTCTTTCTGTAGTACATAGTAGCCTAAATTTTCTCGCTTGTCAAGCCCCTACTCGTTATATAAAAAAGATTATTTCCACGGGTGAAATCTCCCGGAATACGGGTGTGAAATGTATTGCCTGCGGCTCAGATACCGCTATCCTGTCAGTAACCTTACTATATAGCAAAACATCTGGAATTACAAGAAATATTTCCTGTAATTCCAGATTGTTCCAGATATATTTCCATTCACAGTCTTCTCCGAAAACAACCGATGTACTTTTCCTGAGAACAGACTGTTTTCGTACTCCTATCAGCCCTGGCTCAGCACATTTCTTACGTGCTCCACTTCTTCCCTTGTAGCCTGCGCTGCTGGTACGTAATAGCCTTTTGCCCGGGCGATCTGATAGATTTCCTCCTGGGACATTTCGCACTGGTTCCTCATCTGCTTTAAGGTCTGCTTCAATTGTGGATTCTCAGTCTGAGGAATCATTTCACCGTAACGGGTAAGCTCACCGTTAATTCCGGCAAGAGTATCTGCTACCATCACTTTTTCGTTCATGTGTCCTACCTCCTACTGTAAATACTGCATAAGCTGATTTTTGCAGTCCACCGCTGACTGGGCAGACTTCTGGAAAAACTGTTTCACCTGGGCATCTGTAGATTTTTCTGCATACTCATCCATTTTACAGTGAGTTGTGTCAAAGCCACTGATCAGGTGTCTTAAATTCTGTAAATCCAGTTCTGAAATCTGATTCATTTTACCAGCCTCCTGTTCATAAAATTTCCAGGCCCCGGGAACTCTGTGCTATATCTCACGTTTTTTACGCAAAATACAGGAGAGCCAAGGCTCTCCTGTATCCTGAACCGGGCACCTTACAAAAGACAGTATGCCCGTATTTTATCTTATTATGTATCTGATTTATTCCCCGATCAGCCAGTTATACATCTCTTCATACTGACGTGCGGAATTGCCCCATGAGAAATCCTTTGTCATGGCACGATCTACCATCTTATTCCACTCACGCTTCTTATCGTAGTAAATATGCTCAGCGTAACGGATAGTAGAAAGCATCTCATGTGCATTATAATTACTGAAGGAAAATCCTGTTCCGGTTCCTTCAAATTCATTGTAAGGCTCTACAGTATCCTTCAGTCCGCCAGTCTCTCTGACGATCGGAAGTGTACCATAGCGAAGGCTCATCAGCTGGCTCAGGCCACATGGCTCAAACAGTGACGGCATCAGGAATGCATCAGAAGCTGCATAGATTCTGTGAGACATGCTCTCATCATAATAAATCTGCGCAGAAACCTTACCATGATATTTCCAGTCAAAATGACGGAACATATTCTCATAACGCTCATCGCCTGTACCAAGAGCTACGATCTGTACAGAATCTTGACAGAGTTCATCCATAATATAAGCGATCAGGTCAAATCCCTTCTGGTCTGTAAGACGTGAAACAATACCGATCATCATTGCCTTCGGATCCTGCTCAAGTCCTAAGTCCTTCTGAAGCTGCAGCTTATTCTTCACCTTCTCCTTACGGAATGTGGTTGCATTATAGCATGCAGTCAGATTCTTATCTGTCTCCGGGTTAAATTCATTATAATCGATACCATTTACAATTCCCCGCAGACTGTTAGCACGGGCACGAAGAAGTCCGTCAAGACCTTCTCCATAGAATGGTGTCTTAATCTCATCTGCATATGTGTTACTTACTGTAGTAACAGCATCAGCAAAGACTATACCGCCCTTCAGGAAATTACCATCCTTGTAAGCTTCCAGCTTATCCGGTGTAAAGTAATAATCTGAAAGTCCTGTAACTTCTTTAACAGTCTTTACATCATACACTCCCTGGAATTTCAGGTTATGTATAGTCATAATAGTCTTGATTCCCCAGAAGAACTGATTCTGCTGGAAGCTGTCATGAAGGTAAACAGGAACAAGACCTGTCTGCCAGTCGTGACAGTGAATGATGTCTGGTCTGAAACCAATTACCGGAAGGACAGAGAGCACTGCCTTGGAGAAGAATGCGAATTTCTCCAGATCCCATGGTGCACTGTCATACGGCTTCGGACCACTGAAATAATATTCATTATCTATAAAGTAGAACTGAATGCCATCATACTCCATATGAAGAACGCCTACATAGCAGTTCTTATAGCCCAGATCCATATAGAAGTGTGTGACATATTCCATTTTGTCTTTCCATTCCTGTTTCATGCAGGCATACTTAGGTAAAATTACACGAATGTCAAAATAACGTTTATCAAAACATTTCGGCAGTGATCCAGCTACGTCAGCAAGTCCTCCGGTCTTAATAAAAGGCACTGCCTCTGATGTTGCAAAAAGAATTCCTTTCATCCAAAAAACCCTCCTTAGTAATAGCAAATAGCGTCACTGTCCACTTTGTGCCCAGCAATCCGCCTCTATTCTTATTATACCCCATATTCACCTTATTGGAAAGAACGATTTTTATATTCCAACCGGATTTTATCTGCGATCAATGCAATAAACTCCGAATTGGTAGGTTTCCCCTTCCCATTACTTACAGTATATCCAAACAGCTGGTCGATCGTATCCATTTTTCCTCTGCTCCAGGCCACCTCAATAGCATGACGAATAGCCCGTTCTACACGGCTCGGTGTGGTCTGATGACGTTTTGCTATAGTTGGGTACAAAATTTTCGTAATGGAATTAAGCATTTCCATATCATTTACAGATAAAATAATAGCATCACGCAGATACTGATATCCTTTAATATGTGCCGGCACTCCGATCTCATGTATAATATCCGTCACGTCAGTTTCCAGATTTCCCGGATTATATGTGCTCTCCTCTTCCTTCGGCCTTGGCCTGTTCATTTCCCTGACTCGTCTTTCTCCAGCCCGACGTATATGCTTGATCCTGTTCAACAGCATTTTGTTATCAAAAGGCTTCAGCATAAAATAATCTGCCCCAAGGTCAAAAGCATCTTCAGTGATCCGCTCCTGCCCCACAGCCGACACTACAATAAACGACGGCACTTTTTTCATCTTATCATCGTGACTGAACCGCTCCATTACAGAAAGTCCGTCCACCTTCGGCATGATAATATCCAGCACAACAACATCCGGCTGTTTTTCCTTTATAATATTACAGATTTCTTCTCCATTATGCGCTTTACCAACCAGCTTCAGATCTTCATCCTGGTCAATCATCTGGCTTAATACTTCCACCATTTTCTCATTATCGTCCGCAATTGCCACATTCAATTTTTCCATGAGGCTAATCTCCTCCTACTATTTTGAAAATTCTCCGGCAATCCACAGCCGGAGATATATTATTGGTGATCTCGGGAACAAATGGCCTTTTCTTCCCAATATCGTCCTATCATCTGTACAAAACAGCAGGGCCCTGTTTGCTCTTGCACTTTTTTTCAGAAAAATTTTCCTTTGCTGTAACAACATCTATTATAGTGGAACTGCCATTGGGAAATCAAGCCGAAAGTGCCGATTTTACTGCATTTTCGTTCGATTTGTTTCGAGCTTTTTTGCATATTTTAACAGCAGGAATTTTCCTTTTTCCAAATATTTTTTTATTTTAAGACAGCATTTTACACCTGCTCTCATTTTAAACAGAGTTTGTTATTTTTCGCGTTTTATAAATGTAAGAAATGGAATCCATTCATAAAAATACAAGAGTGAAATTTTGAATTTGCTCCATACTAGTACAGTGAAATCGGCAAAAGTTTTTTGTAAATAACAAAAGAAAAGGATGTGAATACATGTACCGGAAACGAAAATACAAAAGCTTTATCCTGTTGTGCCTCGTCCTTGACCTTCTGGCGATAGTATTTCTGAGTTATCGTTATCTGGACCGGAAAATTCCGGATGAAATACACGTTGACAGAGCTTCAGGGCTGGATCTTTCCACACTGTCTGATATTCCCTTTATCTCTTTTGGCGAAGCTATAACTGCCTCTGGAGAAGGAAGCTATCAGTTACCCTGCAGATTATTTGGAAAAATACTTTTTAAAGAAATCAAGGTCACGCCAGCAAAAGCAGACAGCATTTTCGTCAGTGGCAGCACCGTAGGGATTTACATGGAAACTGCTGGAGTTCTGGTTATTGACACCGGAGAGATTCTTTCACAGGACGGGCAGATGCAGGAGCCTGCAAAGAATCTTTTAAAGCCTGGTGATTATATTATTGCATTAAATGGACAGGAAATATCCTGCAAACAGGATTTGATTGACGATCTGGAATATCTTGACCAGAACACAGTAACTGTAAGTGTACGAAGAGCCAATAGCACTATTCCTGTTTCCCTGACACCAGTTCAGGATTCTTCCGGCAAATGCAAGCTGGGTATCTGGGTGCGTGATGATACTCAGGGGATCGGAACCCTGACATATGTGACAAAAGACGGAAATTTTGGCGCTTTAGGGCACGGTATCAGCGATATCGACACCGGAAAGCTTCTGTCTATAAAAGATGGAAAACTTTATCTTGCTCAGATCCTCGGGGTACAAAAGGGCGAAAAAGGTAGTCCCGGTGAACTTTCCGGACTGATTCGTTATAGAAATGACAATGTGATCGGACAAATTAACGCAAACACAGCAAATGGTATTTATGGCAGCTTTACTGACTGTTTTTCTGAATGTAATAAGCAGCAGATTTCTCTTTGTCAGATGAAAATCGGCTATAAACAGCAAGTCCATACAGGAGCAGCTTCTATTTTATGCAATGTAGGAAATGGTGTTAAGGAATATGAAGCAGAAATTACCAGAATCGACATGAACCATGAAGACGATAACAAAAGCTTTGTTATCCATATCACAGATCAGGAGCTTCTTAACACCACAGGAGGTATTGTCCAGGGCATGTCCGGAAGCCCGGTTCTCCAGGATGGAAAAATGATCGGTGCAGTTACCCATGTTTTTGTTCAGGACGCAGCAAGCGGATATGGGATTTTTATTGAAAATATGCTGGCAGCCTGATCCTGTTAAATAATTTCGGAAATACAAAAATGGGAAAGATCTTCACATTCAAATTCTTTCCCATTTCTATGTACCTATAATAGATCCAGCGCAGCCTTACATTCACTGGCTAATTTCTTCATTTCCTTTGCATTCTCAAGCACCGCACCTGTAATCTGGGCACCTCCAAGAAGGCGGGCAAGCTCATGAATAGAAGCTTCTTCGTCAAGAGTATGTATCTGTGTAGCAGTCTTGACTCCTTCTACCTGTTTCTCGATCTGGAAATGAGCATCCGCCATTGCCGCGATCTGCGGAAGATGGGTAATACACAATACCTGATGATGATGACCGATCACCGCCATTTTTTCTGAAACCTTCTGCGCTGTACGGCCACTGATTCCAGTATCGATCTCATCGAAGATCAGGGTTTCGATCTGATCTCGGTCGGCCAGAATTGCCTTCAATGCAAGCATGATACGTGACAATTCACCACCTGAAACGATCTTTCCAAGAGGCTTCAGGCTCTCTCCCGGATTTGTAGAAATTTCATACTGTATCTCATCGTAACCATTGTCAGTAAAGCCGTTTCTCCTGGAAAATGTAATAGCAAAGTTCACATCAAGGAAATTCAGGTCCTGTAGCCCCTGGATCACCTTCTTTTCCAACTGAAGGCTATATTCCTTACGAACCCCGGAAAGACGGTCACAGGCTGCTTCCAGCCTTTTCTCTGCCTTATTCAGCGCTTCCTTGGCACCTTCAAAAATCTCTTCATACTTCTGAAGCCTGAGAAGCTTTTCCTGCTGCTTTTTCTGATATTCCAGAATCTCTTCTATGCGCTGTCCATACTTTGCCTTCAATCCATTAAGCAGATCCAGACGTCGCTCTGTCTCATAAAAAACAGACTCATCAAAGGTCATATCATCCATGTAGGAGGACAGTTCCCTGTTAAAATCATTTAGCAGGCTATCCACCTCAGAAAGTGTCTGGGAAATAGCTTCCAGCTGGTCATCATATTCCGTTACCCTGGAAAGCTCACGAAGTGCTTCTCCAACTACCTCTCCGGCACCCTGTCCATCGTATCCGGCAAGAGCATGGACACTTTGGAGAGAATCAATGATTCTGCGTCCATTTGACAATTTCCGATACTGCTTCTCCAGTTCCTCATCCTCGCCTGGAATAAGCGCCGCCTTCTCAATCTCATTAATCTCAAATTCCAGAAAAGCCATTTCCCGGTTCTTCTGTTCTTCATCCATATCGAGAGATTTTAATTCTGCCTGGCATTTCTTATATTCCTGATAGGCAGTCTTTACTTTTTCTTTTTCCGGAAGGATTTTCTCACGGCCATAAGCATCCAGTATTTCCAGCTGTTTCTCCTCATAGAGAAGCGACTGGTGTTCATGCTGACCATGAATGTCAAGGAGACATGCTGCCGCAGCCTTCATCTGGCTGACGGTGCTTGTCTCCCCATTTATCTTATTAATGCTCCTGCCATCCATGATTTTTCTTGACATGAGAACCTGACCGTCCTCAGGATAAATATCAAGCGCGGCAAGTGCTTCCTTCGCTTTCGTATTCTCAACCTGGAACAAAAGCTCTACCAGAGCATAGGGAGCGTTTTCCCTGATCATGCTCCTTGAGGTCTTTCCTCCCAGGATCAGCTGCATGGAACCAAGTAGAATGGATTTACCTGCGCCGGTCTCACCGGTAAGTATATTCAGTCCAGGACCGAATTCCACTTCTATTTCATCTATGAGTGCAAGGTTTTTTACGTGTAAATGTACTAACAAGGTCGGCCTCCTTACATCATTTTCTAATCAAAATACTGCCAAGTCTCTCCACAACTCCCTCTGCCAGCTCTGTACTTTTGCAGGCGCACATGATAGTGTCATCTCCTGCAATACAGCCCAGAATTTCCGGCCATTTCAAAGCATCCAAAGCAGTGGCAACCCCCATTGCCATACCAATAACAGTCTTGATCACAACCAGGTTCTGCGCCGCCTCAATGGAGACAACTGCATCATTTAACACTCTTGTGTACTGGTCTCCCAATCCCGGATGGGCATCCTGAAGGATCGCATAACGGGATCTCCCGTCTTTTCCCGCAACCTTGGTCATTTTCAGTGCACGGATATCTCGTGAAACCGTAGCCTGTGTCACCTTGAAGCCTGCTTCATTCAGTCTGGCTGCAAGTTCTTCCTGTGTATCTATATCATATTCCTTTATCAGTTCGATGATTTTTTCGTGTCTTGCTGATTTCACGTTTTAACCTCCCTGCAGAGCAGCCCTTCTCAACTGTCTCTCATCTTCTGCCTCAGCACTTCAACAAAGCTTAAATGGTTCAGCTTTAAAATCCTTGTTTTCACCTCAGCCTTGCGGATCACGATCCTGTCTCCTGTGATCATGGGAATTTCAGAATCCCCGTCAAAGGAAGCCAGTCCCCGCTCGCAATCCTTATGCCGTCCTTTTCCCATCTCCACCGTGATCACATCCTCTGCCGGAAAAACAATACTCCGGCTGTTCAACGTATGAGGTGCGATAGGTGTCATAATTGTCATTTCTCCACTGGGAGAAACGATAGGCCCGCCAACAGAAAGGCTGTATCCTGTAGATCCTGTAGGTGTAGATATAATGATTCCGTCAGCATTATAGGAGTTCAGATACTCATCATTAACAAAATTCTTAAATCTTACAACACGAAGAGGACCTTCCCTGGCGATTACAATATCATTTAAAGCGATGTCCTCACCAATGACCTTCTCTCCCCTGTAAACGGTTCCGCAAAGCATCATCCGTTCTTCAACTTCATATACGTCTGCCACCAGTTTATCCAGTGCCTGATATACAGACTGCCTGTCCACCTCAGCCAGAAAGCCAAGATTTCCAAGATTTATGCCAAGAAGAGGAATCTGACTGCGTTCATCATCATGTGCCGCCTGAATATCTCTGGCAGCCTGCAAAAGAGTTCCGTCACCGCCAAGTACAATAATACACTGGGTTTCTTTCGGGATCATCCTTGGATCCGTATAGTGAAAAGGCCCCTCCGGCTGTCTTCCTGCCAGCTGGACTTCACAATGTCCCCCTCTTTTTCCCAGATAATCCACCACCAGATCTGTAAACTCCAGATTTTTATCTTTTTCGCTGTTGGTTATTATATAAAACTTATTCATAACATGTTTCCCGTATCTGTTTACTGTGAATATACTTTATTTGTAACTGTTCAGAGCCAAGCAAAATTTCAAAAAACAGGTATAAAATGCTTGCATTTTTAAAACTGTTTTTGAA
>CAKRVL010000082.1 GCA_934408705.1 uncultured Blautia sp. | reverse complement strand
AGAAATGGCTTGCAAACGGTGCTCAGCCTACAGAAGTTGTTGCTAAGATCCTCAAACAGGCCGGAATCGAGAAATAATTTAAGGAGTATCTTAGAGGTTGCCAGAATGGTTCAGACTGCACAGTATTTCCTGTGAAAGTCGTGAATTGTAACCGGCAATTTTCAGGGGGTATTTCTGTGACGTCCAGATGAGGGCATTTTTTGAATATGCTCCGGGGCGGGATCAGGGAGGTGTGTAATGAAAGAATTAGTAGAAGTAATTGCAAAATCTCTTGTTGAAAATCCGGACGAAGTAGTCGTTACCGAAACAGAAAAGGATGACGCAGTTGTCCTTGAGCTGAAGGTAGGACCATCTGATATGGGTAAGGTCATTGGACGCCAGGGCAGAATTGCCAAGGCAATCCGTACCGTAGTAAAAGCGGCTTCTTCCAAAAGCAGCAAAAAAGTGATTGTAGATATTCTGCAATGATAAGCAAGATATATGGACGCAGGAGCTGTGGTAACATGGCTCCTGTACTTTTATGTAGAGGAGTTTTGAATGGAAGATTTATTGAAGGTTGGAGTAATTACCACCACTCATGGTGTCAGAGGAGAAGTAAAGGTATTCCCTACCACAGATGCGGAGCGTTTTCTGGACCTGGAGTATGTATTTCTGGATGCCGGCAGAGAAATGAAAAAGCTTGAAATCCGCAATGTTAAATTTTTTAAAAATCTTGTGATTCTGAAATTTAACGGGATTGATAATATAAATGATATTGAAATGTATAAAGGCAGAGATCTGTGGGTTCCGAGAGAGAAAGCACAGGAGCTGGATGAGGACGAGTATTACATTGGCGATCTGATCGGCATGGAAGTGGTTCTGGAAGATAATACTCATTTTGGAACCCTGAAGGATGTTATGGAGACAGGTGCTAATGATGTGTATGTAGTAGAGCTTCCAGATCATCAGGAGGTACTTCTTCCTGCTATTAAGGAATGTATCCTTGATGTTGACCTGGAGGAAAATGTGATGACGGTACATTTAATGAAAGGACTTTTGTAAATGAATTTCCATGTTTTGACTCTTTTTCCGGAAATGATCCAGAATGGAATGAACACCAGTATTACAGGGCGGGCCATTAACGCAGGAATCCTCTCAGTGGAGGCTGTGAATATCCGGGACTATGCTTTTAATAAGCATCAGAAGGTGGATGATTACACATATGGCGGCGGCGCAGGAATGCTGATGCAGGCAGAGCCTGTGTATCTGGCTTATGAGGCAATCGCCAAGAAGACAGGCAGACGTCCCAGAGTAGTTTACCTTACTCCTCAGGGACAGGTGTTTAACCAGCAGATGGCCAGAGATATGGCAAAAGAAGAGGACCTGGTTTTCCTTTGTGGTCATTATGAAGGAATTGACGAGCGAGTACTGGAAGAAATTGTAACAGATTATGTATCCATTGGCGACTATGTACTCACTGGCGGCGAGCTACCTGCAATGGTCATGATGGATTCCATTTCCCGTATGGTTCCAGGGGTGCTTAGCAACCAGGAATCAGGCGAGACAGAATCTTTTGCTGGAAACCTTCTGGAGTATCCGCAGTACAGCCGCCCGGAAGAGTGGCATGGCAAAAAGGTTCCGGAGGTTCTTATGTCCGGTCATCATGCAAATATAGAAAAGTGGCGCAGAGAGCAGTCTATTATCCGTACTGCCAGAAGGCGTCCGGATTTGCTGAAGAAGGCAGATCTTACTAACAAAGAATGGAATTTTGTGCGGCAGCTGAAAAAGCAGTGGAAAGAGGAGGAATCTAAAGATGAGAACATCTGATTTTTACTATGAGCTCCCGGAGGAGCTGATCGCCCAGGATCCGCTGGAGGACAGAAGCTCTTCCAGGCTTATGCATCTTTCTATGGCAGATGGAAGTATTGAGCATCGCCATTTCAGGGATATACTGGACTATCTTAATGAAGGAGATACTTTAGTGATTAATGACACTAAGGTTATTCCGGCGCGTCTTTATGGACATAAAGAGGAGACAGGGGCGTTGATCGAGATCCTTCTTCTGAAAAGAAGAGAGAATGATATCTGGGAATGTCTGGTAAAGCCTGGCAAAAAGGCACGTCCAGGTGCAAAAATCACCTTTGGTGATGGCATATTAGAGGGTGAGATCATTGATGTGGTTGATGAAGGAAATCGTTTGATCCAGTTCCATTATGAGGGCATTTTTGAGGAAATCCTGGATCAGCTTGGTGAGATGCCGCTGCCTCCTTATATCACTCATAAATTAAAGGATAAGAACCGTTATCAGACCGTTTATGCCAAGAATGAGGGCTCCGCAGCAGCTCCTACAGCGGGACTGCATTTTACAAAGGAACTTCTGGAACAGGTAAAGGCGAAAGGGGTAAATATCGCCCATGTAACCCTCCATGTGGGACTTGGAACCTTCCGGCCGGTTAAGGTGGATGATGTAGAGCAGCATCATATGCATTCTGAGTTTTATATTGTGGAAGAGGATCAGGCGAAGCTGATTAATGATACAAAGAAAAATGGTGGTCGTGTGATCGCTGTTGGAACTACCAGCTGTCGTACACTGGAATCAGCAACCGGAGAGGATGGTATTCTGAAAACCGGAAGTGGATGGACAGAAATCTTTATCTATCCAGGCTATAAGTTTAAGATGATCGATGGTCTTATCACCAATTTCCATCTGCCGGAGTCTACACTGGTTATGCTGGTGTCTGCGCTGGCTGGAAAAGAGAATATCATGCATGCTTATGAAGTGGCAGTGCAGGAGAAATACAGGTTCTTCTCCTTTGGAGATGCCATGATCATAGTATAAAAATAAAAGTCTCAGAGCGCCAAAACTCTGAGACTTTTGCTGTACATATGTATTGTTTATCCGATCCAGGAGCTTCTCTCCTGGATTTTTTCCATGATTCTGGTTTTTTCATCACCCTGGGCGGGGGTGGGCTGATAATTATTATAGCCGTAAGCAGAAGATATGGAGCATGGAATGATATTAGTTACATTATCGGCTTTTACCCCTTCGTCTGTAATCGTAAAGGTCTGCTGGAAAATCATGCTGTCCATATCACTGGGGGCGCTGTTCCCGCCGAAACAGAAGTTTCCGAGGCTGTATACAATATTCTTACCCTTGTATTCCTCGATTCCCTGAAGTACGTGTGGGTGATGTCCACAAACCAGGTCAGCGCCAAGATCGATAGCCAGATGTCCCAGAGTAGTCTGGTTGGAATCTGGGACTGTTTCCTTTTCATTTCCCCAGTGGAAAATGACGATGATCAGGTCGGCACCCTCTTTTTTGACTTTGGTGATATTATCCTTTAGCTGCTGTTCCCGTTCCAGATGGTCGTACAGCTCATAAATTCCCACAAGACCTACTTTTATGCCTTTTATGTCCATTACAGCAGTCTCATCATAGCCGAAATGAACGATTCCTTCAGCGTCCAGCGCATTCATAGTGTCCTGGAAGCTCTGCTCACCGTAATCATGGCTGTGATTGTTGGCTGTGTTTACTGCTTCTACAGAGCTGCTGGAGTAAATTCCTGCAAATGACGCAGGTGCTTTAAATGCAAATGTTTTGTCCTCGCGGCTATAGCTGTCAGTAAAGGTTCCTTCATTATTGGCAATCGTTAAATCATCTGCCTCAAAAATGCTTTTAACATTCTGTAAAAAGTATTCTTTTCCATAGTTTTCAAAATAAGCATTCAGACTGGTGCTATAGTCAAAAGTTTCGTCAGTGCCAAGAGTGCAGTCACCTACAACACTTACAGTGAGTGTGACGGGATCACTGTGAGCAGTCTTTTCAGGATTATTTTGTTGGGCATCGTCGGAATCTGTTTCTTTTTTTGTGGTGGCGTTGCTTGCATTTGAAGGTGTGCTTTCTTGCGAACCTTTGGTTTCTGCAGCGTTGACAGCAGAAGAATCTGCACTTTTTACTTTTTTTTCGCTACAGCAGCGCACAAGCAGAATGAGAATGGCAAGCAGCAAAAATCCGCCGATGGCTGTATAAATCCGTCGGAGCATAGCCTGACGTCGGCGGTATGCCCTGGATCGTTTGTAGAAATTCTTTTTCTTTGGCATACAGTTATCCTCATGTGAAAAAGATTTGATGGTTATCTGAAGAATTTGTCATAGTAACCCATTACAAAAATCAACAGTACAATAAGCGGCAGTACATAGGTGAGATATGGACGGGCCCACTTCGGGAATTTAATGCCGTTTCCTGTATCTGCTTCCTTGATGAAATTGTCCCATCCCCATCCGTAGCGGGTAACACAGAACAGCAGGTAAACAAGGCTTCCAAGAGGAAGCAGGTTGTTGGAGATAATGAAGTCCTCCAGATCCTGAATGGTACTTCCTGCACCCAGAGGCTGAATACTGCTCCACACATTGAAGCCAAGTATGCAAGGCATGGAAAGTACAAAAATTGCAATGCCATTTACAACAACTGCTTTTTTACGGCTCCATCCCCACAGATCCATGGCAAAGCTTAAGATATTTTCAAATACGGCAATGATAGTGGAAAGGGCTGCAAATGTCATAAAGATAAAGAACAGTGCACCCCAGAAACGACCGCCTATCATCTGGTTGAACATATTGGGCAGTGTTACAAATACAAGTCCCACACCCTGGGTAGGGCTTACATTGTATGCGAAGCATGCCGGGAAAATAATAAGTCCTGCCATCAGAGCTACGAAGGTATCCAGAATACCAATCTGAATGGATTCGCCCATAAGGCTGCGGTTCTTGTCAATGTAGCTTCCGAAGATAGCCATAGCACCAATTCCAAGGCTGAGTGTGAAGAATGCCTGTCCCATGGCAGCATAGATACCGGACAGCAGTCCGTTCTCTTTTAGACGTCCAAAGTCCGGAAGCAGATAGAATTTGATACCTTCAACGGCACCTGGAAGAGTGCAGCTCTTAACACAAAGAACTATCATAATAGTGAGAAGACATACCATCATAACCTTAGTGATACGTTCAACACCCTTCTGCAGTCCCATGCAGCAGGTTCCAAAGCCGAATGCAGTTACGATTATCATCCAGAAGGTCATTTCTCCTGGGTCAGAGAGCAGAGTGTTAAATACATTTCCTACACCTTCCGTGTCAAGACCTGTAAAGGTGCCTCTTGCCATTTTGAAAAAATAAGCCAGCATCCAGCCGCCAACAGTGGTGTAAAACATCATCAGCAGATAGTTGCCAAGCATTGCTCCGTAGCTGTAGAGATGCCATTTAGTACCTTGGGGTTCCAGAAGATGGAAGCTTCGTGCTGCAGATTTACGGCTTGCACGGCCTACTGCAAATTCCATAACCATAATGGGCAGTCCCAGAATTACCAGGAACAGAAGATAGATCAGTACAAAGGCAGCACCGCCGTACTGACCTGTGATATAAGGGAAACGCCACACATTACCAATACCAATGGCGCAGCCGGCTGAGATCAGAATAAAACCAAGCCGGGATGAAAACTTTTCGCGTTCTTTCATATTGCTTTCCTTCCTTTTTTATGTATATGGCTTCTGCAAAAAAGAGACAAAAGTAACTTTTACAGAGGTGCATATCTTTTATTAGTATAAAAAGAAAATAAGCTTTCGTCAATAAATATCTTGAAATAACAGGGGGGAATGGTACAATAAAGAGATTAAAAAGGAAAGGATAATGCTTATGTTATATATAGGAAATCATACTTCATCTTCAAAGGGATATGCGGCTATGGGGCGGCAGATTGTAAAAAATGGAGGTAACACTTTTGCATTTTTTACCAGAAATCCCAGAGGTGGAAATGCTAAAGCTATTGATCCGGCAGATGTTTCCAGGTTTCTGGAGATTGCAAGAGAGCATGGATTTGGGAAAATTGTGGCTCATGCACCATATACCTTAAATGCCTGTGCAGCCAAGGAAAATCTGAGAGATTTTGCCAGAGAAACCTTTGCCGATGATTTGAAGCGTATGGAAGCCACGCCTGGAAATTATTACAATTTTCATCCCGGAAGTCATGTGGGACAGGGGATAGAGACTGGAATACAGAAGATTGCAGAAGTACTGAATGCAGTTCTTACTGAGGAGCAGACAACAATTGTTCTGCTGGAAACTATGGCAGGGAAAGGCTCGGAGGTAGGAAGCAGTTTTAAAGAGCTTTGTGCTGTCATGGATCTTGTGGAAAAAAGAGATAAGCTTGGAATCTGTCTGGACACCTGCCATGTATGGGATGCAGGCTATGACATTGTAAATGACCTGGATGGTGTGCTAGATGAATTTGATAGTGTGATCGGGTTGGAACATTTGAAGGCTATTCATCTGAATGACAGTCTTAATGTTCTTGGCAGCCATAAGGACCGTCATGCAAAAATTGGAGAAGGGGAGATCGGTCTGGACGCATTGGTTCGTGTGATCCGTCACCCTGCTTTAGATGGCAAGCCTTTCATTCTGGAAACTCCTAATGACGATGCGGGCTGGACAAGGGAGATTGCGCTGCTGCGGGAAAGATATGCAAAGTAATTGATTAATCAGTAAAAAAGGTGTTTCAAAGCTTCTGGCCTTGAAACACCTTTTCTGATACGGCTGTTTTAAGAAAGCACTTCGTTCTGCAATTCTTCTCCATTCATATAAGCCCGCGCATTTTCCATAGTTGTCTCTGCAATATTTGTAAGGGCTTCTTCTGTAAAGAATCCCTGATGGGAGGTCATGGTTACGTTCGGGAAGGAGAGAAGTCTCTGGATCAGAGAAGTCTGCATGATGCTCTCAGACAGATCCTCGAATACATAATCAGATTCTTCCTCATAAACATCCAATCCAACTGCGAAGAACTTATGGTCGCGAATACCGGAAATCAGATCCTCAGTCTTGATAAGACCGCCACGGGAGGTGTTTACGAGGATAACTCCATCCTTCATCTGTGCAATGGTCTTTTCATTAATGAGATGCTTGGTTTCATCAGTAAGCGGGCAGTGCAGGCTGATCAGATCGCTGGTAGCAAGAAGCTCATCAAGAGAAACGTATTCCAGGAAGTCAAGATTCTTGTTTGGGAAAAGATCATATGCAATTACGCGCATTCCAAATCCTTTGCAGATTCTTGCCATAGCCTGACCAATTTTACCTGTGCCGATGATACCCGCAGTTTTCTTATAAAGGTTCACGCCCATAAGACCGCTTAAAGTAAAGTTGTTCTCACGACATTTGATGTAGGCCTTGTGAGTATGACGGTTAGCTGTAAGAGCCAGCGCCATTGCGTGCTCTGCAACAGCCTCCGGAGAATACCCTGGCACACGCAGGACTTTCATGCCATATTTGTGAGCTGTCTTAAGATCCACGTTATTGTAACCGGCGCAGCGCATAAGGATTAGTTTTACACCCTGCTGATGTAATTCCTCAATAACAGGGGCGCCAAGGTCTGCATTTACAAAAGCACAGATGGCTTCATAACCTTTTGCAAGAGAAGCGGTCTCCTCATGGATATTTGCTTCAATAAATTTAATCTTAATGTCTGGAAATTCAGGTAAAAGTTTTTCAAAAAACTGTTCGTCATAATTTTTGGTTCCGTAAAATAAAATTTTCATTATTTCTGGCTCCTTTCTTGTGGCAGCCACTCTTTTGTCTGGGCTGTTCACTTTCACTTTGTTTGTTTTTTTAGTGTTCCTCAACTTACATTGGGATTATACTTTATTTTTTTGAAGAAAAAAAGAGGAAAACGGAAAGCTTTTTAACTTCGTCGATTTTGTTAAAATAATATCAATATAGAAATGAGTTTAAAACGAATTTTAAAATTGCACAGAAATTAATACATGATAAAATATGCAATATGTATATTTTAAAAGAAAATATAAGCACATAATATGGCAAAATATGACAGTTGCATAAAACTAACATTGATTATTATTTAACATAAAATAAGAGAAATGCACATCTAAACAGGCAAAAAAACAGGAACCTAAATGGAAAATTGTTCTCATTTAAGTTCCTGAGGTTCGGATTATTCCCCTAATCGATACAGATCCTCATAAAATTCCGGATAAGAAATTTTCACACAGTCCCCACCTTTAATAGAAAGAGGACCGTCGCAGATAAGCCCGGCAACGGCAAAGGACATGGCAATGCGGTGATCCAGATGAGAATCAATTTCTGCTCCGTGAAGGGGTTTGCCGCCGTGAATGATCATACCATCATCTGTAGGGGTAATGTCAGCCCCCATGCGGGAAAGGTTCTCAGCCATGACCAGAATGCGGTCGGATTCTTTTACTTTAAGCTCTTTGGCATCCTTAATGATGGTGGTTCCTTCTGCGAAAGCTGCCATAACTGCGATCATAGGGATCTCATCTATAAGAGTAGGAATGATTTCCCCACCTACAGTTGTGCCATGAAGAGAACTGGTGCGGATAAGAAGATCTGCAGTAGGTTCTCCGTCCATGTTTATATTCAACATGGTAATGTCTGCGCCCATATCCTGACAAACTCTGAGAAGTCCGTCTCTTGTAGGATTGATGCCTACATTTTTCAGAAGAATCTCGCTTCCCGGGACCAGAAGTCCTGCGGCAATGAAATATGCAGCAGAAGAAATATCTCCAGGTACAGTGACCTCCCTTGCAAAAAGAGAAGGTTCCGGAGTAATGGAAGCGGTAGTGCCCTGGGAGGTTACGTGTGCACCGAAATAATTCAGCATAAGCTCTGTATGATTCCGGGACAGAACCGGTTCTGTGACACTGGTGATCCCATCGGAATACATTCCTGCCAGAAGCACACAGGATTTTACCTGGGCTGAAGCAACTGGTGAATCATAGTGGATGGCTTTCAATGGATGACCTGTGATCCTAAGGGGGACACAATTGTTTCCCTTAAGGCTTGTAATGTGAGCTCCCATGGAAAGAAGAGGTGTCATGATTCTCTTCATAGGGCGGCTCTTTATAGAGTCATCGCCGGTGAGCTCTGACACAAAATCCTGTCCTGCAAGGATTCCGGAAATCAGGCGGGTGGTTGTACCGCTGTTCCCTACATCCAGAATATCTGTGGGGGCAGATAACCCGTGAAGTCCCTTTCCGTGAACCAGGATCTCCCCTTTATTATTCTCGATATCTATACCCATTTTGCGGAAGCAGGAGATAGTAGAAAGACAGTCAGCTCCTTCCAGAAAATGGGTGATCTTTGTGGTTCCCTGAGCCAGGGAACCAAACATAACAGCACGGTGGGAGATAGATTTGTCTCCTGGTACTGTAAGCTCTCCATGAAGATTGGTAAGTTTTTTTATTTCCATAATAATCGTTCCTGTTAATTTCTATTATAATGTCTGATTGTAAGCTGTTGTGAATAGGATCATCTTTCGTATACAATGTAATTACGTTTCTTAAGCAGGGCCAGTCCTCTGTCCAGAGCATCCTGCTCATAGAATTCTACCTTCAGAACACCCTGTTCGAATTCGCGGTTATGAATGATCCCAATATTCTTAATGCTGATCTTATCCATTGCAAGAATAGTAGCAATGGTAGCGATTCCGCCGGCTTCATCAGCGATATCCAGATAAAGCACGTATGCTTTGCGGATGGGACCGTTATCCACAACGTCAATAGAATCCCGGTAATCCCTGGAGCTTGCAAACATCTGGTAAATTGCGTCGGCTTCTCTGTCATCGGAAGCACAGTTGTCAACAGAGCAGCGGATCTGGATCAGCATACGGATATAGTCGTCTAGTACATTGGAAATGTTTTCGTGATTCTCCATGCAGATCTGCTGCCACATTACAGGAGAGGAAGATGCGATCCTTGTAATATCCCGGAAACCGCCTGCTGCAATGGTCTTCATGTATTCTGCATCATTGTCCAGTGTTTTGACAAGATTTACCAGCGCGGAGGCAATAATATGCGGCAGATGGCTTACTCCTGCTGTAATAAAATCATGCTCCTCTGCTGTAAGCACCATGGGAATTGCGCCAAGAGAACTGATCAGTTCTGTGAAATCTGAAATATATTCCAGCCCCACTTCTCCGCCAGGGGTAAGTATATAGTAGGCATTCTCCAATAAGCGCTCGTTGGAATGGTCAAAACCGGTTTTCTCAGAGCCTGCCATGGGGTGTCCGCCGATAAAGCAGTCTGCCATTCCCAGCTCCTCCACTTTCTGATGGATGATTCCCTTTACACTGCCTACGTCTGTGATCATACAGCCTGGCTGCCGGATCTCTTTCAGATATGAAAGGCATTCCAGATTGATCTCTACAGGGGCACATAAAAATACATAGTCACATGATCCGAAACGTGGATCCTTCATTTCTTCACAGACTCCATCTATAATTCCGGCACTGATGGCAGAAGCAAGTGCCTCTTTACTGCGGTTGTAAGCCAGAATGTGGTAATCCGGATGATATTTCCGGATAGCTCTGGCAATAGAACCACCGATCAGACCGAGACCGATAAAACCGATTGTCTTCATAATATAATGTCGTTTCCTTTCCTTCGTTAAAGTGCAAAATCATCTTATGACATTGTACGAGATTCTGCGCAAATTGTCAATTCCTACAGAAATGACAAAAAAATACAAACTTTTTTGAAAAAAGACCGTCAAAATCCCAGAAAATACTTGAAATTCTTCTGAATATTTAGTAATATATGAACATATCAGACAAACAGGGAGGTATTACATATGGACGTTTTTAGAACTGACCGAATCAGAAATGTAGTCCT
>CAKRVL010000081.1 GCA_934408705.1 uncultured Blautia sp. | reverse complement strand
TGGTTTTACCTCCTGTTATTTATCAACGATTGTTTGTATAAATGCGAAATCTCGCATATGTTAGTAATATGGAAACGCTGGTGCAATCACTGCGGAAATGTCCGAAACCGCTGATAAATACTGTCGCCGGGGCTATTGGCTAAAGTATCTCGCACTACGTCACATTGAGTAATTATATTATAAGCACCCTCTTCTGTCAACCACTTTTTCCCCATATTTCCATCTTTTTTTCAAAAAGTTATCCACATTTTTCCGACGCCATGACCTGTCTTTTCCACAATGCATTTTCGCCCTTTCCACAACATGCACCTTATGCAATTTCACACTGGAATTTTTTTCCTTAAAATGCTATAGTAAAAAGAATCTATAAACAAGCTACACAGTATCAGTTTTATTTTTTCTTATACTATTAAGAGGTGAGATTTTATGATAACATTTTTATCCCGTTTTTTTATTAAAGATTCCCAGAACTACAACTCGCCCCATGTGCGTCAGGCTTACGGAATGCTCTGTGGTGCTGTTGGAATCGCCCTGAATATTTTCTTATTTATAGGGAAATGGCTTGCCGGTACCTTAAGCGGCTCCATTGCCATCACAGCAGACGCCTTTAACAATTTATCTGATGCAGGTTCTTCTGTAATTACCCTGATAGGTTTCAAGCTTTCAGGTCAGAAGCCTGACACAGAGCATCCCTTCGGACATGGACGTATGGAATATATTTCTGGTCTTCTGGTTTCCGTTGCTGTCCTGATCATGGGCTTTGAGCTGATTCGTTCCTCCATCGACAAGATCCGCACTCCTGAGCCTATTGAATGCAGTCCGGTCATACTTGCCGTCCTTGTCGCTTCTATCCTGGTAAAAATATACATGTACCTTTATAACCGCACTATAGGTCACAAAATCGACAGTACCGCCATGCAGGCCACTGCCGGGGACAGTTTAAGTGACACTGCTGCCACCAGTCTGGTTCTTCTGGCCACGATCATCAGCCAGCTTACAGGAATTATACTGGACGGATGGTTCGGTGTTCTTGTGGGGATTTTCATTTTTTATACCGGAATCACTACTATGAAGGATACTATCGATCCACTTCTCGGACAAGCCCCGGAGAAGAATCTGGTAGAGGAAATCGAAGATATTGTCCTCGCCCATCCACTTGTCCACGGCGTACATGACCTGATCGTACATGACTATGGTCCCGGAAGACTGATTATCTCCCTCCATGCGGAAGTTCCTGCTCACGGAGATCTGCTGATCATTCACGATGAAATCGACAATATTGAGCATGAGCTTCAGCGTAAGCTGAACTGCTCTGCTACGATCCACATTGATCCTGTTGTCACAGACAACAAAGAAGTAAATGAAATGCGCGCCCAGATTCAGGAAATCACTCACAGTCTGGACCGCCGCCTTTCTATTCACGATTTCCGTATGGTTGAAGGACCAACTCACACAAACCTGATCTTCGATGTAGCCGTTCCTTTCGAATGTAAGCTCACTAATGTAGAAGTCTCCAATCTTCTCAAAGAGCGTATCCGCAACATGGACGACGGCAACTACTGTGCTGTGATCCAGATTGACCGTGTTTATTCCTGATCCAGACTAGAGCCTGTTTGAAAAATCATTCCTGCAATCTGCACGTCACACTTTGCTGAAAGCCTTTTTCAAACACGCTCTAAAACAATAATAAAACGAATACCTGAAATTCCATCAGACTGTATCACTCTACTGTCTGGTGGAATTTTTTTGCTGAAATCAATATCTGTCTAACGAATATTCAGATAAACATCCTCTCTTGTGTGAAAACCTCCATCAATGATCACTTCATCCATATTCTGGTCTGTAACTGCAATAGGATCGATTTTATAATAAGGGATCTCATACGTCCCGTCATTGAATGTTTCAACAGCCTTATACGCTCCCTCTCCGGAAGTAATATCCTCGCCATTTCCAAGAGCCACTGCGAATTCAGCTGCCGTATTTGCTTCCTGCTCAATAGGTTTATACACCGTCATTTCCTGGGTACCTTCTACAATTCGCTGACAAGCCGCCAATTCTGCATCCTGTGCCACAACTGCCACTTTCCCTGCAAGCCTGTTCTCAGACAGCACCTTTACTGCCTGACTTGCCAGATCGTCATTTCCACACATCACGCCCACAACATCTCTGGTAACATCCAGGGCCTGGGTAACATGATTTCCAGCCAGCTCCGCCAGCCAGTTATCACAATAACCGGTATAGACCACCTTCAGGTTGCTGCCTGCAATAGCATTATTAAAGCCCTTCACAACCTCTGATACATTTCCGTCAGTAGGTGATCCATTAATCTCAAAAATATTTCCGCCCTCCGGACACGCCTGAATAAGACTCTCACCCATAAGCGTACCAACCTTCTCATTATCTATAGTAATGTACAGATCTGCATTAATATTCTCCACAACACGGTCATAGCAGATCACATAAATCCCCTTATCCTTAGCCTCCTGCAGTACATTATACAATGCATTTCCGTCAATAGGGATTACCACGATCACATCCATCTTTTTCTTAATAAAATACTCAATCTGAGAAACCTGCTCCTCAACAACGCCTCCTGCAACCTGCACATTCACTTCTGCCCCAAGACTCTGAGCCGTAGAAACAAACATATCCCTGTCCCGCAGCCAGCGCTCTATCACAAAAGAATCAAAGCTTAACCCGATCTGAAGCTTATCCTCCTTTTTCTCTGCCTTTTTTGGTTCCGCAGCTTTATTTTCACAACCTGCAGACAGCAGTAGAAGTAAAATCAACGGTAAAATCAGCCAACTTCTTTTTCTCATTTTCCATACCTCGCCTTATACTCACTTGGAGTCATATCCATCTGCTTCTTAAAAATCCTGCTGAAATAATTGGGATCCGAATAACCACTCTGGATTCCCGCTTCCTTCACACTCACATTTTCATCCTCCAGAAGCTTCTTCGCCTTATCAATACGGACTCTGGTAAGATATTCAATAAAGTTTTCTCCTGTCTCATCCTTAAAAATTTTACTGAAATAATACGGACTGATATTCACCTGACTGGAAACATCATCCAGAGAAATATCCTTACTGTAATTTTCCTGGATATAAAGCATAGCCTTCTTTACTGCTGAATTCGACTGATCCTCTTTCTGGTCATGGATAGCCCTGCACACATTTACCATCTTTTCCTGAAACCATTTGCGAAGCTCCTCATATGTAGAAAAGGACATTGCCGTATCCAGATAGTCCCTGCGATAGCTGAATCCATAATTGATTGCCCCGCACTCAAAAGCAATCTTCTCCCCCCAGATAATAAACTCCAGGATTTTTAAACGAATATTATTCATATCCTGTGAATAATGTTCCACCATCCAGTCAAAGAAAAAATTCACCTCCTGCAGCATTCCCTCTTCGTTTCCTTCTGCCAGAAAGCGATACATACGTTTCTCATCATTACCTGGAAAAGCCTCATCATACACGCCATTCTGGGAAAGATCCTCAATATGCATCACACGGCTGAGACTGCCATTCAACGCCCGGAGTGCCTCACGGTAAGACCTCTCCAGTTCTTCCATTTCCCATATTTTTCCGATTCCCACACGGAATCTGGCATCCAGCCGGTTCTCCAGCCTCGTCACCAGCTCTCTGGCCTTTTCCACCAGATCAATACGATCCTCATAAGGATTCTGTGAAACCTGACAGGGAACCACCACCGGAATACGATTAGACATAATATTCCCTACAACACATGGAAACGCAGATTTCACCACATCACGGAATTCCGGGTAAAAGCTCTGAGCCTTCACATTCATTCCAACAGGGCTCACAAGTCTGCCATTCTCATAGCTCTGTCCAAACTGCACTACCATAACGAAGCCCTGTCCATACTCAATATCCAGAAGCTGCTGATAATAGTCTGCTGCCTGCATTTCTTTCTGGAAAAGAAGAGAGTTTACATAACTTGTCTCCACAACCGGAATAACCGTCTCCAGTTTTTCCTGGATTTTCAACAGATTGCTTCTCTGAGCACGTACTTTATCCACCTTTGCAGTGGCTTCCTCCACAACAGAAATGATCCTGCTTTTTGTGATAGGCTTCGTAAGATATTTTTCCACGCCAAGATCAATGGCCTCTTTTGCATAATCAAACTTATCATAAGCAGAAATCACATAAAACAAAGCGGAATTGTTAAACTTACGGATTTCCCGCATAGCCTGGATTCCATTAATTCCAGGCATATGAATATCCATAAACACAATGTCCGGGTGGAAGGTCTCTGCCTTCTCAATTACCACCCTTCCTGTTTTCGCTGTCTCCACACTGCATTTATCACCGAATTCAGCCAGAATCACCCCTTTAAAAGCCTCCAGCATAAGTCCTTCATCATCAGCTATCAGAATACGGTACATTCTTTTTGCTCCCCTTTTCAATCAATCTCTGTCACTTTCCACTTCCACCGGCAACGTAATATGCACACTGGTTCCTGTTCCGGGACCACCACTTTCAATGGTAAGCAGCCCGTTTTGCTTATAATACAGCTCCAGCCTGTCAATTACATTTCCTACCGCAATGCCTGTAGAATACCGGTCCTCTCCTTTATTCCGGGCTTTTCCTGCCATAACCTTATCAATCATCTCAGCAGTCATACCAGCTCCATTATCGCTGACTGTAATCTCCAGAACATTCACACCTCTGTGAATAGACATCCTGACTTTTCCGTTCTCCATGCAATCATGAATTCCGTGCTGTATTGCATTTTCAACCAAAGGCTGCAGAATCATACTGGGAATTCTCACATCTCCGATTCCCTCATCCACATCCTTTTCATAATGGATATCTCCTGCAAACCGTACGTTCAGAATATAAATATAATTATCAACGGCCTCTACTTCTTCCCAAAGCAGGGCATCATCCTCCATTTTCCGCACATTATACCGGAAAAAATCTGCCATTTTTTCCAGAAAAACTCCTGTGCGCTCTGCATCCTCCAGCATAGCAAGCTGGGCACCTGCATTCAGACAATTAAAAAGGAAATGAGGGTTGATCTGCGCCTGAAGATATTTCAGCTGGGCTTCTTTCAGGTGCGTCTCCATAAGAAGCTCCCTCTCCTTCATCTGCGCCTGTTTTTCCATGCTTTCCCGCTGCTGCCTGATGTTCAGACGAATACTGTCCAGCATCTGGTTGAATCCCCGCGTCACCACACCTACCTCATCTTCGCGGATCACCGGAAGAACAGGTACGTTCAGATTTCCCCTTGCCACCTCATGAGCTGTAATAGAAAGCTGTGTAAGGGGCCGGATCATAGAGCGTACAACCAGGATGATAATTGCAACACCTACTGCTGCTACTATAAAAATAACCACCAATGCCAGCCGGTACAAAACATCCATAGAAGAAAGAAGGATCTGGTAATTGGAAGAATTCATACGAAAACGCAGATTGTTCAGCTTGTAAATATAAGAATTGATATACTCATAGAGCTGAGTCTCTTTTTCATAAGAAGTCTTATACTTTTCAATATTTCTGCCTCGTTTCGCCTGAACAGTTTCGTTTGTCTGGTCCAGATAGCTCTCTGACATTCTGCGGATATTTTTTTCCAGCATTTTTACTTCACTGTCCACATTCCTGTCATTAAACTCATCCAGCAATTCTCTGTAATCCTGCTCATAACGATAATAATTTTCCAGAGACTTGCTGCCCTTTGTATTCAGATATTCATAAACTGTTCCTTCCAGCTTGTTCAAAGTATCCGACAGATCATTAATTGCCGCATTACTGGAAAAAACAGCGTCAATCCGGTCCACGCCTGTATGGATCTGCTCGAAAATAAAAAAATTGATACACATTACAAATACCATAACCACAACCATAGCAAAGCTAAGCCGGTTCTGTATGGAATCCCTGACGGAAAGGCTTTCTTTTAATTCTTTCATTTAATCACCCTCCGTTCTATAGATTCCCACATTTGCCCTGGTAATCACATTCTGGCCAACACTGTAATAGCTGCTGGTATGACCTAATGAGGAAAATTCCTCCAGAGCATTAATGCTATATCTTCCGATTTCATCCATATCAAGAGCAATGGCAGAGGAAATGATCCCCTTGCTGATGGCATCCAGAATAACATCTGAATAGTAAAAACCAACTACATCTACATTTCCAACCTGATTGTAATCAACCAGTGCCTGATAAACACACTCAGTCACAACCTCGTCCATGCACACCAGCACATCCGGCAAATTCTGCTCACTTACAAAAATATCTCGTACAAACTCCTCTGTATCAAAATCAGAACTATTATCAATACTGTACTCTGAGATTATTACGATCTGATCCGCTTTCTTCTTATCTTCCAATTCCTTTTTTATCTGATAATAGACCAGATTGGTCTCCTGTGTTTTCGACTGGGAATTAGACAAAAGAAGCACCTGGGTAGTCCCATGTTCCTTAAGAAGTCCCGAAATCTGCTCTGTATAAGCATTGCCCAGCTGATAGCTGTTCAACCCCACAAAGCTGATACGGGCACTGGAGGAATCATCTGTAAGCACAGTAACCACCGGAATATTCTCATCCGCAGCTTCCTGGATCAGACTTTGCTCCTCACTGCTTCCATCAGCTTCCAGTATGATTCCGTCAACCTTGGATGCGATTCCTATACGCAGATAATCTGCCTTTGTGTAATTTGAATCATGTCCGGGAGTGATCAGCTCTACATACGCGTCTGCATCCTTTGCAGCCTCACTGGCACTTTCATAAATGGATTTCCACATCAGTTTATTTTCTTCTCCTGAGATCATCAGATAATGTTTTGAGTAGCTGGCAGCACCTTCCCCTTCTCCCAGATCAACCTGATCCAGATTCTTCTGGAAATAGATCCAGATTCCGGAAAGAAACAGCATACAGCCTGCCAGAATAAAAAAAACAGTCAGTGTGGATTTTTTCATAGTCAACAGTTCCTTCTTTTAAGATACTTTACAGTTTAGCATAATTGTAGCAAAAGGGCTATTGCATTTTGCAACAGCCCCTTTTCCAATTACTGCTATTCGCTCTCACAGCAGCTTTTTCTAATTATTTGATCAGCTGGATTTTCTGGTGGAAATAACATCAAATACAACTGCAACCAGGAGTACAGCACCCTTTACAACATACTGCCAGGAATCACCGATACCCATGATGGACATACCCATGTTGATAACTCCAAGGAGAAGGGCACCGATTACAACGCCGCCTACAGTACCGCTTCCACCGTATGCAGAAGCACCACCGATGAAGCAGGAACCGATTGCATCCATTTCGAAGGAAGTACCTGTACTACCATTTACAGAACCTACACGAGCTGCACAGAGAAGTCCTGCCAGACCTGCAAGTAAGCCCATGTTTGCATATGCAATAAAGTATACTTTATTTGTGTCAATACCGGAAAGCTGTGTAGCCTTCTCATTACCTCCGATTGCGTAGAAGTAACGTCCAAATGCTGTCTTGGATGTGATAAAGTTGTAGATCATACAGATTGCAACTACCCATACAAGCATTACAGAGATACCCTTATACTGATACAGTTTGTAACAGTACCACATAATAACAACTGCGATCACCGCTGCTCTGCTGTAATCTGAAGTTGCTGTATTCTGGCGATAACCCTTTTTCGCTTTGTTTGCTCTGGAACGCATGGTTGAAAAAATAACGTAGCATGCGATCAGAACACCAACGATAAGTGCGGAATATTTTTTTCCATCATCCAGTCCCGGAATATTAATGTAGGATGTAAATACATTCAGGAAGGATTTATTCTGGATGGAAACGGTCTTATTATCAAGTACCAGACGTCCAAATCCACGGAAAATGAACATACCTGCCAGTGTTGTGATGAACGGCGGAATTCTCTTATAACCGATCCAATAGCCCTGCCATACACCAACCAAAAGGCCAATCACCAGACAAATGATGATAGTCAGAAATGAATTAAAGCCTTTACTGCCAATCAGGGCAGCTGCAACACCACCTACGAAGCAGATGACAGATCCTACTGAAAGGTCGATGTTACCACCTGTTAAGATACAAAGCAACATACCACATGCAAGAACAAGTACATATCCATTCTGAAGCATGAGGTTTGACATATTCTGTGCGAAAAGAAGTCGTCCGTCAGTCAGAGCACAGAACAGGATAAATACGATCACTAGCGCAATGACCATCGTATATTTTCTTAAAAAATCCTTGATTTTGGAATTCATAGTGTTTTCCCCCTTCATTATTTCTTCTGATTCTGCATGATATGTGCCATGATGCCTTCCTGGGTTGCTTCTTTCGCATCCAGCTCACCGGCCATCTTGCCTTCATTCATAATGTAAACTCTGTCGCACATACCAAGGATTTCAGGCATTTCAGAGGAAATCATGATTACAGATTTTCCCTGTTCCACCATCTGATTGATCAGACAGTAAATATCATATTTTGCACCTACATCGATACCACGGGTAGGCTCGTCCAGAATCAGAATATCCGGTTCTGTAAACATCCACTTTCCAAGGAGGGCTTTCTGCTGATTACCACCAGACAGATTACCGATACGCTGTTCATTGGAAGGTGTCTTGGTACCCATTTCCTGAGTCATTTTCTCAGCCAACTGAACTTCAAGGTCTGTATTGATAATTCCATTATCGCAAACCTTGGAAAGACGGGCCAGCGTTGTGTTAAAGCGGATAGATTCATCAAGGATCAGTCCGTTTGTTTTACGATCCTCTGTCACATATGCCAGACCATGCTGGATAGCTGCCCGCGGATCCTTTAAATCTACTTTTTCACCATTTATATACAATTCCCCGGAAATTCCGCTTCCATAGCTCTTACCGAAGATGGACATTGCCAGCTCTGTACGGCCTGCGCCCTGCAGTCCTGAGAAACCAACAACCTCACCTTTATGTACTTTAAAGGAAATATTGTCGTCTACAATTTTTTCCGGATACAGAGGATGATGAACTGTCCAGTTCTTAACCTCCAGCATCACGTCCTTACTTACATGGTGTTCACGTTTCGGATAACGGTCTTCCATAGGACGTCCAACCATTCCTTTAATGATCCTGTCCTCACTTAAGTCATCCACACCTTTTGTAAGTGTCTCGATCGTGCTTCCGTCTCGAAGAATGGTACAACGGTCTGCACAGTAAATAATCTCATTTAATTTGTGTGTGATAATAATAGATGTCAGTCCCTGCTTCTTAAATTCCATAAGCAGATCCAGAAGCATCTTAGCATCTTCATCATTCAGAGATGAAGTAGGCTCATCTAGAATGAGCAGTTTAACGTCTTTTGAAAAAGCTTTTGCTATTTCTACCAGCTGCTGTTTGCCGGTTCCAATATCTTTGATCAAGGTCTGTGCGGATTCGTGCAGTCCCACCTGAGCCATATGTTTCTCAGCTTCGCTGTAGGTTTTGTCCCAATCAATGGCTCCTCTTTTATTTTTGATCTCATTTCCAAGAAACATGTTTTCACCGATGGAAAGCAGTGGGATCAATGCAAGCTCCTGGTGAATAATTACGATACCCTTTGCCTCGCTGTCATTAAGCTTTTTAAACTTACACTCTTCACCCTCGTAGGTAACCGTTCCAGTATAGCTGCCGTATGGATACTGACCACTTAATACGTTCATCAAGGTGGACTTTCCCGCACCGTTCTCACCGATCAGCGCATGAATCTCTCCACGCTGAACTTCAAGGTTAACGTTATCCAAAGCTTTGACACCGGGGAATTCCTTCGTAATGTGTTCCATTACTAAAATATTATCAGCCAAAATGGCGCCCCCTTTCCCATAAAGCAGGCGGGGCTTTTCACCCCGCCCACATTTACAACATTACTGTTCTCTTCGTGAGCAGTAACTTTTTATTTGTATGACGTTCTCTCAGTTCAATTAGTTTGCCGGATGAAGATATCCATCGTCGTCCATTGTGTAGTATCCAGGATCAACAAGTGCTTCCTGAAGGTTGTCTTTTGTTACAACTGTTGGAACCAGAAGGAAGGATGGGCATTTGTTGCCTTCAGATGTCTCATAGGACTCTGTGTCATAAGTACAATCGAAATCCCAGCCGGAAGCCTCGATCAGAGACTCATCAATGGTATCACCAGCCAGCATTGCTTTGGCAAGGTCAAGTGTTACTACTGCTTCGTTAGCAACTGCTTTGTAAACGGTCATGGACTGTTTTCCATCAACGATGTTTGCAAGGTTCGCTTCGTCACCATCCTGTCCTGTAATGAGAACAGTATTGCTTCCAGCATAGTCAGACTCAATTGCCTGTGTTACACCAAGTGCTGTGGAGTCGTTGGAGCAAAGTGCTACGTCAAGCTGTGTTCCGTCTGCATAGTAGGATGCCAGAATGTTCTGCATTCTTTCAAGGGCTGTCTGTGTATCCCATGCAGGTGTTGCAACAGAATCGAAGTCTGTCTGTCCGGAAACTACATTTAAGGTTCCTGCATCGATGTATGGTTTTAACACATCAAATGCACCGTTGAAGAAGTAGCCTGCATTGTTGTCAGCAGGATCACCAGCTGTAAACTCGATATTGTATGTCTTATCGCCGGCATTTTCAAGATCCAGAGTGTCTACAACGTACTGTCCCTGAAGGGTACCAACTGTGTAGTTATCAAAGGATACATAATAGGAAACAGCGTCGGATTTGATCAGACGGTCATAGGAAATAACCGGGATTCCTGCTTCTGCTGCTTCATCCATAACTGTGTTAAGAGCCTCACCATCAATAGCAGCTACTACTAACAGGTTAACTCCATCAGAAATCAGGTTCTGGATATCGTTTACCTGACGGTCTGTCTCATTGTCAGAGTAGGTAAGCTCAACTTCATATCCTGCGTCCTCAAACTGCTTCTGCAGATAAGAACCATCACGATTCCAACGTTCCAGTGACTGTGTAGGCATTGAAATACCGATCTTTCCGCCTTCAGCTGCTGCATC
>CAKRVL010000080.1 GCA_934408705.1 uncultured Blautia sp. | reverse complement strand
AATCCATCTCAATTAAGGGCAATCGCCCACCTGTCAGGACCTATGATGGTTCTGGCAGGCCCCGGTTCGGGGAAAACCTCAGTGATTGTTGAACGAACTGCATATATGACTGGCGAAGGGAAAATACCTGCTTCGTCAATTCTTGTTGTAACCTTTTCACGGGCTGCGGCAAAGGAAATGAAGGAGCGTTTTCTAAAGTTTACAGGTGAAACCTCTACAGCGGTTACTTTTGGAACCTTCCATGGTGTGTTTTATGGAATCCTGAAACAGGCATATGGCCTTGGTGCGGGGAATATTTTGTCCGAGGAGGAGAAATATGCCATCTTGAAGGAAATGACACTGGAATTTGGTCAGGAGCTGGCTCAGGAGGGAGATTTCCAGGAGGATGTGGCAAAGGAAATCAGTGTGGTAAAGGGCAATCGTATTTCCCTGGATCATTATTATTCTTCCTGCTGTCCGGATGAGGTATTCCGCCAGATTTATAATGGTTATCAGAAAACGCTGCGTCAGAGACGGAAGCTGGATTTTGATGACATGCTTCTTTGCTGTTATGAGCTTTTTGATCAGCGAAAGGACATTCTGACCGCATGGCAGAATAAGTTTCAATACATTATGGTAGATGAGTTCCAGGATATTAATCATCTGCAGTATGATATTGTGCGTATGCTGGCAAAACCAAGGGACAATTTGTTTATAGTGGGAGACGATGATCAGTCCATTTATCATTTTCGGGGAGCCAAACCGGAAATTATGCTGAATTTTACAAAGGATTATCCGAAAGCAGAGACTGTTCTTCTGAATATAAACTACCGTTGTACTAAAAATGTGCTTCAGGCAGCTATGAATGTGGTGGGCTGCAATAAGAAGCGTTTCCTTAAACAGCTTTCCACGCCTAATGAACAAGGGAAACCTGTGCGGATAATGGAATTTGACAATCCAAGAGAAGAATATGTGAAGGTAGCAGCTTTTTTGAAAAAACGTATGGATGCAGGAGAAAAGCTGGAGGATACCGCTGTGCTTTTCCGTACAAATCAGGAGGCAGAGGGACTTGTTGGAGCATTGATGGAATATCAGATCCCGTTTACCATGAAAGAACAGCTGCCCAATTTGTTCCGTCATTGGATTTGCAGAAATCTGATGGCTTATCTGAAAATGGCAGCAGGAGACCGGACAAGAAAGACTTTTCTGGAAATCATGAATCGTCCAAATCGTTATATAGCAAGGGATGCCTTGACACAGACCACAGTTTCATTTTCATCGCTTAGAGAATACTATAAAGACAAAGACTGGATGTGTGACCGCATTACCACCCTGGAAACCCATTTCCGCATACTTTCTACGCTGGCACCTTATGCAGCTGTGAATTTTATCCGGAAAGGAATGGGGTATGAGCAATATCTGATCGAGTATGCGCAGTACCGCAAAATCCGCTCAGAGGAGCTTCTTGAGGTCCTGGACCGTATCCAGGAAAGTGCCAAGGGTATGAAAACCCTGGAGGAGTGGGAAAATTATATTGAGGATTATACAAAGAAGCTGGCAGAGCAGGCGAAAAAGCAGGAAACAAGACGGGAAGGAATCGTAATCTCCACACTGCATGCAGTAAAAGGTCTGGAATACGATAAGGTTTATATTATGAATGTAAACGAAGGCAGCATTCCCTATAAGAAAGCTGTCCTTGCTGAGTCCCTAGAGGAAGAACGACGCCTTTTTTATGTAGGCATGACCAGGGCAAAGAAAGAGCTTATGCTTTGCTATGTGCGCCGTCAGTACGATAAAGAGAGAGATCCGTCACGTTTTTTAGAGGAGACAGGGTTATACTGACAAATATGGGTGAAATAAGCTTGAACGGATTTGATTCCCTCTTGTAAACATAAAAAATATAAAGTATAATAATTCCTGTTGTGCAAAAACACGGAACTATGATTGCGGAAGCAGTAAAAATAAATGACGAAGAAAACAAAATGGAGAAATCGCATATTCTGGTTGAGAATCCTGCTCATTATTCTGGTCATTGCAGGATCTTATCTGGCATATGCCTTTATATACAGAGGCAGAAATGAGCCGCCGACCAAACGGAAAACAACTAATCAGGAAGCGGCCTGCTACACTCTCAGAGGACAGATACAGATGCTCTCCCAGAAAGAAGAACTGATGGCATTTGCCTTTGAGGACAGAAAAAAAGAGAGGGAATACGGAACTTATATTATTCCCGGATTAAAAGCAACCAGGACTCTTCTTACAAGTGAAGGTGATATGCCGGCCATGTGTACCACCATGACACCACAAGGGCTGGCTGTAACAGAGGATTATGTTTTCGTAAGCGCTTATTGTCATGCGAAAAAGCATAACTCTGTGATTTATATGATCAATAAGGAGTCACATCGTTTCATAAAAGAGATTGTTTTGCCCGGACAACCTCATGTAGGTGGGCTTGCATATGACAGTACGCATAAAATCCTGTGGTATTCCTCAAATACAGAGGAGCTTGCCCAGGCGGTCAGCCTTACAATGGAAGCTGTGGAGGATTATGACTACGATGAAAGCAAGCGCCCTATTGCCGTTAATCAGGTGGCCAGTCTTTATGGGATCGTCCGTGATTCCTTTATGACCTTCTATGAAGGCTGCCTGTATGTTGGATGCTTCACAAAATATACGGACAGTGCTATTGCCAGGTATGCAATAGATGACACCGGAAATCTGGTAAATACCATGGATGAAGGACTTGGAATGAATTTCGAAATGGCAGTGCCCCTTGATTATTCTACTATTTCCGAGCAGGCGCAGGGAATGGCCTTTTATAATGATAAGCTTTTGTTATCTCATTCCTTTGGGATTTTGCCATCGCGGGTGGTGTTTTATGAAAAATCTGACAAACGTCTTTATGTAGATGAGAATTCTGCTATCAGCTACCGTTTTCCGGAGCGGATCGAGCAGATATTTGTAGACGGAGATGACTTATATGTGTTATTTGAGTCCGCTGCATATGCATATAGTTCAGCGTCCGTGAATATAGTGGACAGGGTTCTGAAGCTCAGTCTTCCAAGAATGGAAGAGTACCAGCAGAACACTTCAAGTCATAATGATTTATGAGAATGAAACCAGGATTGTCCACATATATTAAAATGAGAGGTGATATAAAATAGAAGCAGAGCAGATTCAGAACCTGTTTGCAGGCAATATCCGCAGACTGTTGATGAATGCAAACCTTGATTACGATAAAATATATGAAATACGTCTGAGAGTGGGGAGACCGTTGTTCTACACGTATGACGGTGGTGAGGGGTTCCTTACCGACCAGGATGGTCAATATGTTGTAACAAGGGAAGACCTTAAGGAAACAATGGAATATATAAGTGGTTATTCCCTGTATTCCTATGAAGACGAAATGCGGCAGGGGTTTCTTACTGTTCAGGGAGGACACAGGGTTGGTGTTACAGGAAAGGTGATCCTGGATGGAAATGAAATTCGTGGAATGAAATATATTTCCTGCATTAATGTGCGCCTGGCTCATGAAATAGTGGGCTGCGCAGATATGGTGATGCCATATATCCGCAAAAAGGACTGGGTGGCACATACATTGATCGTATCCCCTCCGAGAGGTGGAAAAACAACTCTTTTAAGGGACATTATCCGGCAGCTGAGTAATGGCGAGGATAAGAAGAAGCTGCCGGGGATGACAGTGGGCGTGGTGGATGAGAGAAGTGAGCTGGCTGGCTCCTATCAGGGAGTGCCACAGAATGATCTGGGCATGCGCACAGATGTGCTGGATGGCTGTCCTAAAGCAGAAGGAATGAAGATGCTGATCCGTTCCATGTCCCCGGCTGTTGTGGCTGTGGATGAGCTGGGAAGAAAGGAAGATTTCAAAGCCGTGGAATCTGTGATCCACAGTGGTTGTAAGGTGATCGCAACTGCTCATGGAAATTCTATTGAGGATGTGATCCAACAGCCCTATTTCCAGAAGCTGGTGCGAAGAAGAGTATTTGAACGATATATTTTCCTGGACAAAGGTTCACATGCAGGAAATATACTTGGAATCTATGACAGAAATGGGAGGCCTTGTTGAAAACAGCAGGAATCATGCTGATCCTTTTTTCCGGAACTGGTCTGGGGCTGTGTAAAAGCATGGAACTGACTGCCAGGCTGAAAATTCTGGAAAGACTGATTCAGCTTCTTCTGTTACTAAAAGGAGAAATCCGCTGTACCGGAGCTGCACTGGAAGATGCATTTCTGGATGTGGCGGTAAAAATGCCAGAAGAGTACAAGTTGTTCCTGGAGGAGATGGCGGGAAGCCTTCAGAAGCGTCCAGGGATTACTTTTGACATTATTTTCAGGGAATGTGCTGTAAGAAATCTTCCTTTGCAAAGGCTTTCTGTTCAGGAAAAGGAATGCTTCCTTTCGCTGGGAGGAAAACTGGGATATCTGGATAAGAAAATGCAGGTAGCACAGCTGGCACTTCTGGAGGAAGAGCTAAGTGAACGGGCAAAATCTCTGAAAAGTGCTATGCCAAAGCAGCAGAAGACCTATAAGAGCATGGGAATCCTGGGAGGAATGCTGCTGGCAATCCTGATGTGGTAGGAGAAAGGAGGTCCCCTTGGAGGTCAGTATTATTTTCAAAATAGCTGCTGTGGGGATCCTGGTCTCCGTGCTTTCCCAGGTGCTGAAGCACAGCGGCAGAGAGGAACAGGCTTTTCTGGTCAGTCTTGCAGGTCTTCTGGTGGTTCTGTTCTGGATCGTGCCATATATCTACGAGCTGTTTGACAGTATAAAAAAATTATTTGAATTATGATCTGATTCACCGACATTTGATTATCTGGAGGTGGAAAATGGACATTATAAAGATATCTTTACTGGGCGTATGCGGTGTTATCCTTGGATTTCTCATGAAAGGAACCAAACCGGAATACGCCTGTTTTATTACAGTTGGAATCGGTCTTGTGATCATGGGGCTTGTTGTTGGGAAAATCCGTTATCTGTTCGATTCTCTGGAAGAGATTCAGCAAACACTTCCGGCAGACACAGAATACATTTCTGTTTTGGTAAAAATGATCGGAGTTACCTATATTGGCCAGTTTGCTTCCGGAATCTGTAAGGATGCCGGTTATGGCACTACAGCTGCCCAGATTGAATTATTTTGTAAGCTGTCGGTGATGGTACTGAGCATGCCGGTGCTTATGGCACTTCTGAAAACCATTCAGGAGTTTATGGTATGAAGAAAAAAACGGCTAAGGACAGGCTGGGAAGGTGCCTGATGGCTCTGTGCATAATAGCTTGGCTGGGAAACTGTAAAGCATTTAATGTTAAAGGGGAAAATGCTAGTACAAATTGGGTTGACACAGATACGGATACAGACGCTGTTACAGATAAGCTGCTTTCTGATATGTCTTTGCAGCAGGTTCAGACTCTGATGGATGAAATGCTGGGGGAGAATAGCTTTTCCATAGAGACAGCATTAAAAAATATGATAAATGGTAATACAGTATTTTCAAAAGAGGCGGTGCAGCAATTTTTGCGCGGCCTTTTTTTTGACAGACTGGAGCAGGAAAGAGGGAATTTTTTACGAATCCTTCTTCTGGTTCTGGCCGCCGCAGTGTTTTCTAATTTTGCTGCAGTGTTTGAAAACAGCCAGATAGGGGATGTAAGCTTTTATATGGTGTATCTATTGCTGTTCACTATTCTGATGAACAGCTATCAGCAGCTGGGGGTATCTCTTGGAAAACAGCTGGAATGGATAACACAGTTTATGAAAGGGCTGGCACCTGCTTATTTCGTAGCTGTCTGTGCTGCTACCGGGGCTGTGACTGCTTCTATGTTTTATCAGGGAGTGTTGCTTCTGGTATGGCTGGTAGAGTGGCTGCTTCTTACCCTGATTCTGCCCGGTGCTAATCTGTATGTGCTTCTATGCCTTGTGAATCATCTTTCCAAGGAGGATATGCTGAGCAAAATGGCAGAGCTTCTGGAAACACTGATCAGCTGGAGCCTGAAAACAATGCTGGGAGCAGTGCTGGGACTTCAGGCAGTACGGGGGCTGGTGGCACCTGCTATGGATGCAATCAAAAGAACAGCTATAGGAAAGACAGCGGGAGCAATCCCGGCAGTGGGAAATGCAGTAAACGTAGTGACCGAGCTGATACTGACAGGGGCTCTGCTTGTAAAAAACTGCCTGGGTGCAGTGGCGGTAATAGTGTTGCTCCTTGTGGGCGCAGGTCCTGTGCTTCATTATGGCTTCGTGTCCATCAGTTATCGTTTCCTTGGAGCTGTGGCTCAGCCGGTATCAGATAAAAGGCTCGTAGGCTGTCTTGGCACAATGGGAGAAGGGTGCGCTATGCTGCTTCGGATCATGTTGACTGCAGAAATTTTGTGTGTGCTTACATTTGTGATTCTTATGGTATCGGTAGGAGGCTGACGCGGGGCTGCCTGATACAGAAAGCGTGAACTCATTATGAAAGAAGCTCTTTACAGCTGGATCAAATGTCTTGCAATATTTTATATTTTGCTGACCATGCTCATCCACCTGGTCCCTACGGAAAAATATCAACGCCATGTGCGCTTCTTTATGGGGCTGTTGCTGATCGTCATGCTGATGACTCCCCTGCTTTCCATCCTGGAAAAAACCAGAACATTGCCAGAGAGCTTTTCAGGCTTTTATCAGAAGGAAGAGAATCAGCGCCTTACTCTCGATATGAGAAATCTTCAGAAAAGCCTTTTGGAAAATGGAGTGGAGGACCAGCTTGAGAAAAATATTTCAGAAGTTTTGCAAAAGAAAGGCATAGAAGTGGTGGAATGTAAAGTACATATAGAAGGGGAACTGTTAAAGGCTGCCCTGTGGACAAAGAAAATTCCAGATACGGAGCTTGAGAGGAGGATAAGGGATGAGCTTACACAAAACTGGGGAATCCTGGAAGAAAACTGCGAAGTCCTTGCTTGGGAAAATGGGCAGCAGGCAGTGGGTGATCCTTCTCCTTCTGGGATTGCTCCTTACTGTGATAACACTGCCGGTGTCCGATAAACGGGACAGTGAATCTATAGTGCAAAAAAACAGTTCTCTTTTTTCTGACAGCCAAGAGGAAGATGAAGACACTGTCAGGACTGTGCTTGAGAAAAAACTGGAGACGCTTTTGTCCCAGGTGGAAGGAGTGGGGGAAGTGCGTGTGGTCCTTATGACCGGGGTGGAAAAGGATAGCAGCAGCTTCTATAATTCTGGGCAGGAAACTGTTACAGGCGTGCTTGTGGCAGCCCAGGGAGCAGATAATTCTGTAGTTTCCAGAAATATTGTAGAGGCAGTAATGGCATTATTTCAGGTAGAAGCCCATAAAATTAAAGTGATGAAAATGAAATGAGGAGAGGTAAAGTGAAAAAGATTCTGAAAAAGAACCAGGTAATCATTACTTCACTGGCGGTTTTGATCGCAGTTGCAGGATACCTGAATTTCGCGGATGTAGATCTTGGTCTGAAAAATAAGGAGGCCAGCGCAGACGGAAGCAGCATCCTGGAGGATGTAAATTACGATCTTACCGATGAAACAGCCCTTCTGGATGAGAACGGGGCAGATAGCAGCCTTACGGATGTGCAGGATCAGACTACCAGCATACCGGGGGAAGCTGTACTTACTGCAGCCTCTGATTTTGCGGCTCAGGCGAAGCTGTCCAGAGAGCAGATACGTTCCCAGAATAAAGCGGATCTTCAGGCTATCATCAATAACCAGGAGCTGGGCGATGATAAGAAGCAGGAGGCTGTAAGCACTATGGTTTCTATGGCAGATATCGCAGAGAAGGAAGCAGCTGCAGAGCTTCTTCTGGAGGCAAAAGGGTTTGAGAATGTGATCGTAAATCTTACCGGTGAGACTGCGGATGTGGTAGTTCCGGAAACTGATCTTACTGACGCGAAGAGGGCACAGATTGAAGACATTGTGAAAAGAAAAACAGGGATTGCCCCGGAAAACATTGTGATCACTCCTTTAAATGAAAGTGAGGAGGAACTGGTAAATAAGGATGAATCCCTGGAAACATCAGTGGATATTGATGATAACACTGTCACAGATTCCGCATATACCCCTTGACAGTGCAGCAGTCCTTATACTAGAATAGGAATGCTGCAAAAATATAAGAATACCGGCAGTTTTTACCAGAAGGCTTGTGCTTTTGATCATAGCACTGTGATCTGGAAACTGCAGGTTTGTGAAATATAGAATTCAAATAGGAGGCTAAACGTGTCAAAGTATACGAAAGAAATAGAAAAAAGAAGAACCTTTGCCATCATTTCCCACCCGGATGCAGGTAAGACCACTCTGACTGAGAAATTCCTGCTGTATGGCGGAGCCATTAATCTGGCCGGTAGTGTTAAAGGAAAGGCAACGGCCCGCCATGCAGTATCAGACTGGATGGAAATTGAGAAGGAGAGAGGTATTTCCGTTACTTCTTCCGTATTACAGTTCCATTATGACGGATATTGCATCAACATTCTGGATACACCAGGACATCAGGACTTCTCGGAGGATACCTATCGTACTCTGATGGCAGCAGATTCTGCAGTCATGGTGATTGATGGCTCCAAGGGTGTTGAGGCACAGACCAGAAAGCTGTTCAAGGTCTGTGTCATGAGACACATTCCTATTTTTACATTCATTAATAAGATGGATCGTGATGCTAACGATACCTTCGATCTTCTGGATGAGATTGAGAAAGAGCTGGGAATCGCAACCTGCCCTGTTAACTGGCCAATCGGTTCCGGTAAAAAATTCCGCGGAGTTTATGATCGTAATACAAACAAGATCCTTACCTTTACGGATACCCAGAAGGGTACCAAAGAGGGAAATTTTGAGGAAATCGACCTGGATGATTCCCGTGCGCTTGAAGTTATGGATCCTGAGCAGAAGGAACAGCTGCTGGAGGAAATCGAGCTTCTTGACGGTGCAAGTGCTGAATTTGACCAGGAACTGGTAAGCAAGGGAGAACTGACTCCTGTATTCTTCGGATCAGCTCTTACTAACTTCGGTGTGGAGACATTTCTGGAGCATTTCCTGCAAATGACTTCATCTCCTCTTCCAAGAATGGCAGATACAGGACTTATAGATCCTATGAGTGATGACTTCTCAGCCTTTGTATTTAAGATCCAGGCAAATATGAATAAGGCCCATCGTGACAGAATTGCATTTATGCGTATTTGTTCCGGCAAATTTGATGCTACCCAGGAGGTTTATCATGTGCAGGGAGAGAAGAAGATGAGACTTCTTCAGCCTCAGCAGATGATGGCAGAGTCCCGCCACGTTGTGGATGAGGCTTATGCAGGAGATATTATCGGTGTGTTTGATCCGGGTATTTTTTCCATCGGAGATACGATCTGCGCTATCGGAAATAAATTTGAATTTGAGGGTATTCCTACATTTGCACCGGAGCATTTCGCAAGGGTAAGACTGCTGGATACAATGAAGAGAAAGCAGTTTGTAAAAGGAATCAATCAGATCGCACAGGAAGGTGCTATCCAGATTTTCCAGGAGCTCTATGGAAATATGGAAGAAATCATCGTAGGTGTTGTAGGTGTGCTTCAGTTCGATGTGCTGAAATATCGTCTGGAGAATGAATATAATGTTGAAATCCGTCTGGAAAATCTGCCTTATGAGCATATTAGATGGATCGCAAATAAAGATGAGGTGGCTGTAGACAAGATTGTCGGAACCTCTGATATGAAGAAGGTTACAGATCTGAAGGGCAATCCTCTGCTTCTGTTTATTAACGCATGGAGCGTTGGCATGACAGAAGACAGAAATCCGGATTTAATCTTAACAGAATTCAGTAAATAACTCTTTTCATTTTTAACGCATTTTGCTATAATAGTAATACTTAGTGAAAGTATACCCAGGAGGTTTGTAAGTATGGCAGAGAAGAGAACAACATATAAAATACAGGATATTGAAGGAATCGGTGAGGTTCAGATCGCAGACGAGGTAGTTACCATTATCGCCGGACTTGCTGCTACAGAAGTAGACGGTGTTGCCTCCATGGCTGGTAATATTACCAATGAACTGGTAAGTAAGCTGGGAATGAAGAATCTTTCCAAGGGTGTTAAGGTTGAGATCATTGACGGTGTTGTAAGCGTTGACCTTAATCTGAATATTGAATATGGCATGAATATTCTTGAGACCAGTAAGAAGGTTCAGGAGAAGGTGAAAGCAGCTATCGAGAACATGACAGGACTTGAAGTTGCAGATGTTAACATTCATATTGCAAGTGTAGATATGGAAAACGAAAAAGGAAAATAAACAAAGCATAGAGATGTCTGCGTAAGCAGACATTTCTTTGTAGTGATAAGCGGGAGTTAAATAGCAGGAGGAAGCATGAGAAGAAGGGAACAAAGAGAACACATTTTTAAGCTGCTTTTTATCAGTGAGTTTAATACACAGAAGGAAATGGAAGAGCAGCTTGCTTTATATTTGTCTGATATTGAGAATCTGGAAGAGAGTGACAGAGACTATATCAGCCGCAAATATATGAATATTATGAACCATACCAGAGAACTTGACGACAAGCTGAACAGCATCAGTATGGGATGGAAGACCAGCCGTATGAACCGTGTTGACCTGACTGTGCTTCGTCTGGCAGTGTATGAGCTTGAATATGAGAAAGAAGAAGTGCCGGTAGGAGTTGCCATTAACGAGGCTGTAGAACTGGCGAAATGCTTCGGTTCAGAAGAGTCCGGTGCATTTGTAAACGGAATCCTTGGCAAGATCGCAAACCCGGATAAGAAGGTTGCTGCAAGGAAGGCACCGGCCAGAGAGGAGCAGCAGAATGCCGGAAGACCGAAGTCTGGCTTTAAGGTGAAGGATCCTTCCAAAAAGGTTGTGGTCGTTAACCGTAATGTAAGCTCCAAGGCACCGGAAAATAAGAATGAATAATGTCTATTCTGTTGGTCAGGTAAACCGTTATGTGAAGAACATGTTTACCCAGGACTATTTTTTACAGAATATTTATGT
>CAKRVL010000079.1 GCA_934408705.1 uncultured Blautia sp. | reverse complement strand
AATTTGTCAATATATCCCTGAGTTTTCTCAGATGTTGCAGGATCTACGATCTGTGCACCGGAAATGTCGAAGCCGCCCTCAGCTGCGCTCTTCTTAACTGCTTCCTCATTACCTACAAGTACAAGCTTAGCAATTCCCTCTTTTAAAATCTTGTCTGCTGCTTCAAGAGTTCTCATGTCCTCTGTCTCTGGCAGTACAATTGTTTTAATGCTGGATTTTGCTCTTTCTTTGATTACATCAATAAATCCCATGATTAAATGGCTCCTTTCATTTGTTACATTAATCCTCCGGGAATAAAAGCAGAATTATGCCCTTCCCTTTTAGTAACTTAAACCCATTATACGCCACCCCGCCTTGTATTTCAAGCTTTTCGATGTTAGAATATGGAAGAACAACGTATTTTTTGAGGTGCAATTTTATGAAAACAGCCGGAATCATTGCGGAATACAATCCATTTCATACAGGACATGAATATCAGATAAAATATGTAAAAGAAAAGCTTGGAGCTGACTTTGTAGTTATTGCCATGAGCGGTGATTTTGTACAACGTGGAACTCCTGCCCTTTTTTCCAAATATGTGCGCGCAGAAATGGCTTTAAAAGGTGGTGCCGACCTGATACTGGAGCTTCCGGTTTCTTCCTCCACAGCAAGTGCAGAGCTTTTTGCCAAAGGTGGTGTCCAGCTTCTTGATGGCATTGGCGTTACAGATATTCTCTGCTTTGGAAGCGAGTGCGGTGATACACGTATTCTCATGGAGCTGGCAAAGCTTCTTGTAGACGAGCCCCCGGAATTCCAGGCAGCCCTTCGCCTGAATCTAAAAGAAGGAATGACCTTTCCCAAGGCACGGAGTCAGGCTCTTACCGAAGTTTTGCCTGAGCCATGGAAGTATCAGCAGGTTCTCTCCTCTCCTAATAACATTCTTGGAATTGAATATTGTAAGGCTATTTTGCGTGAAAAAAGTTCCATCTCACCAGTTGCTATCAAACGTGAAGGTAACGATTACCATGAGAAAAGCTTAGCAGAAAATATTTTTCCTTCTGCTTCTGCCATCCGGAAAGCTATTATAGATACCCATAATGCACGAACTCTGGAGAATTTTTTACCGGAATCATGCAGAGATATTTTTTTTCAGACAGTTTCTGACCATAACTATCTTCTGGAAAATGATTTGGATCTGATCTACCGCTACCGTCTTCTTCAGGAAACAGAAGAGCTTCTGTGCTCTTATCTGGATATGTCCCACTCTCTTGCCAGAAGAATACTTTCCTGCCGGAATCAGTATGAAACCTTTACCCAGTTTGCGAACCAGCTAAAGACAAAGGATATCACACATACAAGGATCCAGCGGGCTCTTCTCCACATGCTTCTTCACATTCACAATGTACCTGAACAGATACCTTATGCGCGGGTTCTTGGTTTCCGAAAAAGCAGTGCTTCCCTTTTTGGGGAAATAAAAAAGCGTAGCCATATTCCTCTTCTCACGAAGCTTTCGGACGCATCCAAAGTTCTGCAAGAGAATCCGCATTCTCTGGATTTATTAGAAGAAACCACTTTTTCCTCTAATCTTTACGAAAATATTCTGGCACAAAAAAAGAATGCTTCCTGTATTCATGAATACCAGAAGCAGATTATTGTTTTATAGCTTTTATCGTATAAAAAGCTTTTATCTTTACTATAAAAGCCCTGACTGCTGACACACCTCAGCAAGCAGGGCTAATTTAGTTCTACTCTATTTTTCATTAGAAAGAAGAATACGGTCGTTATCCAGTTTCTTTCCTGCTCCAACCTTAAACTTATCAAGAAGGCCTTCCACAGTGAGCCCTTTCTTCTCTTCTTCCTTAATATCCAGCACAATATCACCGGAATCCATCATCAGTATGCGGTTTCCAAGCTCCAGCGCAGACTGCATATTATGAGTGATCATCAGACAGGTCAGATGATGCTCCTCTACAATCCTTCTGGTCAGACTCAGCACCTTCTCTGCAGTTCCCGGATCAAGAGCAGCTGTATGCTCATCCAGCAGAAGCAGCTTAGGGGGATTCATAGTTGCCATTAAAAGAGTAAGCGCCTGCCTCTGTCCTCCGGAGAGAAGCCCCACAGGATGATTCATACGATCCTCAAGTCCAATGTCAAGAAGTGCCAGCTGCTGGCGGAAGCGTTGTTTATCACTTTTGGTAATAGTGGAAAGCCAGCCGCCTTTGCCTGCGGCAAGGGCCAGGTTCTCCAAAATAGTCATTCCGGGAGCCGTTCCCCGCATAGGATCCTGATACAAACGTCCTATGTTTTTCGCTCTGGCATGCTGAGGTGTAAATGTAATATCCTCCCCGTCAAGAACAATAGAGCCTGAATCTGTAAGGAAGTCCCCGCAGATAGCGTTAAACATAGTAGATTTACCAGCTCCGTTAGAGCCGATAATCGTGGCAAAATCTCCCTTTTCAAGATGCAGGGACAAGTCTTTTATTGCCACCTTTTCATTTACCGTTCCAGAATTAAAGGTTTTGGATATATGGGAAAGCTTCAGCATAGCTTACATTCCTCCCTTCTTGTGTGTCATTCTTCTTTTCAGCTGTGGCCACTGTCGTTTCAGATACGGACCGGAAATTGCCAGAATAACTATCACGGAGGATACAAGCTTCAGCATAAACGCCGGCATGTTAAATCTCAATGCTATCGTATAAACAAGACGGAAGATAAAAGAACCAAGCACCATTCCCACTGCTCTTACAAAAATTCCGCCTTTTCCCAGAATAGTTCCACCGATCAGCAGGGAAGCAAGAGCAATAGTTACCATTCCCTGACCAATGTTAATATCAACAGACTTCTGGGACTGGGAAAGAAGACAACCGGACAGTGCTGTAAAAGAGTTTGCGATGCAAAGTCCGATGATCGTTGTAAATACCGGATTGATGGAGGAGGACTTCACCATATCCGCGTTATTTCCGGTTGCCCGGATTGCAAGACCAAGTCTTGTTTTTAAGAATACTACCAGGAATGCAACCACTGCTGCTACTGCGATCAGCGCAACAATAATGTCTGCTCTTCCTTTCAGAGGAGTATCTGCCAGGATATCCTTCATCATAGAAAACACCGTATCTGTACGGTTCATATTGATCAGTGAAGAGCCTCCCATCACTGCAATATTGATAGAATACAATCCTGTATTCACAATAATTCCGGCAAGCAGACTGTCCACGCCCATTTTTGTCTGCAGAAATCCGGTTATAAAGCCGGAACAGATTCCAGCAAGCATTGCTGCCAAAATAGATAAAAAAGGATGTCCGCTGACTGCTACGGCAGCGCCCACAGCGGCGCCCAGAGTAAAGCAGCCATCTGTAGACAAGTCGCAGACATTCAGCATAGAATAGCTTAAAAATAATGCAAGAACTGTCAATGAACAGATCAGTCCTAATTTCAGGGCAGTTTCTCCTAAGGAGAGTGCAGTAGCCAGTGTCACAATTTTTTCCTCCGGTTAATTTTCTTCAAGTTCGTCAAAGCTTTCTGCTGTAACGATCTCGTTTACCTGTGTGCAAAGCGGTTCCATAGCAGCTTTCACAGTTGCAAAATCAAGGCCAAGACCTTCACAGGTTTCTGTATTTACAGTTGCAGTACCATTATCAAAGGTTTCTACAGGAGTAGCAGCCGGATCAGCACCGTTTAAAAGAATATCCGCAACCATGTCTGCTGTCTTTGCGCCAAGGTTTGCATAATCAACGCCGTATCCTGCAAACGCTCCGTTTAATGCAAAGGAATCAGCTCCCGTATAATGTGGGATTCCTGCATCAATAAATTTCTCATAGATGGAAAGCTCTGCAGTCATGATCGTATTATCAGTTGGGGTAAATACAGCATCAACGCCATCTGCAACAAGGGCATCTGCTGCAAGCTGTACCTCATCTGTGGTAGTTCCGGTACGTTCTACATATTCGATTCCATTTTCATCCATATAAGCCTTTGCCGCTTCAATGGCTGCTGTAGAAGAATCCTGTCCGATATCATATAAAAGTCCGATCTTCTTTGTATCAGGATTTACCGCCTGAATCAGTTTCATAATAGATGCGGTATCCAGATAATCACTTGTTCCGGTAAGGTTTGCACCAGGTGCATCCATAGATTCTACAAGTCCTGCGCCAACCGGATCTGATACTGCTGAAAATACAACCGGTGTATCAGTTCCTTCTGTGCTTGCCTGCATACGCATAGCTACCGGAGTAGCAACTCCAACCATAAGATCCACCCCATCTGCCTGGAAATCAGATATGATCTGCTCCATAACATTGGCATCTGCATTACAGTTGTCATAGGAAATTTCAAAATTAACACCTTTTTCTTCGCCGATTTCCTTCAGACGATTTTCCAGATTATCTACAATCTGATTCAAAGAAGCATCATCAACATAGTTGCAGATGCCAATCTTATAATCTTCTGCAAGAACAGGTGTTGTCATCATCATAGTTGCCATTGTTGCTGCTGCGATTGCGATCATTCTTTTTTTCATAGTAGTTTCCTCTCTCTCTTAAAATTGGCTAAGGGATATCTGAGCCGATCCCTTGCATCTTGTCTGCGAGAAAGAATGAGTGGGCGGGGTAATTTCCTGTTACATAAAAAACCGCCTCAAAAACAACCTTCGGTTATTCTTTGAGACGGTAATAAATTCTTATTATCGCGGTGCCACTCAAATTGACAAATCGTCCACTTTCTCATGTACAAACATACACTCCTGATTGGTAACGGGTTCGGTTCCCGTCGGCGCCTACTCTATATATATAAATTTCGGACCGCCCTCGAAAGTCCATTCCATCAGCCGCTTCATACGAAGATCACACCATCCTCCGCTCTCTGCCTGACCATTAATACATTCATAATGGCCAAATGTCACATCTGATTTACTACTCTTTCTCATCGGTTTAACTGGTTTATACTTTAGCACAGTGATGTAGGAATGTCAAGTACAATTTTAATGTTTCGCGAAAATTTTCTTAATTTTTGAAGCTGTGAATTGGTGCAGGAATACGTCCTCCTCTTGCAACAAATGCATCACAGGAGAATTTATTTACCGGCATAATAGGTGCATAGCCAAGAAGGCCACCAAATTCTACAGTTTCTCCCACACCTTTTCCGATAACCGGAATCAGACGGACAGCTGTTGTCTTCTGATTTACCATTCCGATAGCAGCTTCATCTGCAATGATACCGGAAATAGTAGAAGCCTTGGTGTCTCCAGGTACTGCGATCATATCAAGGCCAACGGAGCAAACACATGTCATAGCCTCTAACTTCTCAAGAGTAAGCGCTCCTTCTGTTACAGCATCGATCATTCCCTGATCCTCACTGACAGGAATAAATGCACCGCTTAATCCTCCTACTGCTGTGGAAGCCATTACTCCACCTTTTTTCACCTGGTCGTTTAACAGGGCAAGAGCTGCTGTGGTTCCCGGAGCACCGGCTCTCTCAAGTCCGATCTCTTCCAGGATTTCAGCCACACTGTCACCGATTGCCGGTGTAGGTGCAAGGGAAAGATCCACAATACCAAATGGAACGCCCAGCATCTTGGACGCTTCACGGGCAACCAGCTGTCCTACACGTGTTACCTTAAATGCTGTACGCTTGATCATCTCACAGAGAGTTTCAAAGTCCTCTCCTCTTACTTTTTCAAGAGCTGTTTTTACTACACCAGGTCCACTGACACCAACATTAATAATACTGTCAGCTTCTGTTACACCATGGAAAGCACCTGCCATAAATGGATTATCGTCTGGAGCATTACAGAAGATTACCAGCTTCGCACATCCCAGAGAATCCTGTTCCTTAGTAGCCTCTGCTGTCTCCAGAACCATCTCGCCCATAAGCCTTACTGCGTCCATGTTGATTCCGGTCTTTGTAGAGCCAACATTTACAGAGCTGCACACACGCTCAGTACTTGCAAGTGCCTGTGGGATAGAACGGATTAAAAGCTCCTCGGCAGGTGTCATTCCTTTGCTGACAAGAGCACTATATCCACCGATAAAGTTAACACCAACCTGCTTTGCTGCTTTATCAAGGGTTTTTGCAATAGTCACAAAATCCTCTGTTTTCTTACATGCAGCACCACCCACAAGTCCGATAGGTGTTACGGAAATTCTCTTATTTACAATGGGAATTCCATACTGAGCTGATATTTTCTCACCGGTTGATACCAGATCCTTGGCATAAGTGGTAATTTTGTTATAAATTTTCTCATTTAATTTATCAAGATCACTGTCAATACAATCCAGCAGGCTGATTCCAAGAGTGATGGTACGCACATCCAGATTCTCCTGCTCGATCATTTTATTAGTCTCATTTACCTCAAATATATTAATCATAGCATTTGTGTTCCTTTCTATGGGTATGCTGCCTGACGGCGCCACTTTTATTAATTGCAGGCATGACTCATTCGCAGCTGCGATCTGAAACTTACAGCTTAGATACGATGCATTACGTTAAAAATGTCTTCATGCTGGCAATGGATCACTACGCCGATCTCATCCCCGAGAGCAGCCAGTTCCTTTGAAAGAACTGAAATTTCTTTGGCTGATGCACTGGTATCTGCAACCATCATCATATTAAAATATCCCTGTACAATAGTCTGGGTAATATCCAGAATATTTACCTGGTTCTGCGCAAGATAGGTACATACCTTTGCAATAATACCAACTGTGTCATTTCCTACTACTGTGATAATTGTTTTCTTCATGATTCTCCTCCTGTATTTTGAGCTTTTGCCCATATTTTATAATCTCAGGGGAAAAATCCCCGTGATTTGTATATAAAAACCGGACACTTGTCAGAGGGCATAACTGCCACTTCTTCAGCCTGCTGCAAATTATCATATGAAATGAGTGTCAAAAGGTCTTTTGACACTCATTTCATACCCGGATTGCTACGCAGCTACGCTGCTCCCGCAATCCTGGTATCATTATACTATAAAACAGCTACACCAGAAATACCGTCCCGTTTCGCAACCTGTATCTGAAAATCTTTTGACTTATATGGATTGTCTCCAAGAGTCACCTCTGAACACACAGTTTCATAAGCCAGAGCCTCATAATTGTTCTCTTTGCTAAGATGCCCAAGGAATATTGCCTTCATGTTATCATGCAAAAGCCTGCAAAGCAGTCTTCCTGCATTTTCATTAGAAAGATGTCCTCTGTCTCCCAAAATACGCTGCTTCAGATAATAAGGATATTTTCCCACCTGCAGCATACGGATGTCATGGTTTGCCTCCAGCAAAAGAGCATCCAGATTCTGTAAATTGTCAACTATGTAATCGTTATATTTCCCAAGATCTGTGGCAATCCCAACGGCCTTGTCCTCACACTCCACCCGGTACCCTACAGGCTGGGCTGCGTCATGAGGAATGGAAAAAGGATGTATCGTAAGATCCTTAATAGAAAAATCCTGATCCTCCACGATTTCGTGGAAGGTATCTTCTGGAAGGTTCTGCATATTTTTCATTCTGCTGATCGCATCTGCAGTGCCCCCTGTGGTGTATACCGGAATTTGATATCTGCGTGCCATCACTCCAAGTCCACTGATGTGGTCTGAATGTTCATGGGTAACCAGAATAGCATCAATGTCCCTGCCAGTAAGCTCCAGCTGATTCAGTCCCTGCTCGATCCTTTTACCGCTGATTCCTGCATCCACCAGAACATGTGTTTTCTCCGTTCCAACATAAATACAGTTCCCGCTGCTTCCACTGGCAATGCTACAAAGTCTCATTTCTTCTTACTCCTTCATCTATCTGCCTCCACGTTTTCTCCAGATCACCATTATTTTCTATAACGTAATCTGTGTGGGCACGAAAATATTCTTCCGAAGCCTGATTTCCAATGATTCCAAGAGATTTATCCCTCGTATATCCCCGATTCTCCATCAGTCTCTGAATCCGGATTTTCTCATCTGTATGAATATACCATACTTCATCACAAAAATCCTGATAATGTTCTTCAAGGAAAAGTGCAGCCTCCACAACACAAAGCTTACAGCCCTTCTCCCTCTGCTCTTCCAGACTTTTTAAAATGTATCGTTTCACAGCCGGATGAATGATTCCATTTAAGCGATTCAAAAATTCCGGCTGTCCAAATACTACATCGGAAACCTGCTTCCGGTCAATAGTTTTATCGCTTTTTATTACTTCTTTTCCAAACAGTTCAATCACAGGGCCATAACATTCCTGCCCAGGCTCCATTACAATATGCCCCACTTCATCTGCCTGTATGACAAAAGCACCATGTTTTTTCTCAAGGTAAGCAAGCACCGTACTCTTTCCGGCTCCCACTCCTCCTGTAATTCCAATTATTCTCATTTGTTTATTCCTTACTTCGCTTCGTACCAGTTATCTCCCTGGTGCATATCTACTTCCAATTCTACAGACAGTCTGGCTGCCCCCTTCATTTCCTCTTCCAGAATTTGGGAAACCTGCGGGATTTCATCCTTCCAGGTCTCGATTAACAGCTCATCGTGAACCTGAAGCACCAGTCTGGATCTCAGATTTTCATCCAAAAGGCGCTTATATACTCTGTTCATGGCAATTTTAATAATATCGGCAGCAGTTCCCTGAATAGGAGAATTCATAGCCACACGCTCACCAAAGGACCGCTGCATAAAATTAGAAGATTTCAATTCGGGAACCGGTCTTCTTCTGCCAAACATGGTAGTAACATAACCCTTTTCTTTCCCTTGTTCAACAAGTCTGTCCAGAAATCCTTTAATACTTGGGTATGTCTCAAAATATTTCTGGATATAGGCAGCAGCTTCTTTTCTGGTAATACTCAGATCCTGGCTGAGGCCAAAGGAACTGATTCCATATACAATACCAAAATTTACCGCTTTCGCATTTCGTCTTTGCAGTGGAGTAACCTCGTCAAGAGGAATGTGGAAAACCTGTGAAGCTGTAAGTCTGTGAATATCTTCAGCCTCTTTATACGCCTCGATCAGCTTTTCATCTCCGGACATATGCGCCAGCACACGAAGCTCGATCTGAGAATAATCTGCATCAAGAAATACAAAGCCTGGCTCCGGCACAAACACCTTACGGATCAGTCTTCCCAGTTCCATACGGACCGGAATGTTCTGAAGGTTCGGTTCTGTACTGCTGATCCGGCCTGTTGCAGTAATAGTCTGATTAAATGTAGAATGAATCCTTCCATCAGCTTCTATCACCGCACCCAGACCATCAGCATAAGTGGATTTCAGCTTTGTAAGCTGACGATATTCCAGTATATGATTTACAATCGGGTATTCCGGTGCCAGCTTCTCAAGTATGTCAGCTGATGTAGAATAACCGGTTTTTGTCTTCTTTCCTCCCGGAATGGACATTTTTTCAAAAAGGATCACGCCAAGCTGCTTAGGAGAATTAATATTAAATTCTTCTCCAGCCTGCTGCCAGATCAGTTTTTCCAGTTCCTGAATACGGACTGTCAGCTTATCTCCGTATTTTTTCAGTTCTTCACCCTGTACCCTGATTCCCCATTTCTCCATGGAATCCAGAGTGAACACCAGCGGAAGCTCGATTTTTGTATAGACCTTCCACATATCATTTTCCTGAAGCTTCTCTTCTAACGGCTTCCTGGTGGCATACGCAGTATATGCCATATAGCAGGCTAGTTGCTCCAGCTGTGGCAAATCCTCTTCCCATGCTTTTTTCAAGGATGTTTTTCCCAGAAGCTCTTCTCTTCCAGGAAGAAGCTTTCCATTCAGGTATTCTCTGGCAAGCTCCTCATAAGCATAAGTGCTTTTCAGAGGATTCAGAAGATAAGCTGCGATCCCGCAGTCAAACACCCTGGCGTCTGCCCTTAACTCTGCGCGCTTCAGCATAGCTTTTACATCCATAGAACAAACAAGTGTTCTGTCACCTAACTGTCCAAGCTTATCACCTAAATAAGCAGCTGTTACCATTCCTCCCACCGGAATGTAATACATTTCATCCTGACTTAATGCAAGCCCTGCTCCATACACCCCTTCTTTATCCCAAAGAAGAGCCACTCCCACATTTTCTGTCTGTCCTGCTTTTTCAAAAAGAGCCTCACATCCACCAAAATCACTACATGTAAAAAAGTCCTGCTCCATGGTATTTTCATTTACCTGCGCTGGGTCGAATCTATTCAGAAAATTCTTAAAATCTAATTTTCTGCAAAGCTCATAGGCTTCCTTGGTATAAATATCTTCTAAGCTGAATTTCTCTCGGTCGAATTCTACAGGACAGTCTGTATCAATGGCAGCCAGCTCTTTGCTTAACTGTGTCATAGAGTAATTCTCTCTCAGAGACTCTCTTGCACGCTTTTGAGGAATCTCATCCACATGGGCAAATGCATTCTCAACAGAACCATACTCTGTAATCAGTCTGGTAGCTGTTTTCTCACCCACACCTGAGATTCCGGGAATATTATCTGCAGCATCCCCCATAAGTGCCTTTAAATCCACGATCTGGGACGGAATGAGCGAAAAATGCTCTTTCACCTTTTCCTCATTGTAAGTTTCTATAAGTGTCTGTCCTTTTATTGTCCTTGGCAGACGGACAAGGATTTTGCCTGTAACAAGCTGCAGCAAATCCCTGTCTCCGGAAAGGATAGTAACATCCAGATTATCACTCTCTGCTTTTTTTGCCAAAGTACCCAGAATGTCATCAGCTTCATAGCCTGCTAAAGAGACTGTAGATATTCCCATTTTCTCCAGCATTTCCTTAAGAACTGGAATCTGCTGCTTCAGTTCTTCCGGCATAGGCTTCCGTGTGCCTTTATACTCTGAATATTTCTCATGGCGAAAGGTGGGCTCACTTCTGTCAAAGGCTACTGCCAGATATTCCGGTTTTTCTTCTCCCAGCACTTTAAACAGAATATTTAAAAATCCGTAAACAGCGCCTGTATGCAGGCCCTCTGAATTCATCAGATCCGGCAGGCCGTAAAATGCCCTGTTTAAAATACTGTGACCATCTATTAATAAAATTTTCTCACACATATAAATCTCCTGTATGGCAATGTTTGTCTGTTTTCTCATAACATCTGCATAATAATGTAGATCAGGAATCCTCCTAAACCGGCAATCAAAGCGCAAAAACCAACTCCGCTTAATGCACGGCGGAATCTCATTTTTAATATATAATGCCTGGATCTGCGGATATCCTCCTCCAGAAGTTCACGAAGATCCAGAGTAGAATCCCGGCTTTCCTCATCCAACTGCTGCATGGCAGCATGGACAATAAAATAGGTTTCCAGCTCATCATAGCAGGATGGGCAATTCTCCACATGTTCCAGGAATTCTTCCAGTTCATCTACTGATAGATTATGCTCAATATACCGGCTTACCATACTCTCTGCGCTCTGGCAATTCACGGAATCACTCCTCTCTTATAAAGCCCCATGCAGTCTATTATATCTGAATCCACATAAAAACACAAGAGACAGCAGGCTTTTCTGCTGTCTCCTATATTTCTCACCATATCATGATGTTGCTGTTTACATGATATGAGTGTCAAAAGGTCTTTTGACACTCATTTGATACCCGGATTGCTACGCAGCTACGCTGCTCCCGCAATC
>CAKRVL010000078.1 GCA_934408705.1 uncultured Blautia sp. | reverse complement strand
CCTACAGATATGATCAAGAAAGCTATCGACCTTGGAGTTTCCAAGATCAATGTTAACACAGAGTGCCAGCTTTCTTTTGCAGCAGCTACACGTAAATACATCGAGGAAGGCAAGGATGAGCAGGGTAAAGGATATGACCCACGTAAGCTTCTTGCACCTGGATTCGATGCGATCAAGGCTACTGTTAAAGAGAAAATGGAAATTTTCGGATCTGTTGGAAAAGCTTGAATATGATTTTCCTCCGCATATGCGGAAAGAGAGAGGGGACTGCCGATGGCGGTCCTCTTTTTTGGTAGAATAGAATATGTGATCTTCTGTTCAAAATTCACTCTCTAAAAAAATGAACATGTTTCTTGAATTTTTAACATGGTTTTTTAACATAAAAATGAGTATTATATAAACAGCTTAAGAAAACAGTTCTTAAAGAAAAGGAGAGCAAAATTATGAAGATGAGAAAAATCGCAGCAATGGGACTTAGCGCAGTTATGGCAGCTTCCATGGTACCGGCATTACCGGTTATGGCTGAGGATGCAGCAGGAAAGGTTTATTATTTAAACTTTAAACCAGAGCAGGATGAGGCATGGCAGAATCTGGCTGCTAAATATACAGAGGAGACAGGCGTTCCGGTAACAGTTGTTACAGCAGCTTCCGGACAGTATGAGACAACACTTCAGTCTGAAATGGCAAAGAGTGATGCTCCTACACTTTTTCAGGTAAACGGACCTGTAGGTCTTAAGAACTGGAAAGATTACTGCTATGATCTGTCAGGATCTGATATCTATTCACAGCTTACATCTGATGCTTTCACAGTAAAAGATGGCGATGCAGTTGACGGTATCGCATATGTAATCGAGTCCTATGGACTGATCGTAAACAAAACATTACTGGAAAAAGCTGGCTACACAGTAGACGATATTAAGAGCTTTGATGATCTGAAGAAGGTTGCTGATGATATCCAGGCTAGAAAAGACGAGCTGGGTGTTAAGGGTGCTTTCACAAGTGCTGGTATGGACGGATCCTCTGACTGGAGATTCAAAACACACCTTGCAAACCTGCCAATCTACTATGAGTATCAGGCAGATGGAATCGATGATACAGATGCAATCAAAGGAACATACCTTGACAACTACAAGAACGTATTCGATCTTTACATCACAGATTCTACATGCGATGGAGCAGAGCTTTCTGCTAAGACAGCAGATGATTCCCGTAATGAGTTCATCAACGGCGACGCAGTATTCTATCAGAACGGTTCCTGGGAATATGGTGAACTGTCCAAGACATACAGCGATGACGAGCTGGCTATGATCCCGATTTACTTTGGTGTTGATGATGAGAATGAAGGTCTTGCAACCGGTACAGAGAACTTCTGGTGTGTAAACAAAGAAGCTTCCGAGGAAGATATCCAGGCAACACTTGATTTCATGAACTGGTGTGTAACTTCTGAGGACGGAACAAAGGCTATGTCAGAAGACATGGGCTTCACAATTCCTTTCAAAACAGCACAGGAATCTACTAACGTATTTGTAAAACAGGATGCAGAGTATACAGCAGCAGGTCTTACACCTGTATCATGGAACTTTACAACAATGCCATCTGAAGAGTGGAAGAACGGTCTTGGTACAGCACTTACATTATATGCAGCAGGAACTGGTTCCTGGGATGATGTAGTTTCCGCATTCGTTGACGGATGGGCAACTGAGAAAGCTCTTTCTGAATAATCGTAATTAGAAATAAATTTCTTTCCAACAGCATATAATATGTTCAGGAGAAATTCAGAACATAATATAGAATGGTGAACAGGGTGGGGAGGCGAAATACAGCCTCCCCGTTTTATTGGAAAAATGATGTAATATTTTTGGGGAGCATATAATCTTCCGTAAAGGTGTCGTAACAGGAAAAGGAGGAGTGAAAAATGGTAGGAAAATCTCTGAAAAAATGGTGGCCTGTATTTGTTCTGCCAACATTGGCTGCATTTATTATCGGTTTCTTATGGCCGTTTATCTGGGGTATTTATCTTTCATTTTGTAAATTTTCAACTGTAAAAGATGTAGTCTGGGTTGGACTTTCTAACTATCAGAAAATTTTTATCGGCGGTGATTTCAGTCATGCATTCTGGCTGACCGTTGTATTCGCATTTGTTTCCAGTATTTTGATCAATGTTTTGGCCTTTGCCATTGCACTGGCTTTGACAAAGGGCTTTAAAGGAACAAACGCGTTCCGTACTGTATTCTTCATGCCGAACCTGATCGGCGGTATTGTACTTGGTTATATCTGGCAGACACTGTTAAACGGTCTGCTTTCCATGTGGGGACAGCCTCTTCTGAAGTTGTCTGCAACAAATGGTTTTATTGGAATGATCATCCTGTTGTTATGGCAGCAGATTGGATATATGATGATCATTTATGTAGCTGGTCTTAACAACGTATCTCCTGATCTGATTGAGGCCGCACAGATCGATGGCGCAACTGCATCACAGATTCTGTTTAAAATCAAAATCCCGATGATCATGCCATCTGTTACAATTTGTACATTCCTTACTCTTACAAACGGATTCAAGATGTTCGACCAGAACCTTTCCCTTACAGGTGGAGATCCTGGAAAGCAGTCACAGTTACTGGCACTGAACATTTACGATACATTCTATGGACGAAGCGGCCCTGCATGGAAGGGAATCGGCCAGGCAAAAGCAGTTGTATTCTTTGTACTGGTTGTTGTGATCGCCCTGATCCAGCTTCGTGCAACATCATCTAAGGAGGTGCAGGCATAATGGCAGACAAGAAAAAAAGTATTATTCCAACTATAATTCTTTCCATTATTTCAATTATATGGATCTATCCAATCGTTATGATTCTGTTTAACTCCTTGAAAGTGGAGTCTGCAATTACTACCTCTGGTGTATTCCAGTTTCCTACTTCTGAGACCTGGAACGGAATCAAGAACTTTGTAGCCAGCGTTACACAGATGGATTTCCTGAAATCCTTCTGGTACAGCCTTGTGATTTCTGTAATGTCTGTTGCTCTGATCCTGCTTTGCTGTTCTATGTGCGCTTGGTACATTGTACGTGTAAATGGTTTACTTTCCAAGGTGCTGTATTACCTTTGCGTATTCAGTATGGTTGTTCCTTTCCAGATGGTTATGTTTACTCTGGCAAAGACAGCGGATACTTTGAAGCTGAATAATCCATATACGATCTGTATTGTTTACCTTGGATTTGGTGCAGGACTTGCAGTATTTATGTTTACCGGTTTTGTAAAAGGAAGTCCTCTTGAAATCGAAGAGGCTGCCATGATCGATGGCTGCAGCCCTCTTCAGGTTTACTTTAAGATATTGATACCGATTCTGAAACCAACTATTATTTCCACTGCAATTCTGGAACTGATGTGGGTATGGAACGATTACCTTCTTCCAACTCTGGTTCTGGATATTAAGAAATACAAAACCATTCCGATGGCGATTCAGTATTTCCGTGGAAGCTATGGTCATGTACAGATGGGACCTATGATGGCGAGTATTATGATCGATATTATTCCGATCATTGTTGTGTATCTGGTATGCCAGAAGTACATTATCGAGGGTGTAGTTGCAGGTGCGGTTAAAGGATGATTCCTTTAGGTAAAAGGACGGTTTTTATATAAGAAATTTGGAGATTCTTCCCTTTTCAATATGATACCAGAATGTTAAAATAAAGATAGTTCTTTACAGAAATGTAAGGGGCTATCTTTATCTTTATATAAGATTCCCGATACGCCGGGACATAATTTTTTATGCAAAAATGGGCGGTATGGGATTTGTATTTAAAAAAATGTAGATCGGAGTGCCAGTCATATGTATAGAGTTTTGATTACAGATGATGAGAAAATCGAGCGTGAGGGAATTATGTTCCTTTTGTCACAGGAGGAAGGGGAATTTGAGATTCGTGAGGCTTCCAATGGGAAGCAGGCTTTGAATGTGCTGCGAAGTGAGAAGATTGACTTTCTTTTAACAGACATTAAGATGCCTCTTATGGATGGGCTTGAGCTGGCGAAAAAAGCGAGAGAAGAGTATCCTGAGCTTCCAATTGTTATTTTTAGTGGCTACAGCGATTTTTCCTTTGCACAGGAAGCCATACACTACGGAGTAAGAGACTATGTGTTGAAGCCGGTGGATATGGATGTTTTTCATCAAACTATTGAGAAAGTAAAAGCAGAAATTACAAGTGTTAAGTCACAGAAACAGAAGGCGGAGAAGGAGAAGAATTTTCTTCTTCAGTATTTCCTTCAGACATATTTGTATTCAGGAAATGAAGAGGTGCTGAAAAAGGCAGGGGAAATTTTGGAACAGTCCAGCTGGGAGCAGTGGCATTGTGCTATTTTAATTGAAGCTGATAAGGCATTTTTTGATAATGTGGCAGATAATATTGATGAAGAACTGATGCAGGGATTGCACCGGAATTTCTTTTATCTTAATCTGAATACCAGACAGTCAGTGTTGTTTTTCTCAGATGTGTACTGTGATTATCAGCTTGTTGCCAAGCATTTGTATGATCTTTTGAAGCAGAATTATTCTGCAAGCTTTCATCTGGCTGTGAGCAGCCGTTTCGAGGGGCATGAGGCTCTTCCGGAGATTATGTCTCAGTTGGAGCAGACAATGGAAGAGAAATTTTATCATCCTGATCTGCATGTGTTTAGTAATGAGGCAGATGACATACAGCCTGTAAATGCAGAGACTCAGGATTCCCGTCTGATGGAGAAAATTTCCGAGGACATTTCCCGGAAGGATGTGGATCAGTTGAATAAGCATTTTGAGTGTCTGGTAAAGAAATATGAAAATGATACCCGTTTTTCTGCCATGTATGTGAAATTTGTTTTTTCTAATGTGATACAGGAGCTTTTTCAGGAAAATCAGTTTTCTGAGGAGCGTAAGCTGGAGCATGAGGTGGAGCGGCTGTATAGCTGTACGAATCTGAAGCAGATCCTGGCTATTACAAAGGAGAATATTGACGAGTATGAAGTCTTTCTGGAACGTTCCATGAGTGATTCCAGAGATGAGGTGGCGGCTGTCAAGAGTTATATCTACCAGCATTATGCTGAAGATCTGAGTCTTGAGATGCTGGCAGAGAAGGTGTATCTGTCTTCAGGCTATCTTAGCTTTATTTTCAAAAAAGAGACAGGTATGAACCTGAATCGTTTTATCCGTGTGGTGCGCATGGAGAAGGCCAAGGAGCTTTTATGTAATTCCAATATGAAGGTGGCCCAGGTCAGTGAACAGGTAGGAATCCCTAATGTTTCTTATTTCTGCAGAAGTTTCAGGGAATACTACGGAAGCAGTCCGGAGTCCTACCGGAAAGGAACCGGAGAAGATGATGAGAATACTGGCAGCCATAAATAATAAAATTAAAAATATGAAATATCGCCATAAGCTGACAATCCTTCTTGTGATTGCCAGCCTGGTTCCTATGATCCTGCTTGTGCTGTACAGTCATGATCGTACGAGTAGCTTGCTTAGGGAAAAAGAGATGGAGGATATGTCGTCTATCCTGGAGCAGACAGGTGAAGGAATCGACAGCCAGATAGAGGTTTTTTCCAGTCTTTTAAATTATCTTACTTACTCTCCTGATATTGCGGATCTGATCGCTGAGGAAAACATGGATAATTATTATGCATATAAGAAGTATACGGAAGTTGCAGATCCCCTTTTATCTGTTCCAAAGTCCTATCATGATGCGATTTTACAGATACAGCTGTTTGCGGAAAGTATTAAAGTGCGCCATGAGTATACTCTTGTGCCTTTGTCAGAGGTGGATAAGGAGTGGTGGTATGATATGCTGGAAGAGGAGGTTTCAGTGCAATGGGTTGTGAACCGGGAGAAGCCGGAAATCGCAGCTGTAAGACGGATATATAATGGAAAGGACCAGACTGCGGTTCTTTGTATCACACTGGATTATAATAAAATTTTTCAGCCCTTTGCGAATATTATTTTTGAAGAATCAGGTGGAATGATTCTGGATCCGGAGGGAAATGTACTGTTTCAGAAGGAACAAATCAGAGAAAATACAGGTGGTTATCTGGTTTCCAGGGAAATGCTGGAATCCGGACAGGACGAGTATGCTTTCGCAAACAGAACTAATGCGGTTAACGGCTGGAATTTTTATCTGTATAAGCCTCAGGCTGTTGTGGATAGGTCTGTGGCAGGGATTTTGGTCAGTGAGATTCCTCTGATCGCGGTTTGTGTAGTGATTACCCTGGCTCTTGGACTCTTTTTTTCAAGGCTTTTTACCAGAAAGATCGAGGAGCTTACAGAGAATATGAACAGAGTGAATCAGGGGAGTCGGGAGGTTACCGTGGATAGTGATTCCGGGGATGAGATCGGTCTTCTGGTACGAAGCTTCCGTAGTATGATGGATGAGATCAACCGTTTGATACATGAGGTTTATGAGAATAAGATCGCGTTAAAGGAGTTTGAACTGAAGGCGTTAACGGCACAGATTAATCCCCATTTCCTGTATAACTCACTATCTATTATCAACTGGATGGCCATTCGTAGTAATCAGAGGGACATTAGTAAGGTTATATTATCCTTATCCATGTTTTATAGGACTGCCCTTAGTAAGGGGCAGGATATGGTGACTGTGGATAACTGTATCCAGAATATTAAGGCATATCTGGATATTCAGCTGGTAATGCATGATAACAATTTTCAGGTGATCTGGGATATTGATCCTGAAATAAAAGGAGATACTGTACCTAAGCTTTTACTGCAGCCGGTGGTGGAAAATGCCCTGGAGCACGGTCTTGATGTGAAGGAGAATGGCGAGAAGGTTCTGAAGCTGTTTTTTGTGGCGGATGGAGGTGATGTGCTTCTTGCTGTAGAGGATAATGGACCTGGAATGGAACAGGCGGAGGCTGATAAGCTGGTAACATATCAGGCTTCCGGGTATGGTCTTAAGAATGTGAACGACAGAATGAGACTTCTCTATGGAGAGAAATATGCTATTCGTATATTTAGTAAGGTTGGAGAAGGTACTAGAGTAGAAATGAGAATTCCACGGGAATATGCAGGTGAGGAAGCAGTGGCAGCCGGGGAATTTTCTGCGAAGAAATTTTTGCAGGAACCAGAAGAGACAGAAAATGGAAAGAAAGGTTGAAAAGGTGAAAAAGGTGAATAAGGGAAAATTACTGGCACTGGGACTTTCTTTTTCCATGGTGTTTTCTGTAGGCGCGTTAAGTGGCTGTGGTGCTGACGGAGAAAATATAAAAAAAAGCGAAAAAAGTGCACAAGAGATCACGGAAGAAGCCTCCGGGTCTGAAGCTACGGCAGATAACGAACAGTGGCAAAAAGCTTCTTCTACTCCATATGGCAGGTATCCTGAACTGGTAACATATACTTTAGGGCAGATGAGCGGAGCCAATAATTCCAATCTCCCGGAGGGAAATACCTATGAGGACAATGCTTATACCCGGTATCTGAAATTTGTTTTGAATATTCAGAATAAGAATAGTTATATGGAGCGAGAAGACCGTTATGATGATTATGTGAATGTACTGGTAAATGACCACACCTTACCGGATGTGCTGGTGGTTTCTGACAGGGAGACATTGAATAATCTTGTGGAAAATGACATGGTTGAGGATCTGACTGATGTGTATGCCAGCTGTACTTCTCCAAGAATTAAAGCTATGTATAACAGCTATGGAGAGCAGCTTTTGGGTGCGGGAACCTTTGACGGCAGGTTGATGGCACTTCCGGAAACGGTGATCGACCATGGCCCCTGTCTTTTGTGGATGAGAAAGGACTGGATAGATCAGCTGGGACTTGCTGCTCCTGAAACGTTGGAGGATGCTATGGATATTATCCAGGCTTTTCAGGAAAACCGTCTGGGAGCTCAGGACGGGGAAGAGCCGGTGGGACTGGTTTGTGATACTAATTTTGTGTCTACTACCAGCCAGAACTATTCTGTAGAGCCTATTTTTGAGAAGTTTTATGCATATCCAAGAAGATGGGTTAAGGACGAAAACGGAGAGATCGTATATGGTTCCCTGACAGAAGAAACAAAATCAGCAGTGGCTTATCTGCGACAGCTTTATCAGCAGGGAATTCTGGATCAGAATTTTGCCCTGCGAGCACAGAATAATCTTCGTGATCTGGTGGTTGAGGGAAAATGCGGCGCATTTTTTGGCCTATGGTGGGCACCGAATAATCCTCTGATGGATCAAATTGAAAACGATTCATCAGCAGACTGGGAGCCTTATTTTCTTACAGCTGATTATCAGGAAAAAGAAAACGTGTATGCTTCTTTTCGGGATAACAAATATGTGGTTGTGCGAAAAGGATATGAGCATCCGGAAATTGTGATGAAGATTATCAGCGTATTGTTTGACTACAGCCGGTTTGGTGATTTGGAAAATGCTGACGAAATAAACAGTTATTTTGCATTAAATGTAGATCCTACAGCCCGTCCGCTGGTAATCAATGTGGATTATAATGAGGCAATTTATAATGTGACGAAGGACATCCGGTGGGTGCTGAATGGAAAGCAGAAGGAGAGCAATTTAAGTGCTCTTGAAAAATCTTATTATGATGCCTGTCTGAAATATATAAATGGGAAAGATGTGACAGCTGAGGATTGGGCGGCATATAAATCCAGGATTTCAGCAGTGGGAGTGTTGGTTGATGGTCATTACAATCCGGTTTGCCGTCAGTATCTGGTGGATTCGGATGGAGAGGTTCCAAATATGCTTGCTACTTTGGAGAAGAATGCATTTATCCAGATGATCATGGGAGTGCAGCCCATGGATTATTTTGACACTTTTGTGAAGGAGTGGTATGAGCAAGGTGGACAGGAGCTGACAGAGAAAATCAGAGAGGAGAATTCGTAAATTTATGTTTGAAACATTCATGCAGAATTGTACCTTGTGTCCCCGGAAATGTAAAGTGAACCGTCTGGAAGGCAGACGTGGATATTGTGGCATGGACAGCACCATAAGGGCTGCCCGTGCCGCTCTTCATATGTGGGAGGAACCTTGTATTTCCGGGAAAAAGGGATCTGGAGCCGTGTTCTTTTCCGGATGTGGACTTCGATGCTGTTTTTGTCAGAATAGAGATATTGCCATAGGGGACTCTGGAAAGATGATAACTACAGAACGGTTAGCGGAAATCTTTCTGGAGCTGCAGGAGAAAGGTGCTGCTAATCTGAATCTGGTTACCGGTGCACATTATGTGCCACAGATTATTTCGGCATTGAACCGGGCTCGGGAAATGGGAATGAAGCTTCCGGTGGTGTATAATTCCAGCGGATACGAGAATGTAGAAACAATCCGTTTATTAGAGGGATATGTGGATATCTATCTTCCTGATATGAAATATATGGATGAGAAACTGGCTGCTGCTTTTTCTCATGCGGCGGACTATCCTCAGATATCCATGGCAGCGATTGCTGAAATGGTGCGTCAGACGGGTCCTTGTCAGTTTGGAGAAGACGGTTATATTCAGAGGGGGACTATTGTGAGGCATCTGATTTTACCGGGGCATACCAGAAATTCCATTGCAGTGCTTGAATACCTGAACCAGACTTATGGAAGGGATATTTATATCAGTGTCATGAATCAGTTCACTCCTGTGTGGAAAAATGATAAATATCCGGAATTAAACCGCAAGGTAACCCGAAGAGAGTACGAAAAAGTACTGGATGCGGCTGTGAATATGGGAATTGAAAATGGCTATTTTCAAGATGGAGAAACGGCAAAGGAGAGCTTTATACCAGCGTTTGATTATGAGGGAATCTGAGCTGGAAAGGGCGGGGATGTGAAAAAATTCAATTGAGTTTTTCGCATCCCCATTTCTTTAGGGACTTATTTTACAGCCCCTATATAGTTTGTGTAGTTACCGTGCTTCTGGTGCACAGCTTGCGGTACACGGATTATCAAAAGATGGATTAAACGCATAAAAGTTTTTCGCGTCTAACTGTTCCTGGATGGAGCGGAGTGTCTCACCGAAGCGCTGGAAGTGTACAACTTCTCTTGCACGCAGAAAACGGATGGGATCAGCAACCTCTGGAACATTTCGTGCTACACGGAGAATATTATCATAAGTTGATCGTGCTTTTTGTTCTGCTGCAAGATCCTCAAAAAGATCAGTAATAGGATCTCCCTTGCTTTGAAATTCGCAGGCATTAAAAGGAATTCCGCCGGCTGCCTGTGGCCACACACCTACCGTATGATCGACGTAATATGGTCCAAGTCCGGAGCTCTCAATTTCTTCCATGGTCAGGCCACGGGTAAGCTGGTGAATGATAGTGGAGACCATCTCGAGATGAGCCAGTTCTTCAGTGCCAATGTCGTTAAGCACAGCCATTGAGGTTCGATTGGGCATGGTGAAACGCTGGGAAAGATATCGCATGGAAGCGCCGATTTCTCCATCCGGGCCACCGTATTGACTCATAATAAACTGTGCCAGCTTCGCATTTGGTGTAGTAATATTAATGGGATACTGTAATCTTTTTTCATAATTCCACATAAACTGTCACACTCCTTCCCTTTCCCATGGGAATGGCTGCTGAGACCATTTCCATATGCTTTCATTGTCAGCGGTTGCCTCATCAATAGTCAAAGGACCGTATTTCTTTGCATATTCGGCCATGAGCTTGTTGCGTTGGTCAGAAGCATCGGTAAAATAGGTTAATGCTTTTTGGTCTTCGGGATGAGTGTCAAGATAAAGAAGCATGTCATCGACAGCAAAGCTTATCTCATTGATCTGTTGTAAAAGGCAGAGCCTTGGAGATGTCTGATTCCGTGTCATCTACGTCCACCTCTCTTTCCACAGAATGGTTTGCAGAGCTGTGGGAAAATAGTTCCTACAGACAGAGCATAGTTCAGATCATAGGCAGATGTGAAGCGCTGGTAAGGGACGTAGGCCATTGTAGGAGCGAGCTGTCTGAGGCATTCATACATGCCGTCATTCTTTGATGAATCAAAGGTAGTGTTGCAAGAGCAGCTTCTTTCTCCTGAGCTAATGCTATCTGATGGTCCACGGCGCATAGATGGTGAGGAAGCGGGAGAAGAAGTCATCATCCCACAGGTTCTATTATAAGGACGGCAGCCTGAACGGCTCATCTGATAATTTTCCATAAACAGATCTCTTCCTGTTCTATCAGGTCTTTCCCTTTAGTTTATGTAAAATATAAGAATATGTTTATCCTGTGGAATATTTTATCTGTCTGGCAGTTTAAGGCTTGGGCTTCAACAGATATACATGGATAAAATAAATCAGTGCAGGAATCAGAAAAACAAGATTCAATCCATTTACAGAAATGACTGGAATGGAGCCCTCGTTCATTGTAAATCCAAGAAAAAGATATAATAAACCGGTAATTGAGCTTATTCCCCAGCTTCCCCAGCCAAGCCAGCCGAGGAGACCTGCCAGGGTAAGTATAAGCTCACGGTAATGCTGCATATAGGTAGCAGAAGAAAAGGGGGGAATATCGTGAAGCAGGTAACAGCCAAAAATGAAAGTCAGAATACTCATCGAGCGCATAGCTTCAAAAATCAGGCTGGTACTCTTTATCATGGAGCAGTTATCCCACAATTTTACATCCAGTTTATTAGCGGCGCTGATGGCAGCCTTGGTAAAGGTGCTGTTGGTCATGACGATACAGCGGTCACAATCGTAATATTTACCTCCGGCATAGACTTCCTGTACTGCCTTATTTCCAACGGGATAAGAATAATACTTGCACTGGACTGCATATTTGGAAAAACCTTTGTAGGCAATGATATCAACACCCTGGTCGCCGCTTTTTCTGGTGACTTCCACATGGTGAAAACCTTTCCGCCGCAACATTCTGGCACACTTATATTCATATTTATGTCCATTCATCTGGTAAAATCCTTTATAATTATTTGATTTTTTGTTTATTTATACAAAAATTACGAAAAGTAATTCACTTTTTTTTCAAAAGCCTTTCACATTTTTATCACATTTGTTTCGTATATTATTAACTGTAGAAAGCACCAAGTCTTTCTTAATTTAATATTTTTCTTTTTCA
>CAKRVL010000077.1 GCA_934408705.1 uncultured Blautia sp. | reverse complement strand
TTTTATCACATTTGTTTCGTATATTATTAACTGTAGAAAGCACCAAGTCTTTCTTAATTTAATATTTTTCTTTTTCATACGCGCCGGTGCGAGAGCACCGGCCTCCTTCCATTTCAGGGGAAATTATCCATGTGAAAGTAATATGATGAAAACTATATTTTTTCAGTATAGGGGTATTGTACTACATAAAACGCAGAAAGTAAACACCTGTTCGAATCTTTCCCGTGTTCTTTCTCACGCAGAATTGCTTCAGGAAATTGTTTCGGGATTTTGTATAGTTATTTTAACATTTACTGTAAGAAAATGACTATTTCCAAAACCATGCGGGAGTGATATAATATCACTGCCTGCGTTACTGTTTACAAAGTGATCAGTAACCTGTTTATAGAATGTTAGGGACAGTCCTGCTGTGGCTGTAGCCTGACATTTTCCTATTATTTAAACATTTGGAGGAGTTATGCAGATTATAATTGTTGGGTGCGGAAAAGTTGGACGTACCCTTGCAGAGCAGCTTCAGGAAGAGGATACAGACATAACCCTGATCGATACCAACGCAGATACTCTTAATGAGATCACTGATAAAGTAGATGCAATGGGTGTTGTGGGTAACGGTGGCAGTATTAATACTCTTATAGAAGCGGGAATTGAGACTGCAGACATTCTTATTGCAGTTACAGTATCTGATGAGATGAACCTTTTGTGTTGTCTGATTGCACAGAAGACGGGACATTGTCATACCATTGCCCGTGTCCGTAATCCGATTTACAGTAAGGAGATCGGCTTTATTAAGGAACGTCTGGGAGTGGCAATGATCATTAATCCGGAACTGGCAGCAGCACAGGAGATTTCCAAACTGTTACGCTTTCCGTCTGCCATTAAAATAGATACTTTTGCCCGCGGTAAAGTAGAGCTTCTGAAGTTTAAGGTAATGCCGGAATTTGGTCTGAATGGAAAGAGTATTCAGGAGATTACGGAGCATTTCAGATGTGACATTCTTTTCTGTGCTATTGAGGGAAATGATTATACCATTATTCCTGGTGGTACAAATATGATACGCAATGGAGATGTGGTGTCTATTCTGGCCACACCGCAGAATGCAGCAGCATTCTTTAAGAAAATCGGTCTGAAGACTCACCAGGTAAAGAATACGGTGATCGTAGGCGGTGGTACTATTTCCTATTACCTTGCCAAGGCACTTCTTGCCATGAAGATTAAGGTTAAGGTGATTGAGAAGGATAAGACGCGTTGCGAATTTTTAAGTGAAGAGCTTGCAGATGCAACTATTATTAACGGAGATGGTACAGATCGTTCTCTTCTTTTGGAAGAGGGACTGGAAAATGCAGAGTCATTTGTCGCTTTGACTAATATGGATGAAGAGAATGTTTTTCTTTCACTTTTTGCAAAGACTATCTCGAATGCCAAACTGGTTGCTAAGGTAAACAGACTTGCTTATGATGATATTATTGATAAGCTGGACATTGGAAGCGTTATCTATCCGAAATATATTACAGCAGATTATATTTTGCAATATGTAAGAGCAGCCCAGAATTCCATTGGAAGTAATGTGGAAACATTGTATCATATTCTTGATGGTAAGGCAGAGGCATTGGAATTTAAGATTACCGATAATTCGCCAATCATTGGAAAAACATTGTCAGAGCTGAATCTGAAGAAGAATCTTCTGGTTGGCTGTCTTTATAGAAACGGAAGCGTGCGTATTCCACGAGGACATGATACTTTGGAAATTGGTGACAGGGTAGTAATCGTCACCACCAACAGAGGGCTTCGGGATATTAACGATATTCTTGCGAAGTAAAGGAGCCGGGACATGAATTATTCCATGATATCTTATATTCTTGGCTGGATCTTTAATTTTGAAGCAGCATTTATGGTTTTGCCCGGAATAACTGCAATCATTTACAGAGAAAAAAATGGTCTGGCATTTTTGATCACAATACTGATCTGCCTGGCAATTGGTATTCCACTTACCATAAAGAAAAGAAAAAATAAAGTATTTCATGCAAAAGAGGGAGCTGTTACGGTTGCCCTTAGCTGGCTGGTGCTCAGTATTGCAGGTGCGCTTCCGTTTATCATATCCGGAAGTATTCCACATCCCGTGGATGCAATATTTGAGACCGTTTCGGGCTTTACCACAACCGGAGCCAGTATTTTAAAGGATGTGGAGGCGCTTTCACATTGTATGCTGTTATGGCGAAGCTTTACCCATTGGATCGGTGGTATGGGAGTATTGGTATTCATTCTTTGCCTTCTGCCCCTTACCGGCGGCTATCATATGAATCTGATGAAGGCAGAGAGCCCGGGTCCATCTGTCAGTAAACTGGTGCCAAAGGTACAGTCTACAGCGAAGATCCTGTATACCATCTATATTATGCTTACTGTTATAGAGATGATTTTGCTTCTCATTGGAAAAATGCCTTTATTTGATACCCTTTGCCTTAGCTTTGGTACTGCAGGTACTGGTGGATTTGGTATTAAGAATGACAGTATTGCCAGCTACAGCACATATAACCAGGTAGTGATCACAGTGTTTATGATTCTTTTCGGAGTCAATTTTAATGCCTATTATCTGATTCTTACAAAGAAGATGATGCAGGCAGCGAAGAACGAAGAGGTGCGTTATTATCTGGGGATTATAGGTCTGGCTATTGTAGCCATTGCTATTAATACCAGAGGTATGTTTACAAGCTTTGGAAGGGCTTTCCAGCAGGCTGCGTTTCAGGTTGGCTCTATTATCACCACCACAGGATATGCTACCACAGACTTTAATTTGTGGCCCGTATTTTCCAAAACAATACTGGTTATCCTTATGTTTGTAGGAGCCTGTGCAGGAAGTACAGGCGGAGGTATTAAAGTATCCCGTCTTCTGATCCTGTGTAAATCTGCCCGCAAAGAGCTGCAGCTTTATCTGCATCCCAATGCGGTAAAGAAGATCAAGATGGATGATAAGGCAATTCCACATGAAATTGTGCGTGCCACTAACATGTTCTTGTTTGTGTATATTATGATTTTTGTAACATCGCTGCTGATCATTAGTCTGGATAACCTGGATATGGTTTCCAATTTCACTGCGATTACGGCGACCTTAAATAATATTGGACCTGGTCTTGGAGCCGTTGGTCCTACGGGAAATTTTGATACTTATTCTTATGTATCAAAGATTGTTATGATTTTCGATATGCTGGCAGGAAGACTTGAGGTGTTCCCTTTGCTTCTTTTATTTAAGCGCGACACCTGGAGAAAATTCTAAGAGAAATTAAAAATGAGACGACTTTGCAGAATGCGAGAGACGTCTCATTTTTATTGCGGAAAAAACGAAAGAGAATGTTTTGCTTCATTTATCCATGGTATATGGTTCGTCTGCAGGATATCCACCGGCAGCCTTTTGCATGCTTCTTGGAAGAGCATCCTTGGAGGTCCGCCAGTCGGCATCCTTGTTGCGATAGTCAAATTTATCACAGAACCAGTCCAGATCATCGGAAAGTCTTTGCATATTCTGCTCCATCATTGGGAAAAGAATATCGTAGAAGGCTTTTTTGTCCTTATCAGACAAAGTGTTTTCAGCTGTTTCTACCAGATCTCCGAAATGAGGAATACAAAAGCCCTTGCAATTTTGGAAAAGAGGGAGAAATTCCGGATTCTTCTTAAAGAGATCGAAGAAGGTATCCAGATATCTTGCATATGTATCTTTATAATAATTACAGATATAGCAGGTATTTTCCTGCTCCTTTACCCATGCGCCTAGAGATGTTTTCGGTCCACTTGTATCAGTGTTTCCCTTTTTAAATCTGGAAAAAACAGAGGCTTTAGATGGAGCAAACATCTTGATCTGCTCATGGAGTTCTTTTGTTTTATATTGAAAATGAGTTTTCAGGATCAGACCTGTGCCAAGACGATTGCCATAGTCGTACATTTTTTTATAATGGGTGCGGCAGAAGCCTGCTTTGTCCGTTTCAGCACGTATATCATCTTCCATATAAGAGGCTCCGGCTCCCAGGACAAAGTCCATGGCATGCTGCTCCAGCTGTCGCTCTACAAAGCAAAAGGGACATTCGTCCTCTGCTTTAAAAGCATCCATCAGGGGAATGGTATATAATTTTTCTTTCATTCGTAAGCTCTCCTTATGTTATCGCCTAATCTTCATCAAAATGTTTATCTGGAATAATGTCCATATGACTGGCCGGAAGATATTTTTCACCATCGGTGCCATGGGTAAATGCCTGTAAAATACAGTCGATTGTCCGGTGAAGATAGGGCCGGTATTCATCAAGACAGACAGGCTGAGAATAAAGAATACAGCTGTAGCTGGTAGAACTTACCAGTTCAATGATGGTGAAAAGAAGCAGCTCCGGGGAATCATATTCTGTATCAGATTGATCCAGCAGATTCAGATATTCCTGGAAAAAAGGAAAGTCGTCATCATCTGCCTGTTCCTGAAAAGCATCCTTAAAAATGCCCCAGGACAGATTCTTGGAAATAAAACCAAGAAGACTGCTCTCAGTTTCCAGTCTGTCCAGAATATTATCTACGATAAAATGAAGCTGGGCGGTGAATCCTGTTATGTGAGCCGCATACAGAGCATTATGCGCGTCAGAGAAAAGCTCACCGGCTTTGTGCGAAATCAATTTGTTGCGGATATCATATTTGTCCTTAAAGTAGAGATAAAAGGTACCCTTTGCAACTCCCGCGTTTTCTACAATATCGGAAATGGTTGTCTTCGCAAGGCCTTTGGTTGTAAAGAGTTCAAAGGCAGTGTTATACAGAGCACTTTTCTTTTTTTTCTTATTTAACTCCAGCTTTCCCATGCCTGTTCCTCCTTGATTCGTACATTGATATACTAAAGTAATTATTGTGATATGAGTGTCAAAAGACCTTTTGACACTCATTTGATACCCGGATTGCTACGCAGCTACGCTGCTCCCGCAATCCTCCAAATATTCGAAATCCGCTGATTTACTGCGTAAATCGCTACTTTCTCATATTTGGCGTGTCCTAAGTTCAAAAGCCTTATCGTGCAAGCACGAACAGCTTTTTGACCTTTTGACACTAGTATTATTATTATTTTAAACAAAAATGACCAAAAGTCAATATCAAAACAGGAAAAGATTTGGATAAAAAGCAGATATTGACTATTGGTCAGTTTTGATGTATAACTTTCATAGGCTAAAAGATGATTAACTGATGTCGGGTAAAAGATGCGCTGCCAGGCGGCAAAAGAGACTTACAGATGTCAGATTTTGAATTAAGGAGTTGGATAGCATGAATCGAAATAAAAAAATCCTGAATGTTACAATGGCTGCCGGAATGGCTGCTGTCCTTGGAGCTACACCGGTAATGGCTGTGGCGCAGGGAACAGATAATGCAGTGTCTAAGGAAGAAACCGTATATGTGAATGCAACAGCAGAGGGTGAAGTGAAGGACATCACAGTATCAGACTGGCTGAAGAATTCAGGTGCTGCTTCCGGAGAAGTTTCTGATGTATCTGATTTGGAGAATATTAAGAATGTAAAGGGAGATGAGACCTTTACCCAGGATGGAGATGCTGTTACCTGGAATACACAGAGCAGTGATATCTACTATCAGGGAACTTCTAATAAAGAGCTTCCGGTAGATATGAAGATCAAGTATTATCTGGATAATCAGGAAATCAGTCCGGATGAGCTTGCTGGTAAGAGCGGTCATCTTCGTATGGAGGTTTCCTATACTAATAAATCTAAGAAAACAGTAAAGGTTGATAAAAAGGATGTTGAGGTTTATTCTCCATTCGTTATGGTAACAGGAATGATCCTTTCCTCAGATAAATTCTCGAATATTACCATTGATAATGGAAAAGTGATTTCTGACGGCGATAAGGAAATGGTTGTAGGCGTTGCAGTTCCTGGATTAAAGGACAGCCTGGATTTAAGTGAGGATCTTTCTGATAAGATTGATATTCCGGAAGGCTTCACGATGGAAGCAGATGTCACAGAGTGTTCCATGGGAAATACCTTTACTATGGCAGTTACAGATATGCTCAGCAGCCTGGATCTGGAAGACTCTGATGATCTTGACCAGCTTCAGGATTCCCTGGATGAACTGGATGATGCAGCTGTGAAGCTGGTTGATGGTTCTAAGGATCTTTTTGATGGAACAAAGAAGCTTTATGATGGTACTAAGGATCTGAAGGATGGAACAAGTGAGCTTTACGATGGAGCAAAGAAACTGGATGACGGAGCTAAGGATCTGAAGAGTGGAACCAGCACATTGAAGGATGGAGCCAAGAAGCTGGATGATGGAGCCAAGGATCTTAATGACGGAGCCAAGACTTTAAATACAGGTGCAGGTAAACTTTATTCAGGAACTACATCCCTGTACAGTGGAACAAAGACTTTATATGATGGAACCAGAACACTCTATGGTGGAGCAAGTACACTGGCTTCCAGCTATGATGAATTTGATGCCGGTGTTGCAAGTGCCAAGAGCGGTGCTTCCAAGCTGAACAGTGGTGCGAAATCCCTTCAGAGCGGTATTTCACAGTATACTTCAGGTGTGAGTACACTGGCTTCAGGTGTGGATAGCTATACAAAGGGTGTTGATACGGTTAACACCAATATGACAGAATATAATAAAGGAATTAAATCCCTTACAGATGGTGTGAACCAGTATGTTGCCGGTGGAAATCAGCTGGCAGATGGTGTAACTGCTTATGTAAATGGTGCTACTACATTGACTGCAGGTGTAAGTGATTTTGTAAGTGGAGCAAGTACACTTGCACAGGGAACGAAGGATTATGTGGCAGGAACTTCTGCTCTGGTTGAGGGCGTTGGTAAGCTGGCACCTGGAATCCAGAAGGCTTCAGACGGAATTGCAGCTGCAGCAGATCAGATGGAATCACTTGTAGGAAATGTTGAGACAGCAGACATTCCCAATCTGGCAGCTAATCTGAAAAAATACGCAACAGGTGCTAACAATCTGGCAACAGGCATCTTAAGCTATGCACCTGGCGTTAAAGCAGCAGAAGAGGGAAGCGCAAATCTTGCGGCTGTTACAAAGAACCTTGCTAATGGAACCAGTACTGTAAGCAATTCTGCTTCCAGCCTGGCAAATGGATTAAAGGAATTACAGAACTCCATGTATGGAACAGAAAGCTCTGAAGCAGCCCAGGAAATGAGTGGTCTTGCACAGTCTGTACGTGAGGCTGCTGCCGGTATTGAAACAAGTGTGGAAGTACAGTCAACAGGTGTTGACACAAGTGCAGCTTCCGGTCAGATCAGTGCTGTGTCAGGTTCAGTCAGCGGAGCACTTGCAACACTGCAGGGCATCGATACCTCCAGTCTGGATGAAGGAACGGCAGCTGCAATTAACAGTGCGATCAGCCAGCTGTACGGAAGCGCAGACAGCGCAGCAGCAGCTCAGAACGAACTGACAAATGTGGCAGCCCAGGCAGGTGGTACGGTAACTGCTGATACCAATGGCGCACAGACACAGGAGACATTAAATGCGATTGCAGATCAGCTGGATAGTGCAGTAAACTCCTGTACAGCTGCAAATAGCGCACAGGATGACAAAGAGACACAAATTAAGGAAACCTTAGCCGGACTGGTTGAATCAGCAAATAATCTGGCAAGCAGTGCTTCTGCCACAGCAACAACTGCAGCAACAGTGGATGCAGGAGTAAGTGGTCTGACAACAAATTTAGGTAAACTCACTGAAAATAATGAAAAGCTTACCACTGGTGCGAATGATATTATTTCAGGTACAGCTGATCTCTCTGATAAAATGACAGCTGTAGAAAATATTTCCAAAGCTATTACCAAAGATAAGGTTGAGGAAATGAAAGAACAGTCAGAAGAATTAAGCGCAGGAGCTAAAGAAATTACAGAAGGCAACACCAAGCTTCAGGCAGGCTATAAGAAACTGCAGGATACCAAGGCAGCAGAGCAGCTTACAGAAGGTTCTGATAACCTTCTTTCCAATGCACCGCTGATTACCGCTGGAATCAATAGTCTTCAGGGTGAGAATAATGCCAATGCAACAGCACTTCTTAATGGTGCTGCCACATTAAAGAATGCAAAAACAAGTGTTCAGTCCGGCCTTGATTCAATCAGTAAGGCTACAGGCCAGCTGGTAACAGGTGTAGGTCAGATTGCTGCAAATAGTGTAGCACTTAGAAGCGGAGCTTCCAAGCTCACCGAAAACAGTGACTCTCTGAATAGCGGAGCCTCTCAGCTGACAGCCGGAACGAAGAATCTTGTAAAGGGAGCAGGTACACTGGTAGCTGCCAGCGGACAGGTGAAATCCGGTATTGCACAGTTAAAGAGCGGAGCTTATGATCTCAGAAGTGGAGCATCCCAGTTAAGAAGTGGAGCAAACAGTGTAAACAATGGAACACGTGATCTGAAGAATGGTACTACATCTCTTGTAAGTGGAACTAACACATTGAAAGATGGAACCAGCAGCCTGAAGGATGGAGCTAAAGATCTGGATGATGGAGCTAAGACATTGAAAGATGGAACCAGCAGTCTTAAGGATGGAGCTAAGTCTCTGGACAATGGAGCTAAGGATCTGAAGGATGGAGCTAAAGAGCTTAAGGATGGAGCTAAAGAGCTGAAGGATGGCGAGAAGAAATTCTATGATGAGGGTATCAAGAAACTGAAAGATACAATGGAGGATGATTTCCAGAGTGTTCTGGATCGTCTGGAAGCAATCCAGTCAGATGATGCAGCTTATACTTCCTTCACAGGCAGGGATGCTTCTATGAGTGGTAACGTTAAGTTTATCATTGAAACCGAAGGCTTCGATGATGGAAGCGATGACTGATCACATACAACACAAACAAAGTAAATAATAAACAAAGTATTTATAGAAATAAAAAGGGGCAGGAGACGATCCGGCTCCTTTTTGCTGTATTCCCGAATTTTGTTGCACCCCCAAAAAGAGTCTGCTATAATAAAAAAATCGGAAAAAGAAAAATCCATACATAAATCAATAGAAACAGGTGATAAGGTGGATATTGCGAAAAAAAAGAAAGCAACTAACCGGTCGGGGAAAAAGAAAGCTGGTCCGGACTATAAAATGAAGATCAAGATGAAGAAAGCCAAGTCAGATTATTATGACTTTAATCTGATCGCAGTGATCATATTGATCATGTGCTTTGGTTTGATCATGCTTTACAGCACAAGCTCCTACATGGCTCAGATCAATGAGGGAGATGATATGTTTTATTTTAAAAAGCAGGCACTGTATAGTATTGGATGTCTGTTCATGGCTATTGTAGTGTCCTATGTAGATTATCATCTTCTGGCGAAAATGCCTTTTTTAGTTTATATAGCAGCAATTATCCTTATGATGCTTGTTAAGACTCCCCTTGGCGTTTCGTCACATGGAGCACGAAGATGGCTGAAGATCGGAATTCAGTTTCAGCCGGCCGAGATTGCCAAGATTGCGGTGATCGTTACACTGTCTTATATGATCGTCAAAATGGGAAAAAGGGTAAATACACTTAAGGCGACTATGGTTCTGATCGGTGTAGGTGGGGCACAGGCATTGGTAGCCTATGTGTTTACTGAGAATCTTAGTACGGCAATGATCATTTTTGGAATTACAGTTGGTCTTGTATTTATAGCCCACCCTAAAACTAAGCCATTTATTATTCTGGCAGCGGCAGCAATTGTCCTGGTAGCAATTTTGGTCTATGCCCTTTCCAATATGGATAAGAGCTCCAGCTTCCGTCTGCGACGTATCCAGGTATGGCTTCATCCGGAGGATTATGCAAGTGGAGACGGCTATCAGACCTTGCAGGCTCTGTATGCAATTGGTTCTGGGGGCTTCTTTGGCAGAGGGCTTGGAAATAGTATTCAGAAGCTGGGAAGTGTACCTGAGGCACAGAATGATATGATTTTTTCTATCATCTGTGAAGAGCTTGGGATTTTTGGCGCAATTATGGTGCTGGCACTTTTTGGATATCTTTTGTACAGACTGTATTTTATAGCTCAGAATGCCCCGGATATGTTTGGTTCTCTTCTTGTAAGCGGTGTGTTTATACATATAGCATTGCAGGTTATTCTGAATGTGGCAGTTGTACTGAATCTTATTCCGAATACGGGTGTCACCCTGCCATTCATCAGTTACGGAGGTACATCCATTTTGTTCCTGATGGCAGAGATGGGACTGGCACTTAGTGTGGCCAGACAGATAAAGTTCCAGGAGCCCGAATTTATATTATAATCCTCTTGACAAATGCGCCACCAGATTATATACTTTCCGCAGTATATGACATACGGCTGGACAGAAGCCGGTTTTCGAGATATTTATTTAAAGGAGAATGAGCAATGTTAGAAAAAATGAGTGAAATGATCGCACAGCAGCTTAACTGTGATGCAGAGACTATTACAGCAGATACTTCTTTCAAGGATGACCTGGGAGCAGATTCCCTTGACCTCTTCGAGCTTGTTATGGCACTTGAGGATGAGTATAACATCGAGATTCCGGCAGAGGAGCTTACTGAGCTGAATACTGTTGGTGATGTGATCGATTATCTGAGAGATAAAGGAATCGATGCATAATTCATGATACAGATGATGATCTCCCTGAGGCTGGGCTTCGGGGAGATTTTTTCTATGGACATTTTGAATGGATTAGGTATATAATGTGGAAAGATAGCTGTGGATCTTATGAGAAAACATGGGATAACAGCAGAGAATAAGAAATAACAGATAGGGAGAATAGAGAAAACATGGCTAAGATCAGAACCAGATTTGCACCAAGCCCTACAGGCAGGATGCACGTTGGAAATTTACGTACTGCGTTATACGCATATCTTATTACCAAGCATGAAGGCGGAGATTTCATTCTCCGTATTGAAGATACAGATCAGGAGCGTTATGTAGAGGGTGCTGTTGATATTATTTACCGTACTATGGAGAAGACCGGACTGCTGCATGATGAAGGTCCGGATAAGGATGGCGGATATGGCCCGTATGTACAGAGCGAGCGTCAGGCGCAGGGGATTTATCTGAAATATGCCCAGCAGCTTGTAGAGCAGGGAGATGCATATTACTGCTTCTGTCAGAAGGAAGAGTTAGACAGCATGAAGCGCGTAGTTGCAGGCAAGGAGATTTCTATTTATGACAAGCGCTGCCTGAAGCTTTCCAAGGAAGAGGTTCAGCGTCGTCTCGATGCCGGAGAGCCTCACGTAATCCGTTTTAACATGCCTACAGAGGGAACCACCACCTTCCATGATGTTATTTACGGAGATATTACAGTAAATAATGAGGAGCTTGAGGATTTGATCCTGATCAAGTCTGATGGATATCCTACATATAACTTTGCAAATGTTATAGATGATCATCTCATGGCAATCACACATGTAGTAAGAGGTAATGAATATCTTTCCTCTTCTCCGAAATATAACCGTATTTATGAGGCATTTGGCTGGGATATCCCGGTTTATGTTCATTGTCCGCTGATCACAGATGAGACACACGCCAAGCTGTCCAAGCGTTCCGGACATTCCTCCTATGAGGATCTTCTGGACCAGGGATTTGTTTCAGAGGCAATCGTAAACTACGTTGCACTTCTCGGATGGAGCCCGGCAGATAATAATGAGATCTTCAGCCTTCAGGAGCTGGTTGAGAAGTTTGATTATCACCATATTAATAAATCTCCGGCTGTGTTTGATATTAACAAGCTTCGCTGGATGAATGGCGAGTACATTAAGAAAATGGATCCAGAAGTATTCTATGAGAGAGCACTTCCATACATGAAGGAGGTTCTTAAGGGAGACTTCAACTTTAAGAAAATTGCAGGAATGGTTCAGACCAGAATCGAGACTTTCCCGGATATTCCGGAGCTGATCGATTTCTTCCAGGAGGTTCCTGAATATGATGCAGCTATGTACTGCCATAAGAAAATGAAAACAAATGAGGAGACTTCTCTTGCAGTTCTGAAGGAAGTGCTTCCGTTACTGGAAGCCCAGGAGGAATATGTGAATGATCCACTGTTTGCTTCTTTAAGTGAATTTGTTAAGGAGAAGGGCTACAAGAATGGTTATGTAATGTGGCCGCTTCGTACAGCTGTTTCCGGTAAACAGATGACTCCGGCAGGTGCTACCGAGATTATGGAGATCATTGGCAAGGATGAGACTATCCGTCGCGTGAAGGCAGCTATTGAGAAGCTTGAGAATTTATAAAGAAGAATCTGTTTCAATTATGAAGAAGAATCCATCTCAATTAAGGGCAATCGCCCACCTGTCAGGACCTATGATGGTTCTGGCAGGCCCCGGTTCGGGGAAAAC